>JACMPQ010000034.1 GCA_014377425.1 Microbacteriaceae bacterium | reverse complement strand
CAGCCAAGCTGGCGGCGATCGCCAAGACCTGTGCAGTCCGCCGGGAACGCAGAGGGAGCACAGCGCGAACGAGTTCGGCTGTAGGAGAGAAAGAACCGCCAGACGACGTTCTGTCGGCGCGTGCCGCGGCAAGGGCACGGAATCGTGCGATATCCGCGGGTCTAGGTTCGATTGGCGCGACGGAAATGAGCGCGTCGCGGAGCCTATCGACTATCTCGTCATTAGTCGCCACGATCTACCTCCGTCAGAAAATTCAGTAGCCGATCGAGCGCGGGAGCCTGGGCCATGCGCACCGCCCCCGGTTTTTCCCCAATACCTCGGCGGCCCCGTCAGAGCTAAGTTCTGCGACCACTCTCAGTTCGAGTACTTCCTGTTCGCTGCGCGACAGTTGCGAAAAAGCTCGCCGCATGTATTTGGCATCGTCGAGAACTTCCACCGTCGCAAGCGGGTCGAGACGCGTGCTGTGTTCGGGCACGAAATATCGATCACGCCGAGCCATTGCGTCGGAACGGTAGCCCTCGAGAATCACACTTCGCATGATGCCGAACTGCCACGCGTCAAAGCCGGCACCGCTCGAGGTGAAGCGGTTGATCTGTTCCATTGCTCGCATCAGTGTTTCACTCACGGCTTCTTCTGCCACGTGCGCCGAAGACGTTCTACGCCGGGCGTAGAAAAAAAGTTTTGCGTGCGACCGCCGAAATATTTTTTCCCAAGCATCGGGATCGGAATTCGCCGCGCGCTCCACGAGTGACCGCAGCCTGCGTTCCTCGCTCAACGCTCGCTCCTTAGAGATGACCAACAGCCGAGGTTTGTCACTAACCGGGCTCCGCCCGCGCGGTCGGGGTCTTTGGTTCGGGACCGTACCAAGCGTTCCTCATCAACCTCGGAATGCGGAAAATCAGAGCGCACGCATCCGCCAGAGCACGGCTCGGAGACCGTGATCTCGTAAGCCGGCCTTTACCCGCTACCAGTCGGCGGGCTGGTAGTCCTTCAAAAACACGCCAAACAGGTCTTCGCCCGCCTCGCCCCGCACGATCGGGTCGTAGACCCGGGCCGCGCCATCCACGAGGTCGAGGGGTGCGTGAAAGCCCTCCTCGGCGAGGCGCACCTTCGTGGGGTGCGGGCGCTCGTCGGTGATCCAGCCGGTGTCAACGCTCGTCATCAGAATGCGGTCGGCCTCCAGCATTTCGCGGGCACTCGTGCGGGTGAGCATGTTGAGCGCGGCCTTAGCCATATTGGTGTGCGGATGTCCCGGTCCCTTGTAACCGCGCCCGAACTGGCCCTCCATCGCCGACACATTCACCACGTATTTGCGGTGCGCCGCGGATGCTGCCAGCGCCGGTCGCAGTCGCGAGACGAGTAAAAACGGCGCAGTGACATTCGCCAGCTGCACTTCGAGCATTTCCAGCGGGTCAACCTCGTGCACAAACTGGGTCCAGCTGTTCTGGTCGTGGTGGTCGGGAACGAGGCCGCCCGCATCGATCGCGGTACCGGCGGCGAGGTGGGCCAGCGACGACGAACCAGCCGTCATTGCCAAAGCGGTGAGCTCGGTGGCATCCATCCCCCCGGCACCGACGCCGGCGAGCACCGAACGGGCCAGCACCGGATGCGCCAAAATCGGGTGAGCCCCGATGGCTGCGGCCAACGCCTGCGGGTGGGCGTCGTTGGTGTGACCGAAGGTCAAAAGCTCGGGCAGCGGGCCATCCGGAAGCGCTGAGCTTTCGGCCTCGGCGAGCGGCGCATAGGAGCCGGGGGAGCGGCGCACGGTCTGCGCGGCATTGTTGATGAGGATGTCCAGGGGGCCTGCATCCAGCAGAGCCTCGGTGAGTCCGATCACCTGGGCCGGATCCCGCAGGTCGATTCCGACGATGCGCAGCCGGTGCAGCCACTCGCCGGAATCCGGCAGGCTGCTGAATCGACGCACGGCGTCGCGCGGAAACCGCGTGGTGATCGTGGTGTGGGCGCCGTCGCGCAGGAGACGAAGAGCAATGTGCATACCGATCTTGGCGCGCCCCCCGGTGAGTAGCGCCGCCTTGCCGCTGAGGTCGGCGTGGGCATCCCGCTTGCCGTGACTCATCACCGCGCAGTCCGGGCACAGCTGGTGGTAAAAGGAGTCCACCCGCGTGTAGTGCTGCTTACAGATATAGCAGGGGCGAGACTTCCGCAGAATTCCGGCGGCCGGCGTGAGAACGGTGATAGCGAGGGGGATACCGCGGGTCTCGTCGTCAATGCGGTCGGGTGCACCGGTGGCGGTCGCGGCAACAACCGCGCGATCGGCATCGGCAATGACCGCTCGTTTTTCCAGCCGACGGTTCTTCTTCACCGACTTAAACATGCGGGCGGTGGCCCGGCGCACCTCCATAAAGTGTGGGTGCTCCTCGTCGAGGACGTCGAGGGCGGCGATCACGCGCAGGGCCGTCTCGAGGTCGGCCGGGCTGATCGGGGTTGCGTTGGCCGCAGTGCCTTCGAGAACGGGGCTTGTGGAATGAGCGCGGTCGAGATGCGTGTTTTCGAGATCGGTGCCTTCACGATCAGGGTTTTCGAGATCGGTGGCCTCAGGTGCGATCGCGCCGGCGGGAGAGTTCTTCGAAAAAGTCACACTCAAGCTTACTGAGACTCGCGTTACCGCGGCGAACCGGGCCGCCGCATGCATTTACCGCACCCCAGACGGCAATGCCCATTTCGCTAGGCTGGGGGCTTCGTACCCGATCGCCCATCCAGGGCGGCAACCCTTGGAGTTACTGTGGCCAACGCCTCCCGTCTCGATCCCGTCATCAACCTGGCCAAGCGCCGCGGTTTCGTCTTTCAGGCGGGGGAAATCTACGGCGGAACACGCTCGTCGTGGGACTACGGCCCGCTCGGGGTGGCGTTGAAGGAGAACATCAAGCGCCAGTGGTGGCAGTACATGGTGCAGGGGCGCGAAGATGTGGTCGGGCTCGATTCGAGCGTCATTTTGCCGCGGCAAGTGTGGGAGGCATCCGGGCATGTGAAGGTCTTCAGCGACCCGCTGGTGGAATCGCTGCACACCCACAAGCGTTACCGCGCCGACCATTTGCTGGAGCAGTACGAGGAGAAGCACGGCCACCCGCCGGTCAACGGCCTAGCGGATGTGCGCGACCCCGACACCGGCCAACCGGGATCGTGGACCGAGCCGCAGAACTTCTCCGGCCTGCTGAAGACTTTCCTCGGCCCGGTCGACAACGAGGAGGGCATGCATTACCTCCGCCCCGAAACCGCGCAGGGCATCTTCGTGAACTTCGCCAACGTTCTCGGCGCCTCGCGGCAGAAGCCGCCGTTTGGCATCGGCCAGATCGGCAAGAGCTTTCGCAACGAAATCACCCCCGGGAACTTCATTTTCCGCACCCGCGAGTTTGAGCAGATGGAGATGGAAATCTTCGTTGAGCCGGGAACGGATGAGACCTGGCACCAGTACTGGATCGACCACCGCCTCGCGTGGTACACCGACCTTGGCATTGATCCGGAGAACCTGCGCCTGTTCGAGCACCCCGCGGAGAAGCTCTCCCACTACTCCACCCGCACCGTTGATATTGAGTACCGTTTCGGGTTCCAGGGCAGCCAATGGGGCGAGTTGGAGGGCATCGCAAACCGCACCGATTACGACCTCAAGACGCACTCCGAGGCATCCGGAACCGACCTGTCGTACTTTGATCAGGCCAAAAACGAGCGCTGGACGCCCTATGTGATCGAGCCGGCCGCCGGACTCACCCGCTCGTTGATGGCATTTTTGGTGGACGCGTACCACGAAGACGAGGCTCCCAACACGAAGGGCGGCGTGGACAAGCGCACCGTGCTGCGCCTCGACCGGCGGCTTGCGCCGATCAAGGCCGCGGTGCTCCCGCTGTCGCGTAACGAGCAGCTGACACCGATCGCTAAGAAGGTGGCGGATGACCTGCGCAAGATCTGGAACATCGAGTTTGACGACGCCGGAGCTATCGGCCGTCGCTACCGCCGCCAGGATGAGATTGGCACGCCGTTCTGCATCACGATCGACTTCGACACCCTCGACGACAACGCCGTGACCGTGCGTGAACGCGACAGCATGGCGCAGGAGCGCGTCTCGCTCGACAAGCTGCGCGGGTACCTCGCGGAGCGGCTGATCGGAGCGTAGGTGTCGCTGGGCGTGCCGAATGTGTCGCCGACTTCGGGGTCGGTGCCGCTGAGCCCGGTGACACCGGATGCCCCGCTGCCCGAGGTCTGCGTCTGTTATCTGATCGCCACTGACTCCAGCGGCGATCGGGTGCTTCTCGGTCGTAAAAAGTTCGGGCTCGGCGAGGGCAACCTCGTGGGCCCGGGCGGCAAACTCGAACCGGGCGAGACCCCGGCCGAAGCAATGGTTCGGGAAATTGCCGAAGAAACCTCCGTGCGGGTGAATGGGGAAGACCTGCTTCCGGTTGGCGAATTAAGCTATTTCTTTGCTCATAAGCCGGCGTGGAGTCAAAAGTCGTGGGTGTTCG
Organism: Microbacteriaceae bacterium; assembly: GCA_014377425.1. Lineage (GTDB taxonomy): Bacteria > Actinomycetota > Actinomycetes > Actinomycetales > Microbacteriaceae > Marisediminicola. The sequence goes on along the minus strand of JACMPQ010000034.1, from coordinate 1,616 downwards.
TGTGCCGAGTTTTCGACGGCGAACCGCGGGAGTCGGCGGAACTTTCCCCGGAATGGTTTGCCCTTGACGCGATTCCGACCGAGCGGATGTGGCACGACGCACGGTTCTGGCTCGCTGACGCCCTCGCCGGGCGCTTCGTTACGGCCCGGTTCGATTTTGGGCCGGACCTGCGCACGGTGGTGGCGTCGGATCATCCAGCGTTCGATATCGCACCGCCTTGCGGTACTGCCTTCTAATTCTGGCTTAAGCCAGGCCGCGGTCAAGACCAGCACGGCCTCTTCGCGAGTCAGCCACCGTGCCCGAGCCGCCGTCGCGAATTCGCCAGCCAGTACCGCGAGTGCGGGGTGAACTGTCTGTTCAGCGCGCACCCGGGTGCCGGCGCCGCAGCGAGTTTCGAGCACCCCCTCAACCTCGAGCACTGAGTAGGCGCGGGCAACGGTTCCCGCTGCCACCTGAAGGTCTCGAAGTCGTCTCGCCCAGGGATGCCACCTGGATTCGCAGAGGACTCGTAGTTGGGTCTTAACGCAGTCGGGGTCGAGACGTTCCGCAACGCCATGCTTGCTACGTGCGCAACAATGCCGAGGTAGAAGACAAAGACGGAGGAGCTCATCCGGAGGCAGAAATGAATGAGCGAACTCCGCACATGAAGTTCGATACGCGCGAAAGTCCCGGTGTTCCGAGCGGGTGTTGTGGTGGCGCGGCGCACCGTGACCACGGTCATGCCGCAGAGCAAGACCGTAACGGCCAGCAGGGGTATGGCATAAAACCACCCGGGGAACGGACCCGAACGATGGGAGCGGTTCTCCGTGGCCATCGAGATTGCGCGGCAAAGTCCGAAGTCGTCGAGGGACGCCATGGATGCCGTCACAGTCAGCATCAGAGCAAGAACCGATGCCGTAACCACCGGGAGAATGAACCCCCACCGCGGTGCGAAGGAGGTCGCTCGTCGCGGGGAAAATCGGCCCGCCGCACCGGCTCGCTTCGTGCTCGACGATTCAGGGGAGCGATCGCTATGAGCGCCAGCCCCGCTGTGACAGCGAGTCCCGGAGCGATCGCGAGGGCGGTTGCGAACCCGTCAATCGGGAGCGATGCGACCACGATTCCGACGGCCACGGTGACGACCGTTGCCGACACTATTCGGATACGCGCGCTGCGAATTAGTGACAGCAGAACAGCGTCGGTGGGGGCTAGAGCGGCGGAGCCCGGGCCGCGGTTGCGAGAATTTCGGATGCTTCGAGCGTTGACGTTCACTGCGATCGCCCTACCGACCATGGCCATCAGAGTGGGCATAAGGGCAAATAGTGACATCGTTCTCCGAAAGTCTGCATTCAGGGCCGAGTACAAGAAAACTATTGATTTTGTGTCGAAAAGCCCTACAAGTCAGGTTTGGGGCGGTGCGGAGCAGATCGCTGGCAAATGGGAGAAGCGATGCCTGGCCAAGGCAATCGGCGCATTCGAGCCTCGCAGTACCATCCTCGAATCTGTCTCGGTGTTACCGTGTAGCCCAGCGCGGCGTCGAGCCGCGCTCAAAGGCCGTAACGTAGCAGTAGGGGTCGGATCAGCGACTTGCGCGGGTCCAGAGGAAAAAGGGTGCTGCTGTGGGCGAGGAATGTATT
>JACMPQ010000033.1 GCA_014377425.1 Microbacteriaceae bacterium | reverse complement strand
GGGGGAAGCGGTGACGGGGGAAGCAGTTACAGGGGAAGCGGTGACGGGGGAAGCAGTTACAGGGGAGTCGGGAGACGACGGCCGGTAACTTTCCAAAATCGGCCACCACGACCGATCCACCGAATTCTTGTCTGAAAGGTACCGTTCGTACATTTCGTCAACGAGCCACTCGTTGGCACCGAATCCGCCGGACGAGTTGTCGTTCGCTACGGTTCCGGTCACTTGGCTAGACACAGCCGACCGCCCACTTTCCGTTGTCACATTCTTGGATCTTTAACAGACCAAACAGTCTGATGGGACCATCGCGGAGATGCACCGACCTTGGCCACACAGAACTACCCTAATCACTTTCGACACCCCCGCACGACGGTCGCGAAAGGGTTAAGTTGGAAGTCATGAGGTTCTATCAAACAGTGCCGCAACATGACCTGACTTACTCAGATGTTTTTCTCGTGCCCAGCCATTCCGAGATTGGCTCCCGACTGGATGTGAGCATCGCTCCGCAGGATGGCACGGGCGCCAGTATCCCGATCGTGTCGGCGAATATGAACTCCGTCACCGGGGCCCGATTGGCCGCCTCGCTCGCCCGCCGCGGCGGCCTCGGGGTGCTGCCGCAGGACATGCACCTACAGGACCTCCATGCGGCGATCCGCTGGGTCAAAGAACAGCCGGTGGTTTATGATTCCCCACTCTCGCTCGCGCCCGAACAGAGAGTTGCCGACGCGCTGCGGTGTGTGCCAGCGGTGGAGGGTCACGGAATTGTTCTGCACGATTCGAACGATCGTTACCTCGGCTGCATTTCTGCCGCGCGGCTCGGTACAGCCCTTCCCGACGCCAAACTCGGCGACCTGCTGCACGGACCGCTGACCGCCATCGATGCAGATGATGTCACGAGCGCCCGGGCAGCGTTTGACCTGCTCGTGGCCGCCGAACTCGAGTTCGCGCCCGTCTTGCACCACGGAACTGTGATCGGCACGCTCAGCCGCACGAGCGCATTGCGGTGCACGATTTATCACCCGACCACCGACGTCAACGGTCGTTTGAAGGTCGCCGCCGCGATCGGCATCAACGGCGATACCGCCCGAAAAGCGAAAGCCCTCGCCGCCGCCGGGGTGGATGTGCTCGTGCTCGACACCGCGCACGGACATCAGTCGGCCATGGTCACCGCGCTGCGTACGGTTGCCTCGCTGAAGCTCGGGGTGCCGATCGTCGCCGGGAACGTCGTCACCTCTGCCGGCGTGACCGATTTGGTCAACGCCGGAGCCGACATCGTGAAGGTGGGGGTGGGGCCGGGGGCGATGTGCACGACACGGATGATGACGGCGGTCGGTCGACCGCAATTCTCGGCGGTGCTGGAGTCGGCAGCCACGGCGAGGGCCATGGGCGCGCACGTGTGGGCGGACGGTGGCGTGCGGTACCCCCGCGACGTGGCGTTGGCGTTGGCGGCGGGGGCGGCATCCGTAATGATCGGTTCTTGGTTTGCCGGCACGATTGAAGCCCCCGGACAGTTGCTCACCGATTCCGGCGGTCGTCTCTATAAGGAGAGCTGGGGGATGGCGTCGACCAAAGCCGTGCACGACCGCTTCGACCGTCTCGGTGCCTACGATCTGGCACGTAAGACGCTTTTTGCCGAGGGGATATCCTCCTCGAAGATTTACCTTGATCCGCTGCGGCCGTCGGTGGAGGACCTTGTGGACATGATCACTTCGGGAGTGCGCTCATCGCTGAGCTATGCCGGGGCGGCCACCCTGCCGGAATTTGCGGAACGGGCTCTGGTGGGGATCCAATCGGCGGCGGGATACGAGGAAGGCAAAGCGCTGCCGGTGAGCTGGTAGCGCGAGAGCACAGAGGCAGGTAAACCACCGCCCCGTAGACTGGCGAGCACAATGGATGACCCCCCTTCATCGTTCTTGCTCACTCCTCAGAACACCGGTAGTCGCTCGTGAACGAATACTTTCTGCTCGCCATCGGACTGACCCTCACCCTCGGCACCGGCCTCTTCGTGGCCTCCGAGTTCGCCCTCGTGAACCTCGACCGCTCTGAGCTGGAAGCGCGGCAAGAACGCGGCGAGAAGCGGCTCGCCCTCACCATCCGGGCTCTCCGGATCACTTCAACTCATCTTTCCAGCGCCCAATTGGGAATCACGCTTACGACCCTGCTCACCGGTTTCACTCTGGAACCGGCGTTCAGTACGCTGCTCGGCCCCGCACTCGGTGCGCTGGGGCTCGGCGATACGGCAGCGCGGGTGGTGGCATCCATTGCGGCAATTGTGATTGCGACGTTGCTATCGATGATCATTGGCGAACTGATACCGAAAAATTTCGCGCTGGCGCTACCGGTGCAGACGGCCAAACTCGTGCTGCCCTTTCAAGTGGGGTTCACCCTGGTTTTTCGCCCCTTCGTGGTTCTTCTGAACAACACGGCAAATGTGATTTTGCGGTCGATCGGCATTGAACCGAAGGAGGAGCTGTCCTCCGCACGCACGGCAGAGGAACTCACCTCGCTGCTGCGTCGCTCGGCGCGCGAAGGATCGCTGGCCCGCGACACCGCAACGCTGTTGGCCCGCACGTTGGCATTCTCCGAGCTCTCGGCCGCCGATGTGATGACCCCAAGACCGCGGCTCTCCAGCGTTGATCGCACGGCGACCGCACAGGCGGGGCTGGAACTCGCCCAGCGAACCGGTTTTTCGCGCTTTCCGGTAATCGACGACAGCATTGACGATGTCGTCGGGTTGGTGCACGTGAAACAGGCGGTGGCTGTGCCGCGAGACAAACGTGGGCGGGTGCCGGTGTCGGCGCTGCAAACCGACGCGTTGCGGGTGCCCGAAACCATGAAGCTGGATATTTTGCTGGGGGAGCTGCGACAGCGCGGCTATCAAATGGCGGTCGTAGTGGACGAGTACGGCGGCACGGCGGGGGTGGCAACCCTGGAAGATTTGGTGGAGGAGCTGGTTGGCGAGGTTGCCGATGAGCACGATCGTTCGCGGGTGGGTGTGGTGCGTTCCCGGGACTGGCTAACTTTTCCCGGGATGCTGCGTCCCGACGAATTACGCGAACGGGCGGATGTTGGTGTACCCGAGGACGGACCCTACGAGACCGTTGGCGGATTCATCATGAGTGAGCTGGGCCGCCTGCCGGTGGTCGGCGATTTGGTGACCGTCGATGCCGGGACATTCCGGGTCGAGCGCCTTGACGGCCGCCGCATCGAGCGACTGCGGTTCACGCCGCATTCGATCGGTCCGGTAACGGGCGAAATTGCCGCGGCACCGTCGGCGGTACCGCCGGATGGAGCCGGCTCAGCCCCGACCCATCGCGCTGCCTCGACGCGGGGGGAACAGAAATGATCGACTGGGGTGGGATCGTCGGCCTCGGTATTTTATTGGCCATCAACGCCTTCTTCGTGGCGGCAGAATTCGCCGTGATCTCCGCCCGGCGGTCACAGATAGAACCGCGCGCAGAGGCCGGGAGCAGCGCCGCGAAAAGCGCGCTCTACGCCATCGAGCACGCCACCCTGATGCTGGCCACCAGCCAACTCGGAATCACGGTGTGTTCGCTCCTAATTTTGAACGTGTCAGAACCGGCAATCCACCACCTGTTGGAGTTGCCGTTGAAAGCTCTCGGGTTGCCCGAAGAGGTGATCACGCCCGGTGCCTTCCTGATCGCGCTTATCGTGGTGTCGTTCCTGCACGTGGTGCTGGGTGAGATGGTTCCAAAGAACCTGTCATTTTCGATCCCGGATCGTGCGGCGCTGGTATTAGCGCCCCCGCTGGTTGCCATCTCGATGCTCGTGCGCCCCATCATCCTTGCGCTCAACGCAACGGCAAACGCTGTGCTTCGACTGTTTGGTGTTGAGCCCAAAAACGAGGCCACCAGTGCCTTTACGGTTGACGAGGTGGCCACAATCGTCGCGACCTCCACGAAGGAGGGCATGCTCACCGACAACATCGGGGCGCTCACCGCGGCGTTTGAGTTCACCGAGAAGAAGGTTCGAGACATCGCCGTGGGCATGCTCGATCTGGTGTCACTGTCGGAGGCGGCCACCCCGCAAGAAGTGGAGCGGGCCGTCGCCCAGCGCGGCTTCTCCCGCTACGTGCTCGTCAACGAGCAGGGTGAGCCCACCGGCTACCTGCACCTCAAAGACGTGATCGATTTGGAAGACCCGGAGGAATTCGGCGAGCCGGTGCCGCCAAAACGAATTCGCAAACTCATCTCGATTTACCGAGAAACAGACCTCGAAGACGCGCTCGCGTCGATGCGACGCTCTGGCACACACCTCGCCCGCGTCTTCGACGAGACCGGCAAGACCAGCGGAATTTTGTTTCTCGAAGACATTATCGAAGAGCTCGTGGGCGAGGTGAAAGACGCCACCCGGCGCGCCTGAGGGCCGCTCCGGGTGGCGAAATGTCATGGCCGGCCGAGGGGTTAGCGCCAGGCGGCGCGGTGATACTGCCGGGGAAAGTAATCCAACTCAACCCCGAGTTCGTGGGCTGCTCGCAGCGGAAAATGCGGGTCGCGCATCATCTCGCGGCCCATCAACACCGCATCCGCTTGCCCGCTCGCCACGATGCTGTTGGCCTGAACCGCTTCGGTGATGAGACCGACGGCGGTCACCTCAACGCCCGCGGTCTGCTTGACAAATTCGGCGAACGGTACCTGATAGCCCGGTCCGATCGGGATATCGGCGCCGGCCACGAGACCACCGGAGGAGATGTCGAACAGGTCGGCACCGGCATCCCGTGCCCACTCGGCAACCGTTGCCGTCTGCTTTGGGTCGAAGCCGCCCACCGTGTAATCGGTGGCGGAGAACCGCACGAAGATCGGTACTGATTCGCCTACCGTGGCGCGCACAGCCCGCACAATCTCCAGCAGCAGGCGGGCACGATTTTCGAGGCTTCCGCCGTATTCATCTACACGCTGGTTGGACAGCGGGGAGAGAAACTGGTGCAGCAGGTAGCCGTGGGCGGCGTGAAGTTCGAGCAGGTCGAAGCCGGCAGCGACCGAGCGACGGGCGGCATCCGTGAACTCAATCACGATGTCGGCAATTTCGTCGAGGCTGAGCTCCGTCGGGACAGCGTAACCGTCGAAGGCGATGGCCGAGGGGGCGACGCTCTGCCAGCCGCCCTCGACGATCGGTCGGGTGCCATCGCCGCCGGCACCCCACTCACGGTAGACCGACGCCTTTCGTCCGGCATGTGCCAATTGGATTCCCGCCGCAGCCCCCTGGCTATGAATGAAGTCCACGATCCGCGACCAGGCGTTGCGCTGCTCGTCGGTATAAACGCCGGTGTCTTCGGCCGAGATGCGGCCAATAGCACTGACCGCGGTGGCCTCTGTCATCACCACTCCGGCTCCACCGCGGGCAAATGATCCGAGGTGCACGAGATGCCAATCGGTGGGTACACCGTCCTCGCGGTCCACGGAGTATTGGCAGAGCGGCGCGACCCAGATGCGGTTTCGCACGGTGAGGGAGCGGATGGTGTGCGGGCTGAAGAGCGTAGAAGGAGACATTGACTGGCCAAACCCGCACGGTAGCCGAACAATTCCCGAAAGCACCCGAAATGTTCCAACTATCGTGAGGCTATGACCAGCCGCGAATTTTCCCTCGACGACGCTCGCGGGTCGATCGCTATCCCGCGTCCGGATGACGACAAATATTCGCGTGGCGTGCTCGGGGTGGTCACCGGCTCACAGCAGTACCCGGGCGCTGCCGTGTTGGGGGTGGAGGCGGCACTTCGCACCGGTGTCGGGATGCTTCGCTACCTCGGTGATGCGCAGTCGACGCTCTTAGTGCTGCAGCGCCGCCCCGAGGTGGTGACCGTAAACGGGCGAGTGCAGGCCTGGCTGCTCGGTTCGGGTATGGCTGCTGCGGACCGCGACGCCAGCACCACGAAACGTCTATTGGCGGCGTTGGAACAGTCCGTGCCGGTGGTTCTGGATGCCGGGGCGCTCGACCTGATCGATCGGGTGACGGGCCCCGTGATCATCACCCCGCATCACGGCGAACTGGCCAGAATGTTTGCGGTGGCGCGGGAAGAAGTTGCCGCCAATCCGGCCGCGTGGGCACGACGTGCTACCGAGCGCTGGGGTGCAACTGTGCTCCTGAAGGGCTCGCGTACGGTCATTGTCGAAGCAGGGGCGAGTGCCGACTGCTTACTGACGGTGTCTTCCAGCAACGGTTTCACGGCCACGGCGGGCGCGGGCGACGCCCTCGGCGGAATTCTGGGCGCGCTCTTAGCGACCCGGCGCGCGGCGATTTTGGGCGAGCCTCTAATGTCGGGGGATCCTCTAATGTCGGGGGATCCCGTAATTGCGCACAATCCTGCTGGTTCGGGCGATCCTGCCGGTTCGGGCGATCCCGCTGGTTCGGGCGATCCGGCGGTTTTGCTTGCCCCGGTGGCTGCCGCCGCCGCCGTCATTCATCGAGAGGCTGCCGCTCTAGCCGGTGCTGGCGGCCCCTTTGTGGTGTTGGAGCTCGCAGAGGCGGTTTCGACGGTGATCGCAGAACTCATTCGTCGAGCCTGAGGCCCCGATCGTTCTCAAGCCGGAAACGTTGCCCCGGTACGCTAGGCAATCATGACCGCCGCTCAGCAGCTTTTTCCGCCGGCCACTCTGACTGCGGTATCCCGCTGGCGAAACCCCCTCCTTTTGTGGGGCGGGTTTGTGGTGGTGCATCTCTGGCTGGGCTTCCTTAATCTGTTCGGCCCGGGCTACCCGCTGAACGACGTCACGAGCGTCTACAAATACTGGATTGACGGCGGAATCGTCGCGCATTTCTGGGTGGGTATCGACGGGCCGTGGGTGTATCCGGTGGGCGCCATCATTCCCATGCTTCTCGCTCACCTGAGTTATCCGATTGCGGCCGCCATTGCGGGTTTTCCGGCCGTGGAACTCGGCGCCGGCCTATACGGGGGGTCTTGGCTCGCCCTGGTGATGCTGCTAAACGCTATCGCCCTCGGCGTTATCACCGGATGGGGACGTCGCTTTGATCGGCTGGCTGCCGGGTGGTGGTGGGTGGCCTTTCTAACGCTACTCGGGCCGATCGCACTGGGCCGCATCGATTCAATTACCGTTCCCCTCGCGCTGGTGGGGGTGAGTTTGATCGCGACCCGCCCTCGTGCCGCAGCAGTGTTGCTCACCGCGGCGGCGTGGGTGAAGGTGTGGC
>JACMPQ010000005.1 GCA_014377425.1 Microbacteriaceae bacterium | reverse complement strand
GAGAGAGCATCAAGAGTCACTGAGATCGACCCGACGGCGGGGATGTTGAGCGTCTCGTCTCGCTTCCCCCAGTACTTGATGAGGGCGATATTGCTGTGGGCGCGAGCGGTGGCGCGGGCATGATCGTGCACGGTTATGTCCACTGCAGTGCTCCGATCGGGTCTGCAAAATCTTACCCGTCGCCGAGTGTGCTTACCCCAAGCGCACGCCCGCAGCCCAGGCGGGGGTCGCTAAAGTGAGGATGATGATGGGGACCCCATCGCAACCGAACACACTTCAACCATTCGAAATGGGCCCCTGTTGGCATCTGGAATTAGCGGACTCTCCCTGTACCTGCCGCAGTATCGCGTGCAGCTCGAGGACTGGAGCCGGTGGAATGACGAGCCGTGGAACAAGATCCGCGCGGTCGTGGGTCGCTCCTTCCGCATGCGAGGCCCACAGCACAGCGTCTACACGCTCGCCGCCAATGCCGTCTGGCGGTTGATTCAGGACTACGACATCGACCCGGCGCAGGTGGGGTTTCTGGCGCTCGGAACGGAATCCTCCAGTGACAACTCTGCCGGAGCGGTGATCATCAAGGGCATGATCAACGAGGCCCTGGTCGCACACGGTCAAAGCGAGCTGGCGAGGGACTGCGAGGTTCCCGAGTTCAAGCAGGCCTGCCTGGGTGGTGTGTACGGGCTGAAGGCCGCCCTGCGCTTTCTGGCGACGGACGGCGTTGGTCGCCAAGCCATTGTCGTGAGCGCCGATATCGCCGAATACGCGATCGGCTCAACCGGTGAGCCGACGCAGGGCGCCGGCGCCGTAGCCATGCTTGTGAACGGCGACGCCGACCTGCTCGAAATCGACCTCGCCGAGTCCGGCAGCGATTCCCAGTACCGCGTGGCCGACTTTCGCAAACCGTTTGCCCGGTTCCGACAGCCCGAGCGGGAGGACGGCCAGCTGCAGGACCTTCCGGTCTTCAATGGGCGGTATTCCACGACCTGCTATATCGACGCCACCCGCCACGCGGTGGCTGCCATGCTTGCGAAACGCCCCGGCCAGAGCATCGACTACTTCACCGAGGTGGATTCCGTCTTCATCCACCGCCCCTACCACCGGATGCCAGCGACCGGCTGGGTGATGTCGTATCTGTTCACCCTCGCAGCCGATGGCCCGATCGGTCAGGCCCAGCTGCGCGGCTACTGCGCGGACGCCGGGCTCGATGCAGAGCCGGTGCTGGCAGAACTGCTGGCCGACAGCCCCTTCGAGGGGCAAGAGCTTGGAGATGGCGAAGGCTACCCGTGGTCGCGGAAGCTGCGCGGGCACCTCCTGCACAGCGAGGTATGGGACCGCATCATCAGCACCAAGCTGGGGTTAGGGGCTGAGGAAATGAAGGACCTCGGCAACCTCTACACCGCCGCGCTGCCTGCCTGGCTGGCCGCCGGCTTGGTCCATGCGCACCACGAGGGCATCGAGCTCGCCGGCAATCAATGGCTTGCCCTCGGATACGGCAGCGGCGACGCGGCCGAGGCCATTCCGATGCGGGTCGCAGTCGGCTGGAAGCAGGCCGCTGCCAAGATCAACTTCGAGGCGGCGCTACGTGGCCCCATCGACCTGACACAGGAGCACTACCTCGCGTTGCACGAAGGCCGACGCAGCGACCTACCCCCGCTCACACCGCACGACGAGTTCGTCATTGATCGGGTCGGCATCGAAAACGGCCCCGATTTCTACGACCTCGGCATCGAGTACTACCGTCACGTGGGCGGGGCTTAGCGCGGCCATCCGGCACGCAGCTATTCGGTCGTCTCCCCGGCGGCCAGCCGCACCTCGCGCAGGACTCCTTCGAAGAATTCCACTTCTTTTTCGATGCTGGTCACCTCCCGCGGGCTGTATCCGGCCCGCGCCAGTTCGCGCTCCAGGGCTGAGTAGGCCTGCAGATATGTGGTGCCTGCGTCGTAAAAGCTTCGTCTCCTTGGCGCATTTTTCTGGATCGCCTCGATTTTCTTTGCCTCATCGACGTTGGCGGGAAGGCGGGCACAGAAATAATCCACGTAGTCACGTGCGAGCTTCGGCGGGTTGACCGGCCCGCACACCGCCCAAAATGCCTCCCGCGTGAATTCCAGCGCTTCGCGATCAGCGGCCAACCTTTGATCCGCCGGCGTCGCCCCGCCGTCCGCTTTGGCGACTTCCTCCGGTGACACGGGTTACTCGACCCGGGTCAAGGTGACCACGATGTTGCCGCGGGTGGCGTTCGAATATGCGCAGGTCTGGTCGGTTGCTGTCATGAGCTCGTCGAAGCGATCGGCCGGCACATTGGGCGCGTAGATGACCAGCTCAACGGCGAGACCGAAACCACCGGAATCGACAGCACCGATTCCCACGCTCGATGAAATCTCCGCATCCGTCGTATTGAGGCCAAGCCCCTTGCCGGATCGGTGCAGCGAACCGAGGAAGCAGGTCGCGTAGCCCATTCCGAAGAGCTGCTCCGGATTCGTTCCCTCGCCCGATCCGCCCATTTCCTTGGGCGCGCGAGTGTCGAGGTCGAATCGATCGTCGTCGGTGCGAACGTGACCATTGCGGCCGTTCCCGGAGGCGTGGGCGATAGCGGTGTACTGAATTTCCATGCTTCTGTCTACCATT
>JACMPQ010000032.1 GCA_014377425.1 Microbacteriaceae bacterium | reverse complement strand
GAAGTCGGCGGCTGGCGAGGAGGGGGAGGAGCCTGGAGGAATCTCGGCGGCAAGGTTTGCGGGTATCGCGAGTTCGTTTATCACGAAGGGGATCATCGGCACCGCTCCCCACGGGCGTTCAGGGCTGACGCCGTGTCAGCCTTTCAGCCTACAAACCCTCTGTTGCACGCGTCTAGAACCCCACTCCACATCGAAATCAGTCCACATCGAAGCGAACGATAAAGCGCGCGCCACCATCGTCTGCATTTTCTGCCCGGATGCTCGCCCCCAGGCGAGAAACCAACCGTGCGGCTATCGACAGTCCCAGCCCAGTACCTACCGCCCTCACGTTGCGATAGCGCTCGTGCAACGCCCCGCGGTCAAACACCACCGCGAGGTCCGCGTCGCTGAGACCCGGGCCCGTGTCACGAACCTCGAGCTCCACGTAGCCGCCAGCCGGGATACGCGACACCGACCGTGATCCCAGCGCGGCGTCATCCGAATTGCCGGAAAGGGCGGGAGCGACAGGAAAAGCAGGGTCCACGCGTCTGCCCACCACCGTCACGGTACCGCCGGGCGGGGAAATCCGGAGCGCGTTTTCGATCAGGCCGTCGAGAAGCTGGCGCACCCGCCGGGCATCCGATCGAATCGGAAGCGCGCCAAACTCTTCTTCGCTTACAGTCTTTCCACGCACAACGAGCAGTTGCCGAACGGCACTTCGCCCCTGCCACGCCGTCACCGCTTCGTCGAGTGTGTCGTCGGCGTCAAAATCTTGCAGATCGATGGCAAAATCCTCGGCTTCCAGCCGGGCGAGCTCGAGCAGGTCACCGACGAAACGATCCAGGCGCTCCGTTTCTGTGACCAGGGTCTGGCCCACACGCGGGATGTCGTCTGCCGCGATGAGGCCGTCGGCGAGGGCTTCGGCGTAGCCGCGAACGGCGGTAAGGGGCGTGCGAATATCGTGCGAGATGGAGAGTAAAAATTCGCGTTGGCGACCCTCACTGGTCGCGAGGGCGTGATCGAGGGTCGAAAGAGCCGTGGTTATCGCCGCGATCTCGGTGGGCTGGCGGCCGGGCGGGGTGAGCTTGCGTTCGCCGGCCGCCATCCGCCGGGCGGTTTCTGCCGCCTCAATCAACGGTCGGGTAAGCCAGCGGGCAAGCACGGCTCCGCCGCCGAGGGCCACGATCAAACCGAGAATCAACGCGAAGATAATTCGCTGGGCCGTGGCCTCCACCGACCGCTCAACGCTGGCTTGCGGGCGAGCCAGCACAATCGCGGTGCCGTGCGCGGTGGGCCGTCCCTCCACAATCACCGATTCGCCGTCGTGTTGCACCACGGTAGAGATTGACGCCCCATCGGCCAGGCGGCGCACCATCGATTTGGTGAGGTAGCGAGCCCCTGCTCCGCTGGCAATTCCCGCCGAGCTTACGAAGGCGGGAGCGGTGTCACCAAAAACAGCGTGCCCACCGTCGGCGAGGGTTTCGAGGGTGGCCAGCGCGGGTCGCCTCACGATGATGTCCAACTGCGCGGAGAGCTGCGCTTTGGCATCCGACAGGGCCGATGTGCGCACGAATTGCAGGGAGAAGATCGCGGTGATGAGCACGGCGATGACGGCAACACTCACGGTCACGAGCGTTATTCGGGCGCGCAGGCTTGCCGGCGACATTCGCCTCAGTCGAGCCATCACGACTGTGCCGAATAACCCACGCCGCGCGAGGTGCGAATGTTGCTGGCCGAGCCCAATTTCGCCCGCAATTGTGCAATATGCACGTCTACCGTTCGGCCGCCGGTGTAGTCAACGTGGCCCCATACCGACGACATCAGGTTCTCGCGGGTAAAAACCCGATCGGGCGTGGCCATCAGGGTGGCGAGCAGATCAAATTCGGTGCTTGTCAGCTCAACCGATATCCCGCCCGCCACCACGCGCCGACTGGCGGCGTCGAGACTCACCGCACCGACCACAACCGGTCCAGCGATGGTGGGGCCCTGATGGCGGCGCAGCACCGATCGCAATCGGGCCACGAGTTCGCGGGGCGAGAACGGTTTGGTGAGATAGTCGTCGGCACCCAGCTCCAAGCCCAAAATACGATCAATTTCGTCGTCCCGGGCGGTGACAAAAATTACCGGAGTCCAATCGCCGCTTTCCCTCATGGCGCGGCAAATCTCTATCCCGTCCAGGCTCGCCAGCCCCACATCGAGGATTACCGCCACCGGCTTTAGCTGGCGAATCTTCGCGAGCCCCACGCGGCCATCCGACTCAATGTGCACCCCGAAGCCTGCCTCAGTGAGATACAGGCGCTCCAGCTCGGCAATGGATCGCTCGTCTTCCACAACGACGATCAGGCCGCGCGTCTCAGCCGTAAGCGCGGTTGCCCGCGCGTCTGTAGCACGGGGTCCCGAAGAAGCGGGCTCACTAGTGGCTTGCGCAGCATCACTCATAGCCCTATTCAACTCGATCGCTGGCCGCCCCAACCCAGCGTGAACAGCGATCGCGAATGTCTTTACCTAACCCAAACATTGTTCGCATCCCGCCCTGACGAAGGCGAGACAGGATCAAATTTGTTACCACACCGGTAACCTCGAAAGGATTTCTCATGCGCCTGTTCACCTCCCACCAGAGAATCACCCCTCGTCGCCGCGTTGCTCTGACGGCTACCCTCGTCGCGGGACTCGCTATCGCCCTCGGTTCCGGCAGCATTGCCGCCAATGCCGCGACCCCCTCTTCCACTTCGACGTCCCCTGCCGCCCACTCGCACTTCACCCACGCTTCCGGTGCTCGCACCGCGACAAGTTTCGAGCGCATCATCCGCGCCAGCGAAGCCAAATGCACCGCCACAAATTCGATCACCGCTGCCGACGGAAAGGTGGCTCTGAGGGCCGATCGCACCTCCGCTCGTTCGCTTGCCGCCGGCTCGGCACGAAACGCGGCATTCAAGGCGATCCACTCCAAGGCACTTTCCGGCGGATACGGGAGCGCAATCCAATCACGCGCTGAGACCGTCGCCGGTCGCACGGGGCTGCACCTCGGTAAGCTCCCCGCCGCATTGGTGACCGACATGAAATCAGTGCACGCGGCAGCCCCGGCCAACCGTGCCGCACTCGATACCGCCATCGCCAACAAGGCCAATGCGGGAAGCTACGGCGCTGCGGTACGGGCAGCGGCCAAGAAGATCGAGGCTCTGGGCTGCGTCGTCAGCAAATAAGGCAACACACACCTGCCCGCTGTCGTCGGGCAGCGGGCACTTTGCTTTTTGCATGTTGTTTTGCATGGCGGGTCAGCATCCTCGTCGGGCGGCCAAGCCGATAGCGTAGGAGCGGTTATGCGGTTGCGTGACCAGATTGTCTTTTGACCTCGGTCAATAACCCCCGGGGAGTTCGGTGCATCTCAAGAGCCTGACCCTTAAGGGGTTCAAGTCGTTCGCCCAGTCGACCACTTTCGCCTTTGAAACCGGCGTCACCTGCGTGGTGGGGCCGAACGGTTCCGGAAAATCGAATGTGGTGGATGCCCTCGCTTGGGTCATGGGCGAGCAGGGGGCTAAAACG
>JACMPQ010000031.1 GCA_014377425.1 Microbacteriaceae bacterium | reverse complement strand
GTGAGCTCAGACTGCGGGCTGCTGCTGCGTGATGCAGTGAATGCCGCCTCCGCGGGCAAACAGCGGCCGGGCATCCACACTCACCACCTCGCGCCCCGGATAGGCGTCGCGCAAAATGGCCGTGGCATCCGCATCCTGAGCATCGTCAAACGAGCAGGCAATCACCGCGTTATTGATCACCACGTGGTTGACATAGCTGTAGTCGACGAAGCCGTCGGCGTCGCGGAGCGTTTGAGGCGCGGGCAGGTCGATGATCTCAAACGGGAGGCCGCGGGCGTCGTTCGCCTCGGCAAGCACCGTGCGAATCTTTGCTGTGATTAGGGCATCCGGATGCCGTGAGTTCCCCTGATCGTGCAGTAGCAGCACACCGGGGCTCGCGATAGTAGCCACGATGTCCACGTGACCGCGCGTGCCGTACGCGTCGGAGTCGCGGCTGAGGCCGCGCGGGAGCCAAATTGCGTGTTCCGCGCCGATCGTGCGTGCAAGTTCCACCTCCACCTCGTGGCGACCCAGCGTCGGGTTTCTGCCGGGGTCGCGCTGCACGGTTTCGGTCACGAGCACCGTGCCAAGGCCATCCACGTGGATACCGCCGCCCTCATTCACGAGGGCGGAATCCACTCGTTCCGCCCCCGCCCACTCGGCCATTGCCGGGGCGAGCGACGCATCGTGGCCCCACTCGGCCCAGTCCTGTTCGCCCCAGCCATTGAACACCCAGGTGACCGCTCCGAGCACCCCGGGGCGTTCGTCATCGACGACAAAGGTGGCACCACTGTCGCGAATCCAGGCGTCGTCGATTTCCCGGTCGTGCAGCGTGATCGCCGAGTCGAGGTAGCGGCGGGCGAGCGAGACATCCCGCGGGTGCACCACCACGCTCACCGGTTGGTATTCGGCCGCGGCATTCGCCACGGCGGCCCAGGTTCGACGCGCGGTCTCGGCCTCTACGGCGGTCCCTCCCAGCGTGTAGCCGCCGGTCGGCCAGGCCACCCAGAGCCGGGCCTGCGGGCTACCCTCGGCAGGCATCCGCCAACTCACGAAACGACCACCGGTGCGGTCAAGATGCCGTAGGTGTCGGGGCGTCGGGTGGCCAGAAACGGGAATAGGGCCAGCCAGTCGTCGCACTGGACCAAATCGAGATCCGCCACGAGCACGCACTCCTCATCCCGCGGAGCTTCCACCAGAATGCGCCCATAGGGGTCGCTGATGAAGGACGAACCGTAGAAGGTGTTGCCGGTGCTGCCGTCGGGCCGGGTTTCGGTTCCTGTTCGGTTCGGCACGATCATGAACAGGCCGTTGGCGATTCCGTTGCCCACAATTACCTGACGCCAGAGCGGCATGGTGTCGAATTCCGGATGATCCGGCTCCGAGCCGATCGCGGTCGGATACACCACCACGTTCGCGCCCCCCAGAGAGTAGGCACGCGCCACCTCCGGAAACCATTCGTCCCAGCAGGTGGGGAGGCCAAGGCGCGCGCCTTCCATGCCGTCGAAGGCATAGACCGGATACGGGTTGCCGGCGAGCAAGCCGGCACCGAGTGCCCCCGGGGAGGCTGGGCCTGGGTGAAAATACTGGTCTTCGTAATACCCCGCGGTCACCGGAATGTGAAGCTTGTTGGTGGCGGCCACGAGCTCGCCGGCCGGGCTCACCACGATCGCCGTGTTGAACCCGAGGGGGTCCGGGCCGTCCGCGAGCCGATAGAGCGAGGTGTGCACGAACATCCCGGTGCGCCGGGCAGCGTCGGCGGCAAAAGCGAAAGTGGCACCGGTTCTCAAATCTTCGGCGAGTGCGCTCGCCGTACCCCGCGGCAGCGTGTCGGCAGGGTAGCGGCTGAGCGTGATCTCCGGCAGGCAGACGATCACGGCTCCTGCCTCGGCGGCCACGCTAATGGCCGCGTTGAGGGCGGTCATTAGCCGGGCGGTATCCGCGGTCCAGGCATGTTGAATGAGGGCCACCCGCAGCGGTGTCGCCGCGGCGGTAGCGCCCTGAACCCGAGCGGGCGAGGCGGGGGCCGAGGCCCGAATCAATCGTATGGTCATGGGCACAGTTCCCGTCGTCGCGGCCGTCAGAATGGCAGGCTCGAAGCAGTATTGCAGTAGTAAAACCATTCGGCGGTTGCCGGGTGCGCGCCGAGACCGAGTCGAGCGGTACCCTGTAAATCGTGACCCGAATCGATAATCCCTTTGGCCAAGTACTCGTAGCGTTGGTCACCCCGTTTACCGCCGATGGCGAAGTTGACTGGGCTGGGGTCGAGAAGCACATCGACGACGTCATCACCGCCGGTGCCGACGGCGTTGTGGTCACCGGAACCACAGGAGAGACCAGCACCCTCACCGATTTCGAGAAGCTCAAACTCGTTGAGGTGGGCAAGGCGGTGGCCAACGGGCGCGCCAAGATCATCACCGGGGGTGGCTCCAACGAGACCGCCCACGCGATCGAGCTCTACAGGGCGAGCGAAAAGGCCGGCGCCGACGCCGTCATGATCGTCACGCCGTACTACAACAAGCCGACCCAAGCCGGGGTTCTCACCCACTTCCGGATGATCGCCGACGCCACTGACCTGCCGGTGATCCTGTACGACATCCCGGGGCGCACCGGCATCCCGATCAATTACGAAACGCTTCTGCGGGCGGCGCAGCATCCGAATATCCGCGCGGTCAAAGACGCCAAGGGCGACTTCAGCGAGGTTAGTCGCGTGCTGAACCAGACCGACCTCATGTACTTCTCGGGTGATGATGCCAACGTGCTGCCGCACCTTGCCATCGGCGCGACCGGACTGATCGGTGTCACCGCCAACATTGCTGCTGCGCCCTACCGAGTGATCATCGATGCCGTCAATGCCGGAGATCTCGCTACCGCCACCGCCGCACACCGCCAGCTGGAGCCGCTGGTTCGCGCCGTCATGACGCATGTACCCGGTACCGTGGCCGCGAAATACATCTTGCACGGATTGGGTCACATTTCGAGCCCGCGCGTACGCCTGCCTCTGGTTGGCCCCGAAGATTTCGAGGCCGCGCAAATCGAAGATGAGATCGCGATTGTCGGGCAGATTCCCGGCGTCGACCTGTCAAACTTCCGACCGGATCGCAATGCTGCGGCCGGTGGCGCGCTGCCAAAAATCGCGGGAACCACCCGCTAAGACTTCACCCAGAGGCACACGGCCTCCCCAATTGGCCCGACCGGGCCCCAACCGATCAGGATTTCATGAACTCAGCAATACGCCTTCCTAGAACTCTGCAGCCGGGCACGCTTCGCGTCATCCCGATCGGTGGTCTGGGGGAAATCGGTCGCAACATGACCAGCTACGAGATTGACGGCAAAATTCTGATTGTTGACTGCGGTGTGTTGTTCCCCGAAGAACATCAGCCCGGGGTCGACTTGATCCTGCCTGACTTCAGCCCTATCCGCGACCGCCTCGAAGACATCATCGCCGTCGTGCTCACCCACGGCCACGAAGACCACATTGGCGCGGTTCCCTACCTGCTCAAACTCCGCCAAGACATCCCGCTAGTCGGCTCCAACCTCACCCTCGCGCTCATCGAAGCCAAGCTCAAAGAGCACCGCATCTCGCCCTACACGCTCGCCGTCACCGAGGGCCAGCACGAGAAGCTCGGTCCGTTTGAGCTCGAATTTATCGCGGTCAACCATTCGATCCCGGATGCCATGGCCGTCGCCATCACCACCAAGGCTGGCGTTGTGCTGCACACCGGTGACTTCAAGATGGATCAGTTGCCGCTGGATGGCCGCATTACCGACCTGCGCGCCTTCGCCCGCCTCGGTGAAAAGGGTGTTGACCTTTTCCTCCCGGACTCCACCAACGCCGATGTTCCCGGGTTCACCTCCCCCGAGCGCGCCATCGGTCCGGTACTCGAAAGCGTCATCGCCAAGGCCCCGCGCCGGGTAATCGTCGCCAGTTTCTCCAGCCACGTGCACCGCGTGCAGCAGGTGCTGGATGCCGCCCATGCCAACGGGCGCCGGGTCGCGTTCATGGGCCGCTCGATGGTGCGCAACATGGGGATCGCCGCCGATTTGGGCTACCTCAAGGTGCCCAACGGGGTACTGATTGACGCTAAAAAGGCCGCGGACCTGCCTGACAACAAGATCGTTTATATGTCGACCGGGTCGCAGGGTGAGCCGATGGCAGTTCTCGCGCGCATGGCCAACATGGAGCACCAGATCGAGATCGGCAAGGGCGACACCATCATCCTCGCCTCGAGCCTCATCCCCGGCAACGAGAACGCGGTCTACCGCGTTATCAACGGCCTAACCAAGCTCGGCGCCAACGTGGTGCACAAGGGCAACGCCAAGGTGCATGTCTCCGGGCACGCCTCCGCGGGCGAATTGCTCTACTGCTACAACATCCTGAAACCAAAAAACGTGCTCCCGGTGCACGGGGAATACCGTCACCTCGTGGCCAACCAGCAGCTCGCGATTCAAACCGGGGTGCCCGAAGAGAACACCATCATCGGTGAAGACGGCACCGTCATCGACCTGCGCGACGGTGTTGCCACCGTCGTCGGCCAGCTCGACCTCGGTTTCGTCTACGTCGACGGTTCTTCGGTGGGAGAAATCACCGACGCCGACCTCAAGGATCGTCGCATCCTCTCTGAGGAGGGCTTCATCTCGATTTTTATCGCCATCGACGTGCTCACCGGCGCGATCGTCGTCGGGCCCGAAATCCAGGCTCGCGGCTACGCAGAAGACGAGTCCGTTTTCGACAGCGTCAAGCCGATGATCGCCTCCGCGCTGAAGGACGCCGCCGCTAACGGAACCCGTGACACGCACACCTACAGCCAGATCATCCGCCGCACCGTCGGGCGCTGGGTTAATTCCTCGCACCGTCGCCGTCCGATGATCGTTCCGGTCGTTATTGAGGTCTAGGGCTTTGCTTTGAGAAACAACCGGGGTCGCCGCGCACGCGGTGGCTCCGGTTTTTTGCGCCGCCCGTTCCCCTGACACGCGCTCCGGCAACCCGCAAGCGTCGGTACCCCGCGCTAGCGTAGAAATCATGGCATCAGGCGCTTCATCGACCCCGCGCTCACCCGCGCGCAAACCTCCCGCTCGCAGCGGTGCACCTCGACCGAGCCGAGCGTCGGGCGGCGCGTCCGGCAGTCGGTCGGGCGGTGGGTTCGAAAGTCTCGGGCTCGGTAAGGGAACGACCAGCAAGCTGCCCGCCACTCGGGGCAGCCGCATGCGTACATTTACCGACGGCGACGACACCCATTCCGGGCTCATTTCGCGCGCCTGGCTCGGTCTCGCCCACGTGGTGGGGGGCGCAGCCCGCGTTCTCGGTCAGGAACGTCTGGCCAAATCCGAACGTCGCGATGGTGTGCCGTTCCTGCTCACCCTGCTCGCCCTCGGCGGCGCGATCATCGAATGGTTCAATCCCACGGCACCCTTCGCGCTCATTCTCGACAATTACACCTTCGGAGGGTTGTTCGGTCGGGTCGCGTTTGCTCTGCCGGTGTTGATGGTGCTCTTTGCTATCTGGTTGTTCCGGCATCCGGCATCCGTTCACGACAACGGGCGCATCGGTATCGGGCTCACACTGTTCACCGCAATGCTCAGTGGGCTGTGTCAGCTCTTCGGCGGACAGCCGGTCCCGTCGGCGGGTATTGCCGGGTTGGCTCGGGCTGGCGGGGTGATCGGCTGGGTTGTCGGCACTCCGTTGTCCGCGGTGATCTCCACCCCCGGGGCAATTACCGTAGTAATTCTTATCCTCACGCTCTCGCTGTTCATCATTACCAAAACCCCACCCAACCGGCTCGGGCATCGCCTGCGCGAGCTGTATTCCTATCTCTTCGGTGCCGTGCATCCGGATGCCGCCGACCACCCCAAAAACACCGCCTCCACCATTGCCGCGGGTTCCGCAAGCTCCGATAGTGGCGAAAACGATTCCCACGAAGACGACTCGCAGCTTCCGTGGTGGCGACGCAACAAAACCCAGCGCGAAGAGGAACCGGCCTTCGATAGCCCGGTGATTGCGGTGCAACCCGAGCATGCCCCCGCGTCTTTCGCGGCAACTGCCGTCATCGATCGAACCCCACCGCCTGAAGTTGTCGCTCAGAGCGCTCTCATCGAGCAATTGGTGACTGCTGAAGCAGCGGCCCAGCGCTTCGGTGCAGAGACGGATGCCAGCAAGGTCGGCATCCGCGACGATGCCGGTCAAGACACCGTTCCCGAGCTGCTGCCCGGGTTTAGCAACTCCACCGCGGTGCGCGGTGCCGCCGGCGACTTCGAGGCCCAGGCCGAAAATCCCCTGTCGATCCAACGCCCGCCGGCTACGCCCTACCGACTACCGGCGATCACCGCGCTGTCTGTCGGTACACCGCCCAAGTCACGGTCGGAGGCCAACGACGAGACGGTGCGCCAAATCACCGAGGTGCTTCGGCAGTTCTCGGTGGATGCCCGCGTCACTGGCTTCAGCCGCGGCCCCACCGTTACCCGCTATGAAATCGAGCTTGGCCCGGGGGTCAAAGTAGAGCGGGTCACCGCGCTCAGCAAAAACCTCAGCTACGCGGTCGCCAGCAACGAAGTGCGAATCCTTTCGCCTATTCCGGGCAAAAGCGCGATCGGGGTGGAAATCCCTAACCTCGACCGCGAAATTGTGTCGCTCGGCGACGTTCTGCGCTCGAAGGCAAGTACCGGCTCAACACACCCGCTCACCATCGGCCTCGGCAAAGACGTCGAGGGTGGTTTCGTTGTTGCCAACCTCGCCAAAATGCCCCACCTCTTGGTCGCCGGCTCCACCGGTTCGGGCAAGTCCAGTTTCGTCAATTCGATGATCACCTCGCTCTTGATGCGCGCGACCCCCGCCGAGGTGCGCATGGTGCTGATCGACCCGAAACGCGTTGAGCTAACCCCCTACGCCGGCATCCCGCACCTCATCACACCGGTGATCACCAATCCCAAGAAGGCCGCGGAGGCGCTCAGCTGGGTGGTCAAAGAAATGGATATGCGCTACGACGATCTCGAGAGCTTTGGTTTTCGCCATATCGACGACTTTAACCGCGCCGTCGCTGCAAATGAGGTGGTGCTGCCAGTCGGCAGCAAGCGATCGCTCAAGCCCTATCCGTACCTGTTGATCGTCGTTGACGAGTTGGCAGATCTCATGATGGTCGCCCCCCGGGATGTCGAAGATTCGATCGTTCGCATCACCCAGCTGGCGCGGGCATCCGGCATTCACCTCGTGTTGGCCACCCAGCGACCGAGCGTCGACGTCGTCACCGGCCTGATCAAGGCCAATGTGCCGTCGCGGCTGGCGTTCGCCGTCAGCAGCATGACCGACAGCCGGGTGATTCTGGATCAGCCCGGTGCCGACAAACTGATCGGTCAGGGCGACGCACTCTTCCTGCCGATGGGGGCGTCGAAGGCCATCCGTGTTCAGGGTGCCTGGGTGAGCGAAAGCGAAGTGAATGCGGTCGTGCAGCACGTGACCCGCCAGGCGCAGCCGGACTACCGTGAAGATGTGGCGGCAGTCGCCGAGAAGCGCGTGGTGGATGGCGACATTGGGGATGACCTCGAGGTGCTGTTAGCCGCGGCGGAGCTCATCGTTAGCACCCAATTCGGATCCACCTCCATGCTGCAACGCAAGTTGCGTGTCGGTTTCGCCAAGGCCGGACGCTTGATGGACCTGCTCGAGTCCCGCGAAATCGTCGGGCCCTCTGAGGGATCTAAGGCGCGGGATGTCCTGGTGACTCCGGAACAGCTTTCGGGGGTGCTTGAGCGTCTGCGTGGCGGAGACAGCGAGGCACAGCGCGCACGGGTTGATCCGGCGCAAGCACCGGCGGTGATTGCCGAGACCCCCGACCGCTACTCCGCCGATCCGGTTGGTGACCACACGACCGGCTACCATGAAATTGACGCCACCTCGGATGAGGATGCTTGGGGTCTGACCGGTAGGGAGTAGGCCGTGGTCGACGACAAGCGGGCTACGCCATCGCCGGCGGCACCCTCAGCAGGGGCGACATCGAACGCGTGGCACGGGAGAGTTGTAAGCCGCGGCTCGGGCCCCGCCAGCGCGGCAAACATCGCGAATATCATTACGGTGGTGCGCATTTTGCTCGCCCCGCTGTTCGTGGCTTTACTGCTCGCCGATGACTCCGCGCAGGGCCGTCTTCGACTGGCCGCCGCGGTACTTTTCGTCGTCGCTATCGTCACCGACAGTCTTGATGGCATGCTTGCCCGGCGCCAGAATTTGATTACCGATCTGGGTAAAATACTCGATCCGATCGCCGACAAGGTTCTCGTCGGGGCAGCGCTGGTAACGCTCTCTGTTTTGGGGGAGTTGCCCTGGTGGGTCACCGTGGTAATCATGGTGCGCGAGGTGGGAATTACCGTGTTCCGCTTCGTGGTGTTGCGATCCCGCGTTATCCCGGCATCCGCCGGTGGCAAGGTTAAGACGGTCCTTCAGGCGGTCGCTATCTCGCTCTATCTTTTTCCGTTGTCCGCGGTGTTTGGGCCATGGATTCTCGTGGCCGATGCGATCCTGATGGGAGCAGCGCTCATCGTCACGGTCGCTACCGGTGTGGACTATTTGGTCAAGGCGTTCCGTTTCAATCGCCCATCGGCGTAGCGGTGACGAGTGAGTTGGGCGCGGCGATCGTGGGGGAGCTTCGATCGCGCGGTCTCACCATCGCGGTGGCTGAATCCCTCACCGGCGGATTGCTCGCAGCAACTCTGGTTGCCGTTCCTGGTGCTTCGACCGTTGTGCGAGGTGGTTTGGTGGCCTACGCAACCGAATTGAAGGCAACCCTGCTGGGAGTTCGGCCAGAGTTACTGAGGGATTTCGGTCCGGTGCATCCGGAGGTTGCCCGCCAGATGGCAACCGGTGTGTGCTCGTTACTGGCGATAGACGGGGTCTCCGCAGACGTCGGAATCGCCACGACAGGGGTTGCCGGCCCCGGTTTTCAGGGCGAGCACCCCCCGGGAACGGCCTTTGTTGGCATAGCCCTTGGCTCCGAAACCATGGTTTTGTCTCTCGCCCTTGTCGGTTCCCGGGATGAGATCCGAACGGGGGTCGTCTCCGAAGCCCTCACGGCTTTGGCGCTCTGGCTGCGGTGCTGACCCGTCGAGTTGCGGGAATGTTTCCGGTTTCTATCTCGTTACAGCCTTCGTACTAGCGAACATCACACAGATTTGGCTGGCTAGAATTTGGTTAAGAAAAGTGTTCCCGATAGTTCATTTTTTGTAGTTATTGCAGTACACAACGAGTTTTAAAGGAGGTCATCATGGTTTTGGTTCGCCAAGAAATTGGAGACGTGCTCCGCGACTTCCGCTTACAGAAGGGACGCACCCTGCGTCAGGTTGCCAGCAAGGCCAGCGTGGCCCTCGGTTACCTCAGCGAGGTCGAACGGGGACAAAAAGAGGCCAGCAGCGAAATTCTGGCTTCGGTCGCCGAGGCGCTCGATACCCCAATCTCAGTGATTATGCGTGAAGTCGGTGATCGAATGGCCGTCATCGAGGGTCTCAATCGCATTCCGGATACGGTGCCCGACGATCTGGTTGCCAAGTTCGACTCGGGCTACGCCATTCGTTAGTCCGGTTCACCCGCACGTGTTTTCTCAAACAACCTCGGCTCGAGAGCCTTTCTCCGCCGGGGTTGTTTGTGTTTGCGCGGCCGTTGCTCCGTTTGTTCCAGGGTTGATTGCTACCGTTAAGTCATGCGGGTAAGCGAATTCTGGCAGGCCATTACAACCGAGTTCGGTGAGGGCTACGGGCGCACCCTCACTCAGGACCTTGTTCTGCACCAGTTTCGAAACCTCACGGCGGTTCAAGCGATCGCGGGTGGCATCGACCCGCGTGAGGTTTGGCTGGCCCTGTGCAGGGAAGCGGATGTCCCCCCCGCACGCTGGCACGGCACCGCGCAACAGCATCCCCGCAACTAGCGCGGGAGAACCGCCGAACGTGGCAACACGCGGCGTGTTTACTCGAACATGTCTTCGCATGTCGGTAGACTCCTTCCCAGAAGCAATCGAAACCAATTGTGCACAGTCGCTGTGCCTTCGTTAGCAATGTCGGAGGCCGAGCGTACTGTCGGACTCGTTGACAACGTTTCTACCAACCCCATGAAGTTGGTCAATTCGGTACCGCTTAATTCAGCACTGATCGATTCAGCACTGATCAGTTCATCGCCTTGTCGCACACTATTGGGCCCTGTTTCAACGGCCCGAGAGCAGCGCGGCAGCCTATAGGCACACCGCCGTCATCCAAGAAAGAGTCCGAGAACATGCCCTCACCCGCAGATCGCGAAAAAGCCCTCGAAACCGCTCTCGCCCAAATTGATCGTCAATTCGGCAAGGGTTCCGTCATGCGTCTCGGCAGCGATGACCGTGCGCCGGTCGCCGTTATCCCCACCGGTTCCATCGCTCTGGATGTCGCGCTCGGCATTGGCGGCCTCCCGCGTGGTCGCATCGTCGAGATCTACGGGCCAGAGTCCTCCGGTAAGACCACCCTCACCCTGCACGCCATCGCCAATGCACAGCGAGCAGGGGGCATCGCTGCCTTTATCGACGCGGAGCACGCACTCGATCCCGACTATGCACAAAAGCTCGGCGTCGACATTGATGCACTCCTGGTTTCCCAGCCCGACACGGGGGAGCAGGCACTCGAAATAGCCGACATGCTCGTGCGCTCTGGGTCTATCGACCTCATCGTGATTGACTCCGTCGCGGCCCTCGTGCCGCGCGCCGAGATTGAGGGTGAGATGGGAGACACCCACGTGGGGCTGCAGGCACGGCTCATGTCGCAGGCACTCCGCAAGCTCACCGGCGGTCTGAGCCAGACCAACACCACGATGATCTTCATCAACCAACTTCGCGAGAAAATCGGGGTTTTCTTCGGAAGCCCCGAGACTACCGCCGGGGGAAAAGCGCTCAAATTCTACGCGTCGGTTCGCCTTGACATCCGTCGCATTGAGACCTTGAAAGACGGCACCGAGGCCGTCGGAAACCGCACCCGGGTGAAGGTGGTCAAAAACAAGATGGCGCCGCCGTTCAAGCAGGCAGAGTTCGACATTCTGTATGGCGTCGGAATTTCCCGCGAAGGCAGCCTGATCGATTTCGGGGTGGAGCACGAGATCGTACGAAAGTCGGGCGCCTGGTACACCTACAACGGGGAGCAGCTCGGCCAGGGCAAGGAGAATTCTCGTAATCATCTTCTCGCCAATCCGTTGATTGCTGCCGACATTGAGCAAAAGATTAAAATCAAGATGGGCATGATGGCCGACCCCAATCCGGCACCCGCTCTCGCCGAGGGTGACACTGCAGCCCCGGTCGAACTGATCCAAAAGAAGCCGGCAACCCGTCGGGCCGTCGGGGCGTAATCCGGTGGGTACTGGCCGCGACCACACCAACGAAAACCACACCAACCAAATCCACACCAACGAAAACCACACCGACCAAAACAGCGCCAATCACGGTGGCATCAACGAGATCGGAAGTAGCCGTAACCGCAGCGGCCAGAACAACACTGACGATGAAGGCTGGGCGCTCTCGGCACCCGCCGAGAATGCCCGGACTTCTCCGATCCGGGGCAGCCGGCAGGTTGAAGTGCGGCTGGCCGAATCCCAGCGCACGGCAGACCGGGCTCGATCCGAGCTGATTCGTGTTTCGTCAGAGCGACTGGCTACGGTGAGCTACTTACCCGGGGTCGTTTCATCCCCCACACCTCTGTTGTCTATTCCCGCACCGGTGTTGGCACCCGAGTCGGCATGTTCCAATCCGGCTGAATCTAATTCGGCTCCGACCGGCGGTGCCTCAAGTGATTCCTGGAGCACTGCCTTCGGGTTATCGGAGCCCTCCGCGGCGGTAGCACACGCTGGTGAAGGAGAGGCTCGTGACGTGGACGCCGATGAAACGGTGGCGCCCTACGTCGCGCCTCGGTTCAGACGTGGGGTTCGTATCGACGAAGAGTCAAAGAGCGAGACGCCAATCGGGAACGTCGACCCCCGCCGCGCTGCGCGAGAAAAAGCCGCCGACAAAAGGGCGAGTCGCGCTGCCAACGTCAGTATTGCGGCGCTCACACGTCGCGGAATGTCGAGGTGGGAGCTTGGTAAAACCCTAGCCAGCCGTGGCTTAGAAGTGCAGGAGGTCGAAACTGAGTTGGATCGGCTGCAGGCAGTTGGACTCATCGACGATTCGACACTGGCTGACACACTGGTGCGCACGCAGCACGACCGCAAAGGCCTCGGTCGCTCGGCGTTGATCTCAGAGTTGCGCCAGCGACACATCGATCAAGAGCACATCGATGCAGCGATGCAGCAACTCGACTCCGATGACGAGCTTTCCCGTGCTACAGAACTGGCGGTGAGGCGCGCCCCACAACTTCGCTCCCTCGATCACGAAACCGCGAAGCGGCGACTCAACGCATTTCTCATGCGCAAGGGCTACGCCTCGGCGATCGTGCGGTCCGCGGTTGACACGGCACTGACCGGCGGCGGTGCAGGCAGCGACAGCGGCAGCGGCAGCGGCACCCGTTCTGTGCGCTTCGACTAACACAAGCCCAGGCTCGGGCTCCATCGCGTCGGTGGCATCCGAGGCGGCCTGTGCCTCGGGTCAAGGGGTGCCGGTGCCCCCTGAGTTAAGCTTGAGCCCATCATGACCCCCACCACTAACTCGCCGACAGCTCCCGCCGACGACACAGTTGGCATTGCCACTGAGCTGCCCGTTGTCACCGCGCGCAGCTACGAGGTACGCACCTACGGGTGCCAGATGAACGTGCACGATTCGGAACGACTCAGCGGTTCGCTTGAGGCGGCCGGGTATGTAAAGGTCATCGACGGTCAGGCGGATGTGGTGGTAATTAACACCTGCGCCGTGCGCGAGAATGCCGACAACAAGCTTTATGGCAACCTCGGCATGCTTGCCTCGGTGAAGAAGTCGCATGAGGGCATGCAGATTGCCGTGGGCGGCTGTCTCGCCCAAAAAGATAAAAACAAGATTCTCGAAAAAGCGCCGTGGGTCGACGTTGTGTTCGGAACCCACAACATGGGTTCGCTGCCCACACTGTTGGAGCGAGCGCGTCACAACGGCGAGGCACAACTCGAGATTCTCGAGTCGCTCGAGGTCTTCCCATCCACCCTGCCGACCAAGCGTGAATCCACCCACAGCGGTTGGGTCTCAATCTCCGTGGGTTGCAACAACACCTGCACTTTTTGCATCGTGCCAGCCCTACGCGGTAAGGAAAAAGATCGTCGCCCCGGCGACATCCTCGCGGAGTTGCACTCGCTCGTGGCCGATGGTGCTATTGAGGTGACCCTTCTCGGTCAAAACGTCAACTCCTACGGGGTCGAGTTCGGCGATCGGCAGGCATTCGGCAAGCTGTTGCGGGCGGCCGGCGAGATTGAAGGGCTAGAACGCATCCGATTTACCAGCCCGCATCCGGCCGCCTTCACTGACGACGTCATCGATGCGATGGCTGAGACCCCCACCGTGATGCCCCAGCTTCACATGCCGTTGCAGTCCGGTTCTGACCGTATTTTGAAGGAGATGCGACGCAGCTACCGTTCGGCAAAGTTCCTTGGAATTCTGGAGCGGGTGCGGGCCAAAATCCCGAACGCGGCAATTTCCACCGACATCATTGTGGGTTTCCCAGGAGAAACCGAAGAAGATTTTCTCGAAACCATGCGGGTTGTTCGCGAGGCTCGTTTCGCCTCGGCATACACCTTCCAGTACTCGATCCGCGAGGGAACCCCGGCGGCAACCATGGCCAACCAGGTTCCGAAGGTGGTGGTTCAGGAGCGCTTCGAACGCCTTGCTGCCCTTCAAGACACCATTTCCTGGGAAGAAAATCAGGCCGTCATTGGCCGTTCAGTCAACGTGCTGGTCAACTCCGGCGGACGCAAAGACGCCGCAACTCACCGGCTATCGGGTCGCGCTGAAGACAGCCGCCTTGTGCACTTTGAGGTTCCGCAGCACAGTGAGATTCCCCGCCCGGGCGACGTTGTCACCGTGACTGTCACCGATGCCAAACCGTTCCACCTCATTGCCGACAGCCCCGACGGGCTCCCGCTCGAGATACGTCGCACGCGTGCGGGCGACGCTTGGGATCGCTCAGAGGCTGCGTCTTGTGGAGTGCCCGTGACGACCGGCGCATCAGCCGGGGCTACGGATGCTGGTGCTCCCGGCCGCGTCTCACTCGGCCTGCCCACCCTGCGGATCGCTACCCAGCCCATCTACGACCCCAGCGACGGCCTGCGCTGACGCCCGCATCCGCTGCTGTGAGGGTCGAGCCGCCCGCCAGCGGTGCAAATGCTTCGTCGTTTCGCTCTAGTTCCGCGAGCGATATCCCGCTCGTAGCGGTTGTGGGTGCAACCGGCACCGGTAAGTCCCGACTGTCTCTGGATCTCGCCGATGACCTAGCCGCACTCGGTATTCGTGCCGAAATTGTCAACGCTGATGCGATGCAGTTTTACCGCGGCATGGAGATCGGCACCGCCAAGCTTCCGCTCACCGAGCGCCGTGGCATCCGGCACCACCTCTTTGACATGCTGGCGGTTACCGATGATGCGAGCGTTGCCGACTACCAGCGCATCGCCCGCGACACCATCAATGACATTCGGCAACGTGGGGCGGTGCCCATTTTGGTGGGCGGCTCCGGCCTCTACGTCTCCAGCGTCATCTACAACTTCGAGTTCCCGGGTACAGATCCGGTCATTCGGGCACGGCTCGAAGCAGAACTCATCGAGGTTGGCCCCGGCACTCTCTACCAGCGACTCAAATCCCTGGATGATTTAGCGGCCATCGCCATCGGCCCCCACAACGGAAGACGACTCGTACGGGCTCTTGAGGTGATCGAATTGACCGGTCGGAGCATCGGCGGCGGTCTCCCGGATGAATCCAACTTCTGGCGTCCCACCACTATCCTCGGCCTGCGTTCGGAGCGCGCAACCCTCATCGCGCGCCTCGACGACCGCGTTGAGCAAATGTGGCGCGACGGCCTCCCAGACGAGGTGCGATCACTCCTACCGCTGGGGCTAGAGCGCGGCATCACCGCCAGCCGCGCGATTGGGTACTCCCAGGCCATCGAATACCTCCATGGCACCCTCGATCAGACGGAAGCCATCGAGCTCACCCAAGCCCTCACGCGCAGGTACGCGCGGCGGCAGGTCGGCTGGTTTCGGCGCTATCCGGGTGTCACCTGGTTGGAATATGCAGCGGATGACGGGGCCGAACCCGACTTTGTGCGGCAGGGCGCCCTTGCTGCCGTGTTCACCGCGACAAGCACCGCCGCGGCTGGCTAGCATTAGCGGGTGAGTACGACACTGGATTTCACCAAAGGCCACGGAACCGGCAACGACTTCGTTCTCTTCAGCGACCCGGACGGGCTTATTGAGCTCACCCCGCTGCAGATTGCCGAGATCGCTGATCGTCATTTTGGCGTTGGCGCGGACGGCATCATCCGTGCGGTTCGTTCCAAGAACCTGCCGGCGGGAGCGATGGCGCTCGTGGAGGATGAATCGGCCGAATGGTTCATGGATTATCACAACGCCGACGGCTCAGTCGCGGAAATGTGTGGCAACGGAATCCGCGTCTATGTGAAGTATCTCGTTGATAGCGGTCTCGCGGAGCTAACCCCTGGGGAGACCCTCGTCATCGGTACCCGTGGCGGTGTGCGGGATGTCCAGGGCAACCAGCGCGGTTTTCAGGTCGACCTCGGTCGCTGGGCGCTTTCCGATTTTGAGCCTCTCGTGCGAGCAAAAAACCTGCAGGTACCGCGCCCCGGTCTCGGCCTTACCGTCGGTAACCCGCACGTAGTAGTGGCTTTGTCCAGTGTGGCTGAGCTCGAGAGTGCTGACCTCAGCTTTGTTCCGGTTCTTGAGCCGGAGGCCATTTCCGGGGCCAACATCGAATTCGTAGTGCCGATGGAGCCAATGATCGTCGACGGCGTAGGCCACATTCGCATGCGCGTTCATGAGCGCGGAAGCGGCGAGACCCTGTCGTGCGGCACAGGCGCGGCTGCGGCCGCTTTGGCCATTCGGTACTGGGCAGGCGCGGGGGCTCCGAATCAGTGGCGGGTCGAGGTTCCCGGCGGAACCCTCGGCGTTCGCATGTTTCCGACCGAAGATGGCGAGCACGTGTCTTTGAGCGGTCCGGCCGAGCTGGTTTACAGTGGGACGCTTACCCTGC
This sequence comes from Microbacteriaceae bacterium, assembly GCA_014377425.1. Lineage (GTDB taxonomy): Bacteria > Actinomycetota > Actinomycetes > Actinomycetales > Microbacteriaceae > Marisediminicola. The sequence goes on along the minus strand of JACMPQ010000031.1, from coordinate 29,360 downwards.
CGCAACTCTCGCAGACGCAGACGCAGACACAGACACAGACACAGACAACGCCTACCGCCCCAATCGGGGCCTAATTAGACCTACGTTGTAGCCATTAAACCGATGCTCTAGCCATTAAACCGATGCTCTAGCCATTAAACCGATGCTGTAGCCATTAAACCGACTCTGTGACCGGTTCAGCCAGAGCTCGGCTGCGCACGCGCAGCACGCGATACCCCTTAGCGATCGCCGCTCTGCTGGTGACAAAATTGACGGGCAAAATTCCGTCGAGCCAACGTTGCAATGAATCCGATCCGAGATTTCGTTGAATCACAAGCCAAGCATCCGAGTCCTGCTCCAATCGGGGCAACCACTTCTCAAGCAGGTTATGAAGCTCGTCTTTTCCCACGCGAATCGGCGGGTTCGACCAAATTGTCATGAATCGGATGTCGGCGGGAACATCTTCCGGTCGGCACGCGTTCACGTTACTGAGGCCGAGAATTTCGGCATTTCTTCTCACCAGATCGAGAGCCCGTTCGTTGACGTCTACCGCCCACACTGTGGCATTCGGTGAGGAAAGCGCGAGGGTGAAAGTGATCGGGCCCCAGCCGCAGCCGAGGTCGAGCAGATTTCCCCCGGGTGGAGCTTCGGGCACGTTTGCGAGCAGCACCTGGGTTCCGGCATCGATGCGTTCCGGGCTGAAGATGCCTCCGGCAGTGACCAATTGATAACTCTGCCCCAGCAATGTGGGGTTAAACGGTCGCAGGTTGAACTCGCTCTCCGGATGTGCCGAGAAATAGTGCTCGTTGGTCATCCGGAAAACTTACCGAACTACGACTTGCTAGGGTTAACTCGATGATTGATTCAGAGCCGATCAAACGTGACGAAGACGACGTAATCGAGCGCGTTCTCGGCAATTCGGCCGCAAAACCAGCCGGTTACAGCATTTTCACTTCGCAAAGCGCACAGGCTCTGCAGACTCGGGCCGTCGGTGATAATGCCGACAGTCACGACGGGGATCAGTCCGAGCGGGAAGACCGGCAGGCATTGCGGCGGGTCGCGGGGCTTTCCACCGAGCTCGAGGATGTCACCGAGGTCGAGTACCGGCAGCTCCGAATTGAGCGCGTCGTTCTCATTGGTATTTACACGCAGGGCACGGTGGCCGATGCCGAAAACTCAATGCGTGAGTTGTTTGCGTTGGCCGAGACCGCGGGGGCTGTAGTGCTCGACGGGCTACTCCAGCGTCGCGCTCATCCGGATCCCAGCACCTACTTTGGTAAGGGTAAGACGCAAGAGCTTCGCGGTGTAGTTGCGGCAGTCGGCGCCGATACGGTGATCGTTGACGGCGAATTAGCGCCCAGCCAACGGCGCGCCCTAGAAGACGTGGTCAAGGTAAAGGTCATCGATCGAACGGCCGTAATCCTCGATATTTTTAGCCAGCACGCCAAGAGCCGTGAGGGCAAAGCTCAAGTCGAATTAGCCCAGCTCGAATACCTCCTGCCGCGGCTTCGGGGCTGGGGGGAGTCGATGTCTCGCCAAGCCGGTGGGCAGGTCGGTGCCGGCAACGGAATGGGCTCACGTGGGCCTGGTGAAACCAAGATCGAACTTGATCGGCGGCGCATTCACACCCGGATGTCACGTCTTCGAAAGCAGATTTTGGCATTCAAGCCGTCGCGGGTGGCGAAACGAGCCAACCGCGTGCGCAACTCGGTGCCGTCGGTCGCAATAACCGGTTACACCAACGCAGGCAAGTCGTCGCTGTTGAATCGGATAACCAGCGCCGGGGCCCTTGTGGAGAATGCTCTGTTCGCGACCCTCGACACGGCGGTACGCAGGAACGTGACCCCGAGCGGTCAGCACTACACGCTGACTGACACCGTCGGCTTCGTGCGCAACTTGCCTCACCAATTGGTCGAGGCATTTCGTTCCACCCTTGAGGAGGTGGCAGACGCGGATGTCATCGTGCACGTGGTCGATGGCTCCCATCCAGATCCGGCCAGCCAGTTACGTACGGTGCGCGACGTCATCGGCGAGGTAGAGGCGCGTCATCTTCCCGAAATTGTGGTGTTCAACAAAGCTGATCTCGTCGAAGATGACCAACGAATCGTGCTTCGCGGGCTGGAACCTCGGGCGATCTTCGTTTCAGCGCGTTCCGGTGAGGGTATTGATGAGCTTCTGGCTCGGATCGCCGAACTGCTTCCCGAGCCGTCGATCAAACTCGTTCTCTTGGTTCCGTTCCACCGCGGTGACGTGGTGGCGCGCCTCCACGACAACGCGCGAATCGTGGAGACCAGCTATGACGAGAGTGGAACCCGCATCACCGTCTTGGTCACCGACGAGCAGCAGGCAGCCCTGGCCGAATTTGTTGTGACGCCGGTCACGGTCTAGCTGACTGGAATTTTGTTTGCCTGGGTTTTTCTTGACGCGCTTCAGCTGATCACGGTGTAGCCGCCAGCGATTTTATAGGCCGGGCTAAACCGACCGAAGGACGGCCACAACCTTGCCCAAAACTTCCGCATAGTCGCCGAGAATCGGCGCGAACGCAGTGTTTCGGGGCAGTAGCCAGGTGTGCCCGTCGCGCTGCTGGAATACTTTCACGGTCGCTTCGTCGTCGAGGAGGGCCGCGACGATGTCGCCATTTTCCGCCGTCCTCTGCTGACGGACCACAATCCAGTCCCCGTCGCAGATCGCCGCATCAATCATCGAGTCACCGACGACCTTCAACATGAAGAGATCGCCCTTGCCCACCAATTGCCGAGGTAGCGGAAAGATTTCGTCGATTTGCTGCTCAGCGGTGATCGGAATTCCCGCCGCAATTCGTCCGACCAGTGGCACCATCGCGGCGTCACCCACCTGGGTAGGGTAATCGGCGGGAACGCCAGATTCCACGGTCTCGGTACGGGGAAGGTCGATCAGAATTTCGAGCGCGCGGGGGCGGTTGGGGTCGCGGCGCAAGTAACCACTGAGTTCGAGCTGATTCAGTTGATGGGTGACACTCGAGAGCGACGCGAGTCCAACCGCATCGCCGATCTCGCGCATGGTCGGGGGATAACCGCGATCAGCTACAGAGTCTCGAATAACACCCAAGATCGCTCGCTGTTTTTCGCTGAGGCTCTTTCGGCGGCGGGTGGGCGTCTTCTCGACCGAGGCGAGGGGACCATCGGTACCTCGGCCCGCCGAACGGGCGAGGCTCGCCTTGACCAGACTTGCCTTTCGTGCGGTGACGGCTGTCTGCTCTTTTCGACCCTGTGGCATGGATGCTCCTGTTTCTCAGCGGCAGGGGCCGCACTGGTTTCGCTCGGCACTGCTGTCAATCGTTTGGTATTGCTGCGCATCCGATATTGCTGCACGTCGAGGGTTCGTGTCCGCTAGTGAGCTTCCCCGGCGTTGACCTCTTGGCGGGCGTTCACCGAATGTCAGTGGTTGCTGGTTCTCTGTCGGTGACTCCCCGATTTTATCGAACACGGGCAACTATTACGAACAGGTGTTCTAGCGTGTCGGTGATTCTTCGGGCGTAACTTCGAAAATGACCCTTGTGGTTTGTGTTATTCGAAGATACGTTCGTATTTAGGAAAAGCGCAACAACTGAATTTTCGAAGACCAAGCGAAAGAGAACGACCATGAGTTTGCCTACAAGCCATCTGCGATTGACCCGCCGCGGTCGAATCGTCATTGGTGCCGCGCTCCTGCTCCCAGCAACCGCGCTTATGGGTTCTTTCATCGCCAACGCATCAGCGGCCTCAGCGAGTGGCACTTCCTCGTCGGTGAACTACCGCCACGTTCAGGTTGAAGCGGGCCAGTCTCTCTGGCAGCTTGCCGTAGTGGTCGCTCCCTCGGCCGACCCCCGCGATGTTGTGGCAGACATTGTGCGACTAAACAATCTGCCATCTGCGGTTGTACAGCCGGGTCAGTCGTTGGCGATCCCCGCCGGTTACCGAGGCTGAGCTACGGCGGCTTCGTGTTGACCGGGGGCTTTAAGCTAAGTCAATGACTTCGCTTGCCGATCTGCCGATACGTGCCGACCTCCGAGGGCTGAAGCCGTACGGGGCACCCGAGGCTCAGGTACGAATTGCCCTGAATGTGAACGAAAACACGCATCCGATTCCGGAAGCGGTGGCTCATGACATCGTCGTCGCCCTCGCTTCGGCCATCATGTCGGTCAACCGGTACCCGGAGCGTGACTTTCACCAATTGCGCTCGAGCTTGGCGGGCTACCTCGGGCATGGCCTCATAGCGGATAATCTGTGGGCCGCAAACGGCTCCAACGAGGTATTACAGCAGATTTTGCAGGCATTCGGCGGCCCGGGGAGAACGGTTCTGGGTTTCCCTCCCACCTACTCCATGCATTCGATCATTGCCGGAGCCACAGGGACGCGTTGGATCGCCGGGCAGCGCGATGCAAACTTCGAAATCTCCCCCCAGACCGCCGTCGACTGGGTATGTCGGGAAACTCCCGACGTGATCTTCTTTTGTTCCCCGAACAATCCCACCGGCACCCCGCTATCGCTCGACACGATCGTGGCAGCCTACGATGCCACCGAAGGCATGGTTGTTGTGGATGAGGCCTATGCCGAATTTGCCCCCGAGGGATTGCCAACGGCCCTCACCCTGCTTCCGGGGCGAGAACGGTTGATCGTCTCGCGCACCATGAGCAAGGCCTTTGCCTTCGCGGGGGCGAGGGTCGGCTATCTTGCCGCCGATCCGGCGGTCATCGACGCGATGCGCCTGGTTCGACTGCCATATCATCTGTCTGCGCTGACCCAGGCGGCGGCCATCGCGGCCCTCGCACATGCGACAGAAATGCTGGCGATGGTCGATGACATTCGGGTGCAGAGAGACAGGCTTCTGCGCGAGCTTCCGAAGCTCGGATTTCCAGTCTGGCCGAGCTGGGCTAACTTCGTTCTGTTCGGCGGCGTCGACGATCCCAATGCCCTTTTTGAAGCTCTCCTCGCCGAGGGCATCATCATCCGTGACCTCGGAATGCCCGGGCACCTTCGTGTGACTGCGGGCACGGAGGCGGAAACGACCGAGTTTCTCAACGCCGTAGCCCGCATTACCGGGCAATAGACGAAACAGCCCGTATGGTTTGGTCGTCTGGCCAGATCCACGGCCATCGCTAGAATTGCCGGATGACCAGCCAACGAACCGCCCACCTGCAGCGTGAAACGAGCGAGTCGACAATCGACCTGTCGCTCAACCTCGACGGCACCGGTCACTCCGACATTCAGACTTCGGTCCCGTTCTTCAACCACATGTTGACCGCCTTCTCCAAGCACTCGCTCATCGACCTCACCGTGCGGGCTTCCGGCGATACGGACATCGATGTTCACCACACGGTCGAAGACATTGGAATTGTTCTCGGTAAAGCAATCGGGCAGGCCCTCGGTGACAAAGCGGGAATCGCACGCTTTGGTGACGCCCTGGTTCCCCTCGATGAGGCACTCGTCCAGGCGGTGGTTGACGTCTCCGGGCGTCCGTTCCTCGTGCACGGTGGTGAGCCAGCCGGCTTCGAGCTACACCTGATTGGCGGTCATTTCACCGGATCTATGGTGCGTCACGTTTTTGAGGCGGTCACTTTCCACGCAGGCCTCACGGTGCACGTCACCGTGCTGGGTGGCCGCGACCCGCATCACATCGCCGAGGCTGAGTTCAAGGCTTTTGCCCGAGCATTGCGGTTCGCTATCGCTCCGGATGCCCGCGTGAGCGGCATCCCGTCGACCAAGGGTGCGCTCTAATATGGCGTTGCCCAAAGTGGTGGTGCTCGACTACGGATCTGGGAACGTGCATTCCGCGGTCAAAGCTTTGGAGCACGCCGGGGCAGAGGTAGAGCTCACGGCCAACCGGAAGAAGGTGGCCGAGGCCGATGGCTTGCTTGTTCCCGGTGTCGGGGCGTTCTCGGCAGTCATGGCTGCGCTCGGCTCGGTCCACGGTGCGGAACTCATCGAGCGTCGCCTTGCCGGTGGACGTCCCGTGCTGGGCATCTGTGTCGGAATGCAAATCATGTTCGACAGCGGCGATGAACGCGGTGTGCAGACCGAAGGGCTCGGCGAGTGGCCGGGGGCTGTAACCGAGCTTCAGGCACCGGTGTTGCCTCACATGGGCTGGAACACCGTTGAAGTCGCCAGCGATTCGAAGATTTTCTCTGGGATCGAAGAAGAACGCTTTTACTTTGTGCACTCCTACGCCGCACAGGAATGGACGTTAGAAACCGAGCGTCCGTTTACGGCCCCGTCTGTCACCTGGGCCGAGCACGGCAGTCGCTTCGTCGCCGCGGTCGAAAATGGACCCCTCACGGCGACTCAGTTTCATCCCGAGAAATCGGGGGAGGCCGGCATCCGGTTGCTCCATAACTGGATCCAGTCACTGACCACCTAGATGACCCATTTCACCTCAGTTGTACCCCGCCGTTTCCACAGAGAGTTTTCCGATGACTGACGCTACCGCTCGTCCCCGCCTCATTTTGCTTCCCGCCGTCGATGTTGCCGACGGGAAGGCTGTTCGCCTCACCCAGGGCGCGGCCGGCAGCGAGACCAGCTACGGCGCTCCCACCGATGCTGCGGCTGACTGGGCCAACCAGGGTGCGGAATGGATTCACCTGGTAGACCTCGACGCGGCTTTCGGTCGCGGTGATAACCGTAAGACCATCGCCGAGGTCATCCAGCGGGTCGGTGGCAGCGCGCTGATCGAGCTGTCCGGCGGTATTCGCGACGATGACAGCCTCAAAGCAGCGCTTGCCACCGGGGCATCCCGAATCAACCTCGGCACCGCGGCGCTAGAAAATCCGCAATGGGCAGACCGTGTGATCGCGGAATACGGCGACGCAATCGCCGTCGGACTGGATGTGCGCGGCACAACCCTGGCCGCCCGCGGTTGGACGAAAGACGGTGGTGACCTCTGGGAGGTATTAGAGCGTCTGGAGAAAGCTGGATGCTCGCGCTACGTTCTCACTGACGTCACCAAAGACGGCACACTGCAGGGCCCCAACATGGAACTGCTTCGGGAGGTGGCAGCTCGCACCGACAAGCCGGTGATCGCCTCGGGTGGCATCGCCACCCTTGACGACATTTCCGCACTTCGCGAGCTCGTATCGGCAGGGGTCGAGGGTGCCATCGTTGGCAAGGCTCTTTATGCCAAGGCCTTCACCCTCACCGAAGCGCTGGAGCTCGCCGGCAACTAATGGTTGCCGCCGACTCCGCCGGCACCCCCTGGGCCGGACGACACTTCGACCAGAACGCGTTCGCGGGGGACGACGGGTCTGCCGATGCACGGCTGCTGAGCGCCTTGCACCAATTCCAGTCGGCCTCCCCAATCGGAAGCCTGTCGCCTGTTGGTGTCATCGATGCTCTGCGCTCCAGTCGACTGCTTATCCCGCTTGTGGCAACCCTCGGTGAACCTGGCCTTTCCGCTTCGGGGCTGGCCGTGGATAAGAGTGCTGAACTCGCCATTGTGATGGTGGCCGGTCCCGACGGCCGAAACGTGCTGCCGGTGTTTAGCTCGGTGGCGGCAATGGGGCGGTGGAATCCTCGCGCTCGGCCGGTGCCCGTGGATGCGGTGCGCGTCGGCTTGGCCGCGGCCAGCGAGAACACAGAGTTAGTGATTCTCGATCCCGGCTCCCCTACCGCATTCGCGGTGCGTCGTCCCGCGATCTGGGCAATCGCACAACAGGAGCCCTGGACGCCAAGTTTTGAAGACCCGGATGTTGCTGTGGAGTTCGCGCGGATCGCGGCATCCGAGTCCGCGGTGCTGGAGATCTCCGTGCTCAACGGCGACCCGGCGAGCGTTCTTGCCGGCCCCGAGATCATCGTGGTTTTCACGTTGACCGCGGGTCTCGACAGGGTCGCACTTGCAACGGTCACCTCGTCCCTGCAGCAACGGTGTGCGGCGAGCACGCTCATCACCGCCCGGGTCGACTCGCTTGGACTGCGGCTTCGCGCTATTGCTGTCGGCTAGGCACCGAGGCGGGACCGCAGCTTAGTTAACCGGACCGGTGAGCTTTTCGCCCGGACCCTTGCCGACGGCATCCGGATACACCGATGCTTCACGAAAGGCGAGCTGCAGGGAACGCAATCCGTCTCGTAGTGCGCGTGCATGCTGGTCTCCGAGTTCTGGTGCAGAGGCAGTCACCAGTCCCGCGAGGGCGATGATGAGCTTGCGGGCCTCGTCGAGGTCTCGTTGGGTGTCCGGGTCGTCGGCGAGTCCACATTTGACAGCGGCGGCGCTCAAAAGGTGCACCGCCACGGTGTTAATGACTTCGATGGCAGGAACATCGGCAATGTCCCGTGCCGCGTCGTCGGCAAGGTCTTGCTCGGATCCTGACTCCAAATCCTCGGTCGATGACGCAGCAGTCGAGGGAGTGGACAGGTTCTCAGTAATGATCGTTCCTCTGCTAGACTTTCGGAGGCTTCGAGGCTCTGGCCTCGGAACGAAAGTGGAGATTCTCCCACCCGCGCTTACCGCTATTAAAGGTTACCGGGTAGTTGGTGCCCCGCCGACGAGTAAAAAACTGCTCGCCGGTAGTCAGGGTGCTGGGTTAGTTGGGCGGCGTGATCTGGGAAACCAGAAACGGCGCATAGCTTTCTGGGATTGCTCCTCCTTCGTCTGTCGATCGGTATCCACCGGACTTCCGCAGCCACAGACTGTTACCCCAAGGAGCAACGCATCAGCGATCCCCGTACCAATGAACGAATTCGAGTACCGGAAGTCCGTCTTGTCGGACCGGCCGGCGAGCAGGTCGGTGTTGTGCGCATTGAAGATGCGATCCGCCTTGCCCAAGAAGCTGACCTGGATCTGGTTGAGGTCGCTCCCAACTCCAAGCCGCCCGTTGCCAAAATCATGGACTTCGGCAAGTTCAAGTACGAGACCGCTCAGAAGGCCAAGGAGGCGCGTCGCAACCAGGCCAACACCATTCTCAAAGAGGTGCGTTTTCGCCTCAAGATCGACGTGCACGACTACGAGACCAAGCGCAAGCGTGCCGAGGGCTTCCTCAAGGCCGGCGACAAGGTGAAGGCCATGATTTTGTTCCGTGGCCGCGAGCAATCGCGCCCCGAGCAGGGCGTGCGTTTGCTCCAGCGCTTCGCGGAGGACGTCGCGGAGTTCGGCTCGGTTGAGTCCACCCCAATGATCGACGGCCGCAACATGGTTATGGTCATCGGCCCCGCGAAGAACAAGTCCGACGCCAAAGCCGAGGCCGAGGCCAAGCGCGCCGCCTCCAAGCCGGCCCGCGCTGAGCGTCCCACGGAGATGCCCGCCGGCTACGTAGCAATGACCGCGCCGCTGGCATCCGCTCGTCTGACCGCCCCGATCTCGGAGTCGGTTTCGATTCCGGACGCCACCGGTGCCGCTACTGTTACTGCTGCCGCGCCGTCCGTCGTTGATGCCCCAGCGACTGCTGCCCCAGTGCGAAGTGCAGCGCCAAAGGCCGCCGCCTCACCGGCTTCGTCAATCGCTGCGAAATCTGCGGCTGCTGCAAAGGCACCGGCCGCCAGTTCGACATCGACCTCTGGTGCAGCTTCGACTGCCGTGAAGCCTGCGGTGGCGAAGACTGCAACGGCGAAGGCTCCGGTCGTTTCGGCTGCCCCTTCCGCTTCGCCCCCCGCTGCCGCTTCGTCTCCCGCGGCGAAGCCGGCTGTCTCGACCACGACTCCAGCGATTCCCGGAGCGGCTCCCAAGCCCTCCGGTGCCCCGAAGCCAATGGCCGGAAAGCCTCGCCCGATGCCCACCCCAAAGGCACCGACGCTCACACCGCCGGTTGAGGCAGAGGCCCCCAAAACTGCACCAAAAGCCGCTGCACCAGCAGCGGCTGAAGCAGCAAAAACTGTAGCGCCGGCCGAGGCCGACGCGAATTAGCACACGGATACGAGGAGACAAATGCCCAAGATGAAGACCCATTCGGGTACGAAAAAGCGGTTCAAGATCACCGGTAGCGGCAAGGTCATGAAGCAGCAGGCCGGTATGCGACACAACTTGGAAGTTAAATCCAGCGTTGTGACCCGCCGCCTGAACAAGGACAAGGTGTTGGCTCCCGCCGACGCGAAGATCGTCAAGCGCCTTCTCGGCAAGTAGTCCGACCCCTAACCTCAAGGATTTTTGAACAATGGCAAGAGTAAAAAGAGCGGTTAACGCTCACAAGAAGCGTCGGGTTATCCTCGAGCGCGCTAAGGGTTACCGTGGGCAGCGTTCGCGCCTGTACCGCAAGGCCAAAGAGCAGCTGATTCACTCGTTCGTGTATTCCTACCGTGACCGTCGTGCCCGCAAGGGTGACTTTCGTCGCCTGTGGATCCAGCGCATCAACGCGGCATCCCGCGCCAACGGCCTCACCTACAACCGCCTCATCCAGGGTTTGAACCTGGCCGGCATCATGGTTGACCGTCGTATTTTGGCCGACCTCGCGGTAACGGATGCCCCGACCTTCGCGGCAATTGTCGCGACGGCCAAGGCAGCTCTACCAGCAGACACCAGCGCGCCTAAGGTCTCGGCGTAGTCCCAGCTCATAAACTGGTCGAATGATTGATAACCCACGTTCACCTCGAGTTCGTGCGGTGGCCAAGTTGGCCAAGAGAGAAGCCCGGTCTGAGACCGGGCTCTTTCTGTTGGAGGGTCCCCAGGCAGTTGCCGAGGCGTTGACCTTCCGCCCGCAGCTCGTGGTGGAACTTTTTGCCACCCCCACCGCCCTTGAGCGCTACAGCGATATTGCCCGGAGCGCTCGCACCGCCGGCATCGAGGTCGAGTTCGTCACCGAGCAGGTAATCGAGTCGATGGCCGACACCGTAACCCCGCAGGGCGTCATCGCGGTGTGCCACCAGTTTCCGACTTCGATTAAGGACATCCTGCGCGCCGACGCCGACGGCAAGCCGCCGAAGCTCATCGCGGTGCTCGAAGAGGTGCGTGATCCCGGCAACGCCGGCACCATCATCCGTGCTGCGGATGCTGCCGGCGCCGATGGCGTGATCTTCACCGGGCGTAGCGTCGATCTCTACAACCCCAAGGTTGTTCGTGCATCCACCGGCTCGATCTTCCACCTCCCAGTAGCCGTCGGCCTCGAATACGAGGTTGTTCTGCAAAAGGTGCGCGACGCGGGCCTTCAGGTGCTTGCCGCAGACATCAAGGGCGATGACCTCCTCTCGGCCCGTGAGTCCGGGCTGCTGAGCGCTCCAACTGCCTGGGTTTTCGGCAACGAGGCCCGCGGGCTCACCGACGAAAATCTTGCTTTGGTCGACAAAGCGCTCACCGTACCGATCTATGGTCATGCCGAGTCGATGAACCTCGCGACGGCCGCCTCGGTGTGCCTGTATGAGAGTGCGTTCTCGCAGCGGAGTGCCAAGTAGCGGGAGAGCTTTACCCAGCGGGGTGGGATGCGGGTGCTTTAGTGCCGGCATCCCGCCCCGATTTTTGTGAAGTTGAGCAATCTGTGGATAAAGCTGGCCCCCGTTCTGAGGGTGTGATTGTCTACCGGTATGGGGCAGCCAGCGCAGACCGATTCTCTGCTTGTCATCGAGCGGGTCAACAAGCATTTCGGTGCGCTGCATGTGCTCAAAGAGGTCTCCCTGCGGGTGGCACCCGGCGAGGTCGTGGTGGTCATCGGCCCCAGCGGATCCGGAAAGTCGACCCTCTGTCGGGCAATCAATCGCCTCGAGACCATCGACGACGGCACCATCACCATCGATGGGGCGGAAATTCCGAGCGAGGGGGCGGGGCTCGCAACGCTACGGGCTGACGTCGGGATGGTATTCCAATCCTTCAATCTTTTCGCCCACCTGACGGTTTTAGAGAACGTCACCCTCGGTCCGATCAAGGTTCGAAAGCTTTCGAAGGCTGCCGCGGAGGAGCGGGCGCTGGTGCTACTCAACCGCGTTGGCGTCGCGAACCAGGCTCAGAAGCATCCGGCCCAACTGTCGGGGGGTCAACAGCAGCGGGTGGCCATCGCTCGCGCCCTGGCCATGGAACCGAAACTGATGCTGTTCGACGAGCCCACCTCGGCGCTAGACCCAGAAATGATCAACGAGGTTCTCGACGTCATGATCGGTTTGGCGAAAGACGGCATGACCATGATCGTGGTCACTCACGAGATGGGATTCGCCCGCAAGGCCGCTCACCGGGTCGTGTTCATGGCCGACGGCGAGATCGTGGAAGACACCACCCCGAGCGAGTTTTTTGATCGACCGAATAGCCCCCGCGCTAAAGAATTTCTTTCCAAAATACTCACCGGCTAGTTCAGGCCGACAGCACGGCATAGAACGCAACGGCGCAGCACCACAGGGCACGGAACGGAACACTATGGCTCGACGCAGCACCACAGCGAACGATGACAAGACAGGAATATCGCCATGAAGCTCAAGTCTCTTACCCTTCTTGCGGCGGGTGCGGCCCTGCTTGTCGCAATTACCGGATGCGGCACACCGGGCAGCGCGGGAAAGCCCACCGCATCAGTGTCGGCGAAATCCGGTGACGGGCCGTATCAACTCGAACTCGCGAAGGCCCCCACCTTTGCGGCGGGAAGCACGATGGAGAAGTTGGCTAAGGCGGGCAGCATCCGCATCGGCACCAAATACGACCAGCCGCTGTTCGGGCTCCTCGGCACCGGGGATGTCCCGGCCGGCTTCGACGTGGCCATCGGTTCTCTCGTTGCCTCCAAACTCGGCATCCCATTTACCAAGATCAAGTTCAGCGAGACCGTCTCAGCCAACCGTGAGCCGTTCTTGCAAAATAATCAAGTCGATATTGTGGTCGCCACCTACACGATCAACGACAAGCGTAAGCAGGTCGTCTCTTTCGCGGGCCCCTATTTCCTCGCTGGCCAGGCTGTTCTGGTGCTCGCCGACAACAAAACGATCAAGGGTCCAGAAGATCTGGCTGGCAAGCCGGTGTGCTCGGTCGAGGGCTCAACGCCGGCCGCAAATATCGTCGCAAAATACACCGCCAAACTCGTGCCGACGGATGTCTACAGCAACTGCCTCGACCCGCTGCGCAACAAGCAGGTTGTTGCGATGACCACTGACAACGTGATTCTTTCCGGGTTCGTCGACCGGAACAAGGGCGAGTTCAAAATCGTCGGCAAACCCTTCACCGAGGAGCCCTACGGCATCGGGCTCGCGAAAGACGACACCGCCTTCCGCGCATTCATCAACGATGTGCTGGAAAAGTCTTTCACCGACGGCACCTGGGCACGCCTCTTCGCAGCGACCGCCGGCAAGGTGTTGGATACCCCGCAGCCGCCCGCATTGACCCGTTACTGATTCACGCGGTATCCCGGTGTCTCGACCCCTGTTTCTCGGTGAGGAGAGTCTGTGGGCGTGATCAGCGGAAATCTGCCGCTCTACCTGCAGGGGTTCGGTACGACCCTGTTTTTGCTGCTGATTACGACCGTGATTGCGCTGCCGCTCGGAGTAGTGATCGCCGCAATGCGCATCAGCCCGATCGCGAGTCTGCGTACCTCGGCGGCGGTCTACACCGAGGTCCTGCGCAACACTCCGCTCACCCTGGTGTTCTTCTTTGAGGCGTTCGTACTGCCGAAACTCGGCACTCGACTCGACTTTGAGGTGGGCGCGATTGTGGCGCTGACCCTGTACACCGCGCCGTTCTTTGCCGAAGCGATCCGCTCCGGCATTAACTCCGTACCAGTCGGCCAGGCTGAGGCGGCGCGAAGCATCGGGCTCGGCTTCACCCAGACCGTGATGCTCGTGGTGTTGCCGCAGGCCATCCGCAGCGTCATCCCGCCGCTGGTGAACGTAATCATTGCACTCACCAAGAACACCTCTGTCGCCAGCGGATTTTTTGTCTTCACGCTTGTCAGCGCGGGGCAACGGCTAGCCAGCGCGAACGGCGATCAGGTAATTGCGGTTCTGGTCGGGGTCGCGGTCTTCTACGTGATCATCACCATCCCACTCGGAAGATTCGCCGACTGGTTTGAGAAGCGCGTGGCGGTGACCCGATGAGCCTAAGGACAACGAATCGGGGCGAAGTAAGCCGTGGCCTAGCGAGTCGGGGCGCAGCGAGCAGCGTGCTTTATGACGCCCCCGGAGTGCGCACGAAACGCCGGTCGCGAATGATTTCCTGGGTGGTGGCCGCCGTCGTGCTCGGGGTAGTCGGGTACTCCACCTTCACCCTCGGCTCGCAGGGGCTCTTCGACGCCAAACGGTGGGACATCTTCAACGACCCGCTGGTCTGGCTCGATCTGCTGCGCGCCCTTGGCACCACGCTCCTCGCGGCGGCCATCGCCGGAACGGGAGCGATTCTGCTCGGCATGGTGCTGGCCCTGCTGCGCCTCGCCGCGAGCCGGTGGATTCGGATTCCCACGACCGTCGTTCTGGAGATTTTGCGCGGGTTGCCCGTGCTGTTGCTCATGCTGTTCATCCTGCTGGTGTTCCGCGTCAACCCCTTCGTGTCGGTGGTGGTCGCCCTGGTGCTCTACAACGGCGCCATCATTGGGGAGGCACTGCGCTCTGGGCTTGTCGCCCTCCCGCGCGGCCAACGCGAGGCCGGGCTAGCCATTGGGCTCAGCGGTCTTCAGACCCGGCTGCTGATCGAATTTCCGCAGGCTTTCCGTAACATGCTGCCCATTATCATCGCCCAGCTCGTCGTGCTCCTCAAAGACACCTCGCTCGGCTACATCGTGGGCATGCTTGAGCTTCTGCGCCGCGGCCGCCTTATCTCAGAGAATTTCGGCGCCGGCACCTACGCGTTTTCGGTGTTCCTGGTCATGGTGGCGCTCTACCTTGCAGTCAATCTCACCGTCTCGTTCATCGCGCGAACCGTGGCGAAGCGGGTGAACCGGGCGCGGTAGCCGCCCTAAACTTAGTTTTCGTGTCTGAATCGCAGCAACAGCCAATAAGCCAAACCGCAGTCGACGAGGCGGTGGCCACGGCACTCGCCGCCGTTGCCGCGGCCCCGGATGTCGCCACCTTCCGCACGGTGCGCGCCGAGCACCTCGGCGAAACCTCGGTGCTCGCGACCCTCAACGGTGCCCTCAAGTCGTTGCCGAACGACCAGAAGGCGGCCGCCGGAAAGCTCGTCGGCCAGGCTAAGGCCCGGGTGAGTCAGGCGTTTGTCGCGCGCGAGGCCGAGCTTGCCGTCGCGGAGGAGACCCAGCGTCTCGCGGCGGAGGCGGTGGACGTGACCGCCGTCGCGACCCGCTGGACGCCCGGCGCGCGGCATCCGCTCAGCCTGCTAATGGAGCACGTGAGCGAAATCTTCGTCGGTATGGGCTGGGAGGTGGCGGAGGGGCCGGAGCTGGAGAACGAGTGGTTCAACTTCGACGCCCTCAATTTCGACGAGGATCACCCGGCCCGCGCCCTGCAGGACACCTTCTTTGTGGAGCCGGCCGACTCGCATTTGGTGCTGCGCACCCACACGAGCCCGGTGCAGATTCGTTCGCTGCTCGAGCGGGAGCTTCCGGTCTACGTGATTGCCCCCGGCAAGGTGTACCGCACCGACGAGCTCGACCCCACGCACACCCCGGTCTTTCATCAGGTCGAGGGTATCGCCGTGGATAAGGGGCTCACGATGGCGCACCTGCGCGGCACGCTGGAGCACTTTGCCCGGCTGATGTTCGGCGAGGAGGCGAAAATTCGCCTGCGCCCCAACTATTTTCCGTTCACCGAACCGAGCGCCGAGATGGATGTCTGGCAGCCGAACGCCAAGGGCGGTGCCCGCTGGGTGGAGTGGGGCGGCTGCGGAATGGTCAACGCCAACGTGCTGCGCGCCGCAGGCATCAACCCCGAGGTCTATCAGGGTTTCGCCTTCGGTGTGGGTGTGGAACGCACCCTGCAATTTCGTAACGACCTCAATGACATGCGGGACATGGTCGAAGGCGACCTGCGGTTCAGCCGACAGTTCGGAATGGTTCTCTGATGCGCATCCCCATTAGCTGGTTGAGCGAGTACGTCGACCTTGCCCCCGGCACGACCCCTGACGACATTCACGCGGCACTGGTGAAGGTCGGCTTCGAGGAGGAGGGCCAGCACGGGTTCGCGTTAAGTGGTCCGATCGTGGTCGGCCAAGTGCTTGAGTTCACCCCGGAGGCGCAGAGCAACGGCAAGACCATCAACTGGTGTCAGGTGTTGGTGGGCGAGAACGACGTGCGCGGTATCGTCTGCGGCGCCCACAACTTCGCGGTCGGTGACAAGGTCGTCGTATCGCTGCCCGGGGCCTCGCTCCCCGGCCCCTTCCCGATTGCCGCCCGAAAGACCTACGGCCACGTCTCCGACGGCATGATCGCCTCCGCCCGCGAGCTCGGCCTCGGCGATGAGCACGACGGCATCCTGCGCCTGGCAAGTCTCGGGCTCGACCCGATCGTGGGAACGGATGCCATCGCGCTTCTCGGGCTCGACGACTCGGCGGTGGAGATCAACGTCACCCCCGACCGCGGCTACGCCTTCTCGCTGCGCGGGGTCGCCCGCGAGTACGCGCACTCCACCGGGGTGAGCTACCGGGATCCGGCGCTCGCCGTGCCCGTCATTGCCCGGGATGCCGCATCCCCGGTGTTTCCGGTGACCGTCGCCGATCAGGCGCCGATCCGTGACCGCATCGGAGTCACCGTTTTCGTCACCCGGGTGGTGCGCGGTGTTGACCCCACCCGGACCACTCCACCGTGGATGATCGCGCGGCTCAGCCTCGCCGGCATCCGGAGCATTTCGCTCGTCGTGGACATCACCAATTACGTAATGCTCGAGCTCGGCCAGCCGATCCACGGCTACGACCTCGACACCCTGCGCGGCGGCATCGTGGTGCGCCGCGCTGGGCCCGGCGAAACGATTGCGACCCTCGACGGCCAGACGCGCAAACTCAACCCCGAGGACCTCGTGATTGCCGATGATTCCGGAGCCATCGGTATTGCCGGAGTCATGGGGGGTGCGGCCACCGAGATCGGCGCCGTAACCACCGCGGTGCTCATCGAGGCCGCCAACTTCGACCCGGTGTCGATTGCCCGCAGCGCTCGCCGCCACAAGCTGCCGAGCGAGGCGTCCCGCCGCTTCGAGCGCGGTGTCGACCCCACTGTCGCGGTCGCCGCGGCCGACCGCGTGGCGCAGCTGTTGGTTGATCTCGCCGGGGGAGTCGTCGATGCGCTCGGCTCCGACCACCTCTCGCACAGCACCCCCGCCGACATCCCGCTGCCGCACGGCTTTATCGCGGGACTGGTCGGGGTCGACTACACCGACTCTGAGATTGTCGACTCGCTCACCGAGATCGGGTGTTCTGTGAGCAGAACGGATGCCGCGTTCCTGGTCACCCCGCCCAGCTGGCGCCCCGACCTAACCGACAAGGCCACCCTCGCCGAGGAGGTTGCCCGCATCGTCGGGTATGACCGCATCCCCTCGGTGCTGCCGACCGCCCCGCCCGGCCGCGGGCTCACCCGGTCACAGCGACTGCGTCGCACCGCGGCCCAGCAGCTGGCTGCCGGCGGATCCACCGAGGTGTTGGCGTACCCATTCGTCTCGAAGCAGAGCAACGACCGTTTCGGTTCGGCCGTCGCCGATAGCACGCCGGCGTTGAAACTGGCCAACCCGCTCGACGGCGAACTGCCGTGGCTGCGCACCACGCTCATCCCCGGCCTCATTGACGTAGCCCGCCGCAACCTGTCCCGCGGACTCACCGACATTGCCCTGTTCGAGATTGGTACCGTGTTTCTGCCGGTCGCCGGTGTTGCCGTGGGAAGCGTGACGTTACCGGTCGGCAACGAACGCCCGAGCGCCGAGCAGCTCGCCGACCTCCAGTCGGCAATTCCTAACCAGCCGCGTCACATCGGCGGACTTTTTCTCGGTAATACCGTGCTCAAGCAGGTCGGCCAGCCGCAGATTTCGGTAGCCATTGGCGAAGCGCTCACCGCGGTGCAGCAGCTGGCGACGGCGCTCGGGGTCGCGATCGCGGTTCGACAGGGGAAGCACCGGGCGCTGCATCCGGGGCGCACCGCCGAATTGTTTGTCGGCGGCGAGCCGATCGGATTCGCCGGCGAATTGCTGCCTACAATCGCCGATGACCTCGATCTGCCGCGCGTGGTCGCGGTCTGGGAGATCGACCTCGATGCACTCATCGCACGGGTTCCGGCGAGCGCAACCCCGACCACGATCGCGACCCAGCCCGCCGCCACTCAGGATTTGACCCTGGTTGTTCCGCTGACCACCAGTGCGGGCGAGGTGCTGGCGGCGATTCGCAGTGGCGCCGGGGCGCTGCTCGAACAGCTGCGGCTCGTGGATGATTACCGCGGCGAGGGGGTACTGGCCGGGGCGAAGTCGTTGACCTTCGCGCTGCGCTTCCGTGCGCCCGACCGCACGCTCACCGCTGCGGAGGCCACCGAGTCGAAGCTTGCCGGAGCGGCCGAGGCGGAAGAGCGGTTCGGGGCAACAATTAGGGAGTAGGCGAGAGGCGCGGCGGCGAACCGGGGGTGGTGCACCGGCACACCCCGGGGGAGGCGGTACGCTCAAAGCGTGATCAACTTCGACGGCTTCATGGTGAACGGCGTTCAGCCACGCACCGAGCGTCGACGTCGGCTCACCGGCGTGCGATTCGGGGCGCCACTTTTTGGTTGAGCTGATGCTCAACCCAAAGTGTCGCCGGACCAATCCCTCGTCCCTCCCAACAAAAAGGTAGAGCTATGTCTCTCTCAGTCGCCGTGGCCGGAGCCAGCGGTTACGCGGGAGGCGAGTTGCTGCGGCTGCTCGCTGACCATCCGGAATTTGCCGTAACCACCGTCACCGCCTTTAGTAATGTCGGCCAGCCGCTCATCGCCGTGCAACCGCACCTGCGATCTCTCGCCCATTTGAAGTTCGTCGAGACCTCGGCCGAAACCCTGGCCAGCCACGACATCGTCTTTCTCGCCCTGCCGCACGGCAAATCCGGCGAGATCACCGCCACCCTCGACCCGGGTACCCTCGTGATCGATTGCGGAGCCGATCACCGGCTCACCAGCGAGACCGACTGGGCTGAGTTTTACGGCGGCGAGTACTTCGGCGCTTGGGCCTACGGCTTGCCCGAGCTCGTGCTCGACGGCAACGGCGCTCAGCGCGACGCCTTG
The DNA here is from genome assembly GCA_014377425.1 of Microbacteriaceae bacterium. Taxonomy (GTDB): domain Bacteria; phylum Actinomycetota; class Actinomycetes; order Actinomycetales; family Microbacteriaceae; genus Marisediminicola. The sequence continues at coordinate 10,375 of JACMPQ010000031.1, read as the reverse complement.
GTCGGCGCCCGCCGCATCGCAGTCCCCGGATGCAACGTCACGGCCATCACGCTGGGGCTCGCGCCCGGCATCCGAGCCGGCGTCATCGAGGCCGACGACATCGTGGCGGTCCTTGCCGTCGGTACCTCGGGAGCCGGACGTACGCTAGCTCCCGATCTCCTCTTTAGCGAGCAGGCCGGGTCCGCCCGCGCATATGCCGTAGGCGGCACGCATCGCCACACTCCGGAAATTCGGCAAAACCTTGCCGCGGCCGGGGGAGTCGGCGTCACGGTGTCGTTCACGCCGATGCTCGTGCCCATGTCGCGCGGCATCCTCGCCACCTCCACCGCGAAGCTTGCGATCGGCGTCAGCGCGGATGACGTGCGCTCGGCCTGGGAGGGTGCCTACGCGCACGAGCCCTTCGTGCACCTGTTGCCAGACGGTCAGTTTCCGCGCTCCGGGGATGCCGTGGGCTCGAACGCCGCGCTCATCGGGCTCGCCGTCGATCGAGCCGCCGGACGCGTGATTACGGTCACCGCGATCGACAACCTCGTTAAGGGAACGGCGGGCGCCGCCATTCAATCCGCCAATATCGCGCTCGGCCTCCCCGAAACGCTCGGCCTCTCAACGAACGGAGTCGCTCCGTGAGCGTCACACACCCGCAGGGTTTCTCTGCCACCGGTCTCGCGATCGGCCTCAAATCCAGCGGTAACGCCGACCTCGCCCTCGTGCAAAACCTCGGCCCGAGCACGGCCGCCGCGGTCGTGTTCACCAGCAACCGCGCCAAGGCCAACCCGATCATCTGGTCGCAGCAGGTGATCGCAGACGGTGTGGTCTCGGCGATCGTGCTCAACTCGGGTGGCGCCAATTGCTACACCGGAAGCCGGGGTTTTCAGGTCACGCACGCCACTGCCGAAGCGGTCGCCGCCAAGCTGAGTGTCTCGGCGGGGGATGTTTTGGTCTGCTCCACTGGCCTCATCGGCGATCAACTGCCGCTCGACAAACTTCTCACCGGCATTCACGCCGCAACCCTGAGCGTAGAGGGCGGAGCGGATGCCGCACTCGCCATCATGACCACCGACAGCCGACCCAAAACGGCCATCGTCGACCGCGACGGTTGGTCGCTCGGCGGCATGGCGAAGGGGGCCGGGATGCTGGCACCCGGCCTTGCGACCATGCTCGTGGTCATCACCACCGACGCAAACCTGCCCTCCGCCGCGCTCGATGCGGCCCTGCGCGAGGCGACGCGGGTGTCGTTTGACCGCCTCGACTCCGATGGCTGCATGTCGACCAACGATCAGGTGTCGCTATTGGCGAGTGGGGCATCCGGAATCGCACCAACGCAGGCGGAGTTCACCGCCGCCGTCATCGAAATTTGCCGCAACCTCGCCTTGCAATTGCAGGGTGACGCTGAGGGCGCCAGCCACGACATCACGATCGAGACCGTGGGCGCGCGCAGCGAGGATGACGCGGTGGAGGTCGGCCGCTCGGTCGCCCGCAACAACCTGTTCAAGGCTGCGGTTTTCGGCAACGACCCGAACTGGGGTCGGGTGCTCGCCGCCGTCGGAACTACCCAGGCGGAGTTCGATCCCTACGACATTGATGTGTCGATCAACGGCGTGATGGTCTGCCGTTCGGGGGAGCCGGGGGAGTCCCGCGACCTCATCGACCTGACACCGCGCGCCGTTCACGTGCTCATCGATTTGAAGGTCGCCGACGCGACCGCCACCGTGCTTACCAACGACCTCACCCACGACTACGTGCACGAGAACAGCGCCTACGCCAGCTGATGACAACCGAACATGAGCTCGCTGCGGTCAAGGCCGCAACCCTGATTGAGTCGCTGCCCTGGCTCAAGCGCTACGCCGGTAAGGTCATCGTCGTTAAATTCGGCGGTAACGCCATGATCAACGACGATCTCAAACGCGCCTTCGCCGAAGATATGGCCTACCTGCGGTTCGCCGGGCTCCACCCGGTGGTTGTGCACGGCGGTGGACCGCAGATCTCGGCCGCGCTCAAAAAGCGCGGTATCGACAGCGAGTTCCGCGGCGGCTATCGGGTCACCTCGACAGCGGCGATCACCGTCGTTCGGGAGGTGCTTGCCGGTGAGGTCAATCAAGAGATCGTCGACCTGATCAACGAGCACGCCACGGTTCCCGATGCCGCGCCCCGTCATTCCGGTCCCGCAGCACTCGCGGTCGGTATCTACGGCGACGCCGCCTCGCTCTTCTCCGGTCAGCGCAAAAACGTTTTCATCGACGGGGAGTCTTTCGACCTCGGTCATGTCGGAGACATCACCCGCATCAACCCGGCCAGCGTGTTGGCGGCGATTGCGCAGGGGCTGATCCCCGTCGTTTCCTCCATCGCTCTCTCGCACGAAGATCCCGAGCAGGCTTTAAACGTCAACGCGGATGCCGCGGCCGGCGCCCTCGCGATCGCCCTCGGGGCCGCAAAGCTCGTCGTACTCACCGATGTTGCCGGTCTCTACCGGGATTGGCCGAACCGCGAGTCTCTCGTCGACCTGATCAGCGTAGACGAGCTGTCGGCTCTGTTGCCGAGCCTCGAATCCGGAATGATTCCCAAAATGGCGGCCTGCCTCGACGCGGTCGTCGGCGGGGTGGGCGGCGCAACAATCATCGACGGCCGCATCCCGCACTCCATCCTGCTCGAAGTCTTCACCCAGCGCGGTGCGGGCACCGAAGTTATCCCCAACTCCTGGAGGGTTTCCGCATGACCGACATTTCTGTTTCCCACGATCTGACCGACGCGCCCTCGAATGCCGCGGCCAACGCGGCCCCCGCAATTCCAGACGCGACCGCGACCAACGGCTGGCGCGACCGCTTCGGCCAGGCGCTGATGGGCTCCCTCACCACGCCGCAGCACATGCTCGTGCGCGGCGAAGGCTGCTACGTCTGGAATTCCGAGGGCACCCGCTACCTCGATTTTCTCGCCGGAATCGCGGTCAATTCGCTCGGTCATGCGCATCCGGCCCTGGTCGAAGCGGTTTCCCGCCAGATCGCGACCCTCGCCCACGTCTCCAACTATTTCGCCACCCCGGCGCAGCTGGAACTGGCCGAACGCCTGTGCCGCATCACCGGCGCAGGCGCTGAGGGCCGGGTCTATTTCGCCAACTCCGGTGCCGAGGCGATTGAGGCCGCGGTGAAGTTGGCCCGACTCAACCGCGGCGACGGTTCGCGCACCCGCATCATTGCTCTCAAGAATTCCTTTCACGGTCGCACCATGGGGTCGCTGTCGCTCACCGGCAAGCCCGCTCTGCGCGAACCATTCGAGCCTCTGCTCGGAGGGGTCGAGCACATCGACACCACGATCGAGGCCCTCGAAGCCGTCATGGATCAAACCGTGTCCGCCCTGGTCCTTGAGGCGATCAAGGGTGAGGCGGGGGTGATCGACCTCCCGGAGGGCTATCTGAAGCGGGCGCGCGAGCTCACAACGGAGCACGGTGCGCTGCTCATCGTCGACGAAATTCAGACCGGCATCGGACGCACCGGCAAGTGGTTCTCGTACCAGCATCAGGGCGTAATTCCGGATGCCGTCGCGATCGCCAAGGGCCTCGCTGGCGGTGTTCCGATCGGTGCACTGGTGACCTTCGGCGCGGCATCCCGCCTCTTTCAGGCCGGCCAGCACGGCAGCACCTTCGGTGGTAACCCGCTGGCGACCGCCGCCGCGAACGCGGTGCTTGCGGAAATCGAGAGTGCCGGGCTGATCGAGAACGCCGAGCGCCGCGGAGAGCAGCTGCGCGAGATCATTCGCTCCATCGACTCCGAACTGGTTATCGACATTCGGGGCGAAGGCTTGATGATCGGCGTTGGGCTCGCACACCCCGTGGCGGCAGCCGTCTGCGACACCGCGCTTGCGCTCGGGCTGATCATCAACGCCCCCAACGACGTGAGCCTTCGCATTGTGCCGCCGCTCATCATCGGCGACACCGAAATCGAACTCTTCCGCGACCTGTTCACCCAAGCACTGAAGGCACACTCATGACTCGGCACTTTTTGCGCGACGATGACGTCACCGGAGCCGAGCAGGCCGAAATCCTTGACCTCGCGTTGGAGCTCAAGCGTGATCGTTTTGGCACGCGTCCCTTGGCCGGGCCGCAGACCGTGGCGGTAATTTTCGACAAGTCCTCCACCCGCACGCGGGTCTCGTTCGCAGTCGGCATTGCCGATCTGGGCGGGGTTCCGCTCATCATCAGCACCGCCAGCAGCCAACTCGGCGGCAAAGAAACCGCCTCCGACACCGCGCGCGTGCTCGAACGGCAGGTCGCGGCCATCGTCTGGCGCACCTTCGCGCAGTCTGGCCTCGAAGAAATGGCGACGGGAACCACTGTTCCAGTTATCAATGGCCTCTCGGATGACTTCCACCCCTGCCAATTGCTCGCCGACCTGCTCACCATCCGGGAGCACCGCGGGGCACTAGCCGGGCTCACCATCACCTTTCTCGGTGACGGCGCGAGCAACATGGCGCAGTCCTACCTGCTGGCCGGGGCGACCGCCGGCATGCACGTGCGCATCGCGTCACCTGCCGAATACTCCCCGCTACCGGCCGTCGTGGCCGACGCTGAACGCATTGCCGTCAAAAACCACGGCTCGATTGCGCTATTCACTGACCCAGATGCCGCGGTCAGTGGTGCGGATGTCGTCGTCACCGACACCTGGGTGTCGATGGGTAAAGAGGAGGAGAAGGCCCACCGCCTTACCCACCTCGGTATCTACCGGGTCGACCCCGAGCTGATGGCACTGGCCGTGCCCGACGCACTCTTCCTACACTGCCTCCCGGCCGACCGCGGTTACGAGGTGACCGCCGAGGTCATCGACGGTCCTCAAAGTGTCGTCTGGGATGAGGCCGAGAACCGCTTGCACGCCCAGAAGGCACTGCTGGTCTGGCTGCTCGCGCACTAGACGCGTCCGGTCGCATCCAGTGCGTCCCGCGCCCCCTAAAATTGTCAGCGAACCTCAAGGAGAATCACCACATGGCAGAACGCGTTGTCCTCGCATACTCGGGCGGACTCGACACCTCCGTTGGAATCGGCTGGCTGAAGGATGCCACGGGCAAAGAGGTTGTGGCATTAGCTGTCGACGTCGGCCAGGGCGGCGAAGACATGGATGACATCCGCCAGCGTGCGCTGGACTGCGGCGCCGTCGAATCCATCGTCGTCGATGCCAAGGAGGAGTTCGCCGCGGACTACCTCATGCCGGCGCTCAAGGCCAATGCGCTGTACCAGAAGCGCTACCCGCTGGTTTCGGCGTTGAGCCGTCCGGTGATCGCCCGCCACCTCGCCCTCACCGCTAAGTCGCTCGGCGCCGACACCGTCGCGCACGGCTGCACCGGTAAAGGCAACGATCAGGTGCGCTTCGAGGCGGCCATCGCCGCCCTCGCCCCGAATCTCAAGAGCGTCGCCCCGGTACGCGACCTCGCGCTCACCCGCGACAAGGCGATTCTCTATGCCGAAGAGCACAACCTGCCGATCCGCCAGAGTGCCAAAAACCCCTATTCCATTGACAAGAACGTCTGGGGCCGCGCGGTCGAGACCGGGTTCCTCGAGGACCCGTGGAACGCGCCGATCGAGGACCTCTACGAGTACACCCAGAATCCAGATGTCCTGCGCGATGCGGACGAGATTACGATCACCTTCGAGCGTGGCATCCCGGTCGCCATCGACGGCGTGTCGTATGGGCCGCTGCAGATCATTCAGCAGCTGAACGCGCTCGCCGGCAAGCACGGCGTCGGACGCATCGACGTGGTGGAGGATCGCCTGATCGGCATCAAGAGCCGCGAGGTCTATGAGGCTCCCGCGGCCATGGCACTGATTGCCGCGCACGAGGCACTCGAAAGCCTCACCATGGAGCGCGACGTCAACCGCTACAAGCGCGGCGTCGAAGCCGAATGGTCCAACCTCGTCTACGACGGACTCTGGTACTCCGGTCTCAAGCGCTCCTTGGATGTGTTCATCGACGACACCCAGCGCTACGTCAGCGGCGATATCCGCCTCAAATTGCAGGGTGGCCGCGCCGTCGTCACCGGCCAGCAAAGCAAAACGAGCCTCTACGACTTCGATCTGGCCACCTATGACACCGGTGACACCTTCGACCAGTCGCTGTCGAAGGGCTTCATCGAGATCTGGTCGCTGCCGAGCAAGATCTCTGCGCGTCGAGACGCCGCGAGCCTGTAACCAGATGACGTCGACAGGCAATGGCAATGGCACCGGCACCGGCACCGGCACCGGCACCAACGAGGGCGCACTCTGGGGGGCAAGGTTCAGTTCCGGGCCGTCCCCGGAACTCGCCGCGCTGAGCAAGTCGACGCATTTTGACTGGCAGCTCTGGCCCTACGACTTGCAGGGCTCCAGGGCTCACGCCACCGCGCTGTCTGCCGCCGGCTATCTCGACGCCGACGAACTCTCCCGCATGATCGCGGCCCTCGACACCCTCGGGGCCGCGATTGGATCGGGCGAGTTCGTGGCTTTGCCGACGGATGAAGACGTGCACGGCGCCCTCGAGCGAGGACTCATCGACATCGCGGGTGCCGAACTCGGCGGCAAGTTGCGCGCCGGGCGCAGCCGCAACGACCAGATCGCCACCCTCGTCCGGTTGTATCTGCTCGATCACCGCCAGACAATCAGCCACCTCGTCGTGCAGTTAATCGACGCGATCGCGGCCCAGGCACACGCGCACCTCGGGGATCCGATGCCGGGACGCACGCATCTGCAGCATGCACAGCCCGTTCTGCTCTCGCACCATTTGCTCGCGCACGCCTGGCCGCTCGTGCGCGACCTGGACCGTCTGCGCGACTGGTCGGTGCGCGCAGCCGTTTCGCCCTACGGTTCCGGTGCCCTCGCGGGAAGCTCGCTCGGCCTTGATCCGCACCTGGTCGCGAGAGAATTGGGGCTGTCGGGCCCCGCCGAAAACTCGATCGATGCCACCGCGAGCCGGGATGTCGTGGCCGAGTTTGCCTTTGTGGCCTCGCTCATCGCCATCAACCTGTCGCGTTTCGCGGAGGAAATCATTCTCTGGAACACTCGCGAATTTGATTTCGTCACCCTGCACGACGGCTACTCAACCGGGTCCTCGATCATGCCGCAGAAGAAAAACCCCGATATTGCGGAGCTTGCCCGGGGCAAAGCCGGTCGGCTTATCGGTAATCTTTCCGGGCTTCTCGCCACCCTCAAGGGGCTGCCGCTCGCATACAACCGCGACTTGCAAGAAGACAAAGAGCCGGTGTTCGATTCGGTGGCCACCCTCGAGGTGGTGCTACCGGCGTTTGCGGGCATGGTCTCGACGCTGAAATTTAATACAAAACGGATGGCGGAGCTCGCCCCGCAGGGGTTCAGCCTCGCCACGGATGTTGCCGAATGGCTCGTCCGTCGCGGCACCCCGTTCCGCGACGCGCACGAGATCAGCGGAACGCTGGTCAGTTTTTGCGAGCAACGCGGGTTAGAGCTGCACGAACCAAGCGACGCCGAGCTCGCCGCGATTTCGCCCGCGCTCATCCCGCAGGTGCGGGAGGTGTTGACCGTTGACGGTTCGATCGGTAGCCGCACCGGCGTGGGTGGCACCGCACCGATTCGCGTCACCGAGCAGCTGGCCCTTCTGACCACGCGCGTTCGAGCTTTCAGCATCGAGCGGGAATCCGAAACGAGCTCGGCCGCGGTTTCGGCATGACTATTTCCGCCGCAGTCTCCCTGATCAGATCGGTTCCCGCATGACCCTCAACGGCGCCAATCGTCCGCATCGCCGCCAGCCGCCGAAGCAAAAATGGGTGATGCCGCTCATTGTCGGCGTGTGCCTGGTGATCTTCGCGTTCATCGGCATCGTGCTCGCCGTCAGCGGCAAGCACTTTTTCTAGCGAAGACTTTTCTCGCGACGATGCCGGTGCGACAACTGCTTCATCATCGCGGTCACCTAGGCTTCGCCGAATGCGCGATCGTGATTTCTTCGCCCGCCCGGCAACCGCGGTTGCGCCCGAGCTGCTCGGCGCGGTTCTTTCCGTTGGCAAGGTAGCGCTGCGCATCACCGAGGTAGAGGCCTACCGTGGTACCTCAGATCCCGGCTCCCATGCTTTTCACGGCGAAACTCCGCGCAATGCAGCCATGTTCGGCGAGCCCGGCCACCTGTATGTCTACGTCAGCTACGGGGTGCACCACTGCGTCAACGTGGTCTGCTCTCCGCGAGGCGAAGCCTCGGCCGTGCTGCTGCGAGCCGGCGAAATCGTTGCCGGTTTCGAGCCGGCCCGCGGTCGTCGGCTCTCAGCCAAGCGCGACGTCGATCTGGCCCGCGGCCCCGGTCGACTGGCCGCGCCCCTCGGGATCACCCGCGCCAACGACGGCGACGACCTGTTCGGCGCACCCCTGTTCGGCGCACCCCTGTTCGCAGCATCCCTCAGCCTCGAATTTCCGGATGCCACCTCGCCCGTGTTTCAGGCCGGCCCGCGCACCGGGGTCTCCGGTGCGGGCGGTGGCACGGCTTTTCCTTGGCGTTTCTGGATTCCGGGGGAGCCGACCGTCTCGCCCTACCGGCCACACGCCCCGCGCCGCTGACGAGCCCGCTCCAACAAACCGCCCAGCCCGCGTCATCCGCGCTGATATTCTGGCGCCATGTCTGACTCCGCCGTTTTGGCACTCCAGCACAATGATTCTTCGTTCGACGATGTCTGGGATGAGCTCCTTTGGCGGGGTCTTGTGCACGTGTCGACCGATGCCGCCGAGCTGAAGTCTCTGCTTTCCGGGCCGCCGATCACCTTCTACTGCGGATTCGATCCCACCGCGGCGAGTCTTCACCTCGGCAATCTGGTGCAATTGCTCACCATGCGCCGGCTTCAGCTGGCCGGGCACAAGCCGCTCGGCCTGGTAGGTGGATCCACCGGGTTGATCGGCGATCCGCGCCCGACCGCCGAGCGAGTCCTCAACACCCGCGACACCGTTGCCGAGTGGGTGGGCTATCTCCACTCGCAGGTCACTCGCTTCCTCAGTGCCGAGGGGGAGAGTGCGGTGCGTATGGTCAACAACCTCGACTGGACTCAGCCGCTCAGTGCCGTCGACTTCCTGCGCGACATCGGCAAATATTTTCGAATCGGAACCATGTTGAAGAAGGATGCCGTCAGTGCCCGGCTTAATTCGGCGGAGGGCATCAGTTTCACCGAGTTCAGTTACCAGGTGTTGCAGGGCATGGACTTTTTGCACCTCTTCCGCAACTACGACTGCGTACTGCAAACCGGGGGGTCAGACCAGTGGGGCAATCTCACCAGTGGTACCGACCTCATCCATAAAGCCGAGGGTGTAAGCGCGCACGCGATCGGCACGCCGCTGATCACCAATTCCGACGGCACCAAATTTGGTAAGTCCGAGGGCAACGCAGTCTGGCTCGATTCGGCAATGACCAGCCCCTATGCGTTCTACCAGTTCTGGCTCAACAGTGACGACAGTGACGTCATCGCACGCCTCAAAGTGTTCACCTTCCTCGACCGTGAGCAGATAGCGGCCCTCGGTGAGCACGTGGCGACCGAGCCGTTCAAGCGCGAAGCCCAACGTGCCTTGGCAACGGATGTCACCACCCTCGTTCATGGCGAGGCGGCAACGATTGCGGCGATCTCAGCTGCCTCCGCGTTATTCGGTCAGGGTGATCTCTCCGTATTGACCCCCGAAGTCTTGGCATCCGCTCTCCGGGAATTGCCACACACCACGGCTGAGCGCTCGGCTCTGGTGTCGCAGCTACTCGTAGACACAAAACTCACCACGAGTCTGGGTGAGTCTCGGCGAGCAATTGCGCAGGGTGGCGTCTACGTGAACAACGTGTCGGTGACGGATGCCGAGGCGACACTGGAATCCCTGGACGCCGGTGACCTCGCGGTGCTTCGCCGAGGAAAAAAGACCCTCGCCGGTATATTCATTGGCCAGTAGCCACTGACACGCCCGGGTCGCCGCTGTAATTTGCCCGTCACACGCACGACTTGTATTGTTCTTACTTGTCACCCCAAAGGTTCGGAAAGCGGAAGAGCTTGCCGGCTTCAAGAGGGACTAAATCCTGCGGCCTCTGTCGCTTGACTCGAACCGTTTCCTTCGGGATATAGTGGGAGTCACATCGGATGAATCTTCACTTTGAATTGTCAAAATTGCGTGAACCTCCGGCTTCTCGCCGGTGCCGCTCGATTTGACAACATCGAAATGAGTGGTAGGTTTGTCAAGTTGCCTCGGCGAGCGAATTGAAAGATAACTTGCTAAAGTAACACAATATTACCAAATAACATAATTTTAGTTTCGTGTTTTGCTTCTTTGTCTGTGCCTTTGGGTGTGGGTGGGGGATGCGTCCGATCCTTGAGAACTCAACAGCGTGCACAATGTCATATGCCAAATACCTCGTACTGGGTTGCCGTTTCTAGCGGT
>JACMPQ010000030.1 GCA_014377425.1 Microbacteriaceae bacterium | reverse complement strand
AGTCAGGCCTCAGCCCCGAGCCGCGCTCGTACCCCATCCCACGCGTCGGCCTCGGCCTCGACGCCCACGCCTTCGACGCGACAGTAGAGCTCTGGCTCGGAACCCTGTTCTGGCCGGGGGAGGCGGGACTCGCCGGTCACAGCGACGGCGACGCGCTCAGCCACGCCCTCTGCGACGCGCTGCTCTCGGCCGCGGGGCTCGGCGACATCGGTCAGCGCTTCGGCACCGCCGACCCGAAGCTCGCCGGCGCGCGCGGGGAAGTCTTCATTCGCGAGACCGTGCGGCTGGTCACCGACGCCGGGTATGCGATCGGCAATGTGGCCGTGCAAATGGTGGCGAGGCATCCGAAGCTTGCACCGAGACGGATTGAGCTTGAAGAGACGCTGACTGCGCTGATCGGGGCGCCGGTGAGCGTGTCGGCCACCACCACCGACGGGCTCGGCTTTACCGGCCGCGGCGAAGGCATCTCGGTGCTGGCGACGGCCCTGGTATACAGCAGTCGTTAAGCTAGGGGGGTGACTGTCCGCTTATATGATTCGAAGTCGCAGACCCTGACCGACCTGGTGCCCGTTGTGAACGGCCAGGTCGGAATCTATGTGTGCGGCCCTACGGTGCAATCCGCACCGCATATCGGACACTTGCGGTCGGCTCTTGCCTACGACCTCTGGCGTCGCTGGTTGAACTATCGCGGCTACGCTGTCACCCTCGTGCGCAACGTCACCGACATCGACGACAAAATTTTGGCCGGGGTCGAAAACTCCTCTGAGCCCTGGTGGGCACTGGCTTACCGGGTCGAGGTGGAGTTCACTTCCGCCTACGCGCGCCTCGGCATCCGTCCGCCCACCTACGAGCCCCGCGCGACCGCCAGTGTGCAAAACATGCTCGATCTCATCGCCGAGCTGATTGAGCGTGGCCATGCCTACCCGGCACCGGATGCCTCGGGAGATGTGTATTTCGACACCGCCAGTTGGCCCAACTACGGTGAACTGACCCGGCAGAAGCCCGCCGACATGGAGGCTGCCCCCGACGCCGATCCGCGCGGCAAACGGGATGCCCGAGACTTCGCGCTCTGGAAGGGCTACAAGCCGAGCGAGCCGGCCTCTGCCGCCTGGGCCTCCCCGTGGGGACCCGGACGCCCCGGCTGGCACATCGAATGCTCCGCCATGGCGCAGCGCTACCTCGGCGACCGCTTCGACATTCACGGCGGCGGCCTCGACCTGCGTTTTCCGCACCACGAGAACGAACTCGCGCAGTCAAATGCTGCCGGTCTCGCCTTCGCCAACCACTGGGTGCACAACGGGCTAATCACCGTCGGCGGCGCCAAAATGTCGAAGTCGCTCGGGAACTCGGTGTTTGCCGCCGAATTCATCGACCGCAGCGGCGCGCTCGCCGCCCGCTACTACCTCTCAAGCGCGCACTACCGCTCCACGATGGATTACAGCGATGGCGCGCTCGGCGAGGCTGTGTCGGCGCTCGAACGCATTGGCACGTTCTTGCGGCGGGCCGAGCGGGGGCTGGGCGCCCACGCCGACACCGCCACTGACGTTCCTCATCCCTTTTCCGCAGCCATGGACGACGACCTCGCGATACCGCAGGCCCTCGCCGTGCTGCACGAGCGCACGACCGCCGGAAACGCCGCACTCGACGCCGACGATCGGGCTACCGCCGCCATCTGTCGTGCCGAGGTCGTTGCCATGGTCGACGTGCTCGGCATCAACCCACTTGCACCCGAATGGCAGGATGCCGGCTCCGCGCCGGCCACCGCGGCCCTCGACACCTTGGTTCGGTCGCTGATCGAACACCGAGAGCTTGCACGGGCGGATCGCGACTTCGCATCCGCTGACCGCATCAGAGACCAGCTGGCTGCCGCACGCATCCAGCTCGAAGACACCCCCACGGGGTCACATTGGAGACTTGAATCATGAAAAGCAGTGGAAATCAGCCCCGTGCCGGTGCCGTTCGCAAAGCCAGCCGCGGCGCGCAGGTCGGCTCCGGTGGCCAGGGCCGCCAGGCACTAGAGGGTCGTAAGGCCACCCCCAAGGCCGAGGATCGCCCGTATCACCCCGCCGGCAAGCGCAAGGCGGCGCAGGATCGCTTCGCGGCATCCGGTGGCGTCAAGCGTCCCTTCCCCACGAACGCCGCCGCTTCTGGCGCCGGTGACCCGCGACGCCCGGCCGGCGCCGGGGCAGGGGACGCCAAGCGTCCGTCGAGCCGCGGCGAAGCTCAGCGCCCGGCGAGCGACCAGCAGCGCGGCGACCGTCGCCCCAAGCAAAACGAAGACATCGAGGTCGTTACCGGCCGCAACTCGGTGCTTGAGGCCTTGCGGGCTAACATCCCTGCAACAGCGCTCTACATCGGCACCCGCATCGAATACGACGACCGTGTGAAGGAGGTCATGCAGCTCGCCACCAAGCGCGGTCTACCGATCCTCGAGGTCATGCGCCCGGAACTCGACCGCCTCGCTGGCTTCGATACCGTGCACCAGGGTCTCGCGTTGAAGGTTCCGCCGTACGTGTACGCGCACCCCACCGAACTGCTCGAGAAGATCATCGCCAGTGGCCGCGTGCCGCTGTTGGTCGCGCTGGATGGCATCACCGATCCGCGTAACCTCGGGGCGATCATCCGCTCGGTTGCCGCCTTCGGTGGCCAGGGCGTTATCGTTCCGCAGCGTCGCTCGGTGGGTCTCACTGCCGCCGCCTGGAAAACCTCCGCCGGTGCCGCCGCCCGCACCCCCGTGGCGATGGCCGCGAACCTCACCCAGACGCTCAAAGCGTTCAAGGAGCGCGGAGTGTTTGTGCTCGGCCTCGACGGCGGGGGAGACGTGGAGCTTCCCGGGCTCACCTGGGCCAAAGACCCGGTCGTGATCGTGGTTGGCAGCGAGGGTAAGGGCCTGTCTCGCCTCGTCACCGAAACCTGCGACGCGATCATCTCGATTCCGATCAACGCCTCCACCGAGTCGCTGAACGCCGGGATTGCAGCATCCGTGACGCTCTACGAAATCTCCAAGTTGCGCGCCAAGCCCAAAAAGAAGTAGCCGGATGATGCGGCAGCGGGGGCACGGTCCCCGCTACCGTCATCCGCACTACACCCGCGAGCGCCAGTCGGATTCGTCAATGATCTCGGTTGGCCGAGTGAAGGTGCCGGTCATCGGGTCAAGCATCGTGGCCTCGTCACGGCGATGACGCAGCACCGTGTCGATATACGAGGAGACCGCCTCGGTCAGCGGAACGTCGCGGTGTTCGTTCTGCGAGCGGTACCAGCGGTGCTCGAGCATCTGGTGAAACATTTCGGCCGGTTCTAGTCGCCCCTTCAAATCCTTCGGCACTGCACGCACTACCGGTTCAAACACGGTGGCCAGCCACTCGTGTGCCACCATCTCCTCATCGCGATCCTTCTTGTGAAAGGTCGCTGAGTAGGAGTCGAGGTCGTTAAGTAGGCGCCGGGCCTGGTTCTCCTGTGCGTCGAGTCCGGTTAGGCGCAAAAGCCGGCGAGAGTGGTGTCCGGCATCAACGACCTTCGGTTGGATGCGCACCTCGGTGCCGGAATCATCCGTGCGAATCGCCAACTCTTCGATATCGAAACCGAGGTTGTTGAGGCGTTCCACTCGGTCGTTGATGCGCCAACGCTCGGTTGAGGCAAAGGACTCCGAGCCGGTGAGTTCGACCCAGAGGGTGCGGTATGCCGCCACGATGCCGTCACTCACCGCGAGCGGATCGAGGGCTTCATCGGTGCGGCCACCGGCGGCGAGGTCTAAAAGTTCCCCGGCAATGTTCACCCGGGCGATTTCCAGGTCGTTTTCGCGTTGACCGTTGGAGAGGCCGTTGTAGAGCTGTCCGGTCTCGGCGTCGACCAGATAGGCGGCGAAGGCGCCGGCATCCCGACGAAACAGGGTGTTCGAGAGCGACACGTCGCCCCAGAAGAACCCGATCATGTGCAGACGTACCAAAAGCACCGCGAGCGCGTCCACCAATCGGGTGGCGGTCTCCGGGCGCAGCGTCTGCGAGTAGAGCGCGCGGTAGGGGAGGGAGAACTTCAGGTGCCGGGTGACCAGCACGGCCTCGAGCGCCTCGCCGTCGTCATCCGTGCGATTGGTGATCACGGCGATCGGGTCGACGCACGGCACATCCAGACGCTGCAGCGTGCGCAGCATCTCGTACTCGCGTTTGGCGAGTTCAACCGAGGTCTCTTTTACGGCGATCACGTAGCCGCTGAGGTGGGCGAAGCGCACCAGATGGCGTGAAATGCCCTTCGGCAGCGACGCAATTGTGTCGTCGGGCCAGGTGTCGAGAGGACGGTTCCAGGGGAGATCGAGCAGCGCCGGATCGACGATCGCCGAGGTGATGTTGAGCGAGCCGCTCATGGGGAGTCCTGACTTTTGGGCCGTGCCGATTGTCGTGCCGATTAACGAACGAGCCTGCTGTGACTCGAAAAAACTCGATGGTCACAGCAGGCCGGGCAACGCGTGGAAACTAGACCAGAACCGGCTTGCTCAGGCGCAGGCCCGACTCCACATCGAACACGTGGATGTGCTTCGGCTCGGGTGAGAGAAACACCTTGTCTCCGGCGTTGGGGTGGTTGCGTCCGTCAACCCGGGCCACGATGTCAACGCGTTTGCCGTCGATGTCGGTGTGCCCGTACAGGTAGCCGTCGGCGCCGAGCTCTTCGACCAGATCAACGTCTACCGCGAGGCCGTGACCGGTGGTCGAGACGATCAGGTCTTCCGGGCGAACCCCGATCGTTGCCTTGCGGCCGGCGGTAGAGCCGAGGGTGTCGCGGTCGACCGGGGCCACCATGCTGCCGAAGGTGATTCCGGTGTCGACAATGTCGGCCTCAAACAGGTTCATGGCCGGCGAACCAATAAATCCGGCAACGAACACGTTCTGCGGCTTCTCGTAGAGGTCGCGCGGCGTTCCGACCTGCTGCAGAACGCCATCTTTCAGTACCGCAATGCGGTCGCCCATGGTGAGCGCTTCGGTCTGGTCGTGGGTCACATAGACCGTGGTTACCCCGAGGCGACGCTGCAGCGAGGCAATCTGCGTGCGGGTTTGCACGCGCAGCTTGGCGTCGAGGTTCGACAGCGGCTCATCCATCAGAAACACCTGGGGCTGGCGAACGATCGCGCGGCCCATAGCGACCCGCTGGCGCTGGCCACCGGAAAGCGCTTTCGGCTTGCGGCCGAGGTAGGGCTCGAGGTCGAGCAGCTTGGCTGCCTCAAGGACGCGGGTGGCGCGTTCATCCTTATTTATGCCGGCGATTTTGAGTGCAAAACCCATATTCTCGGCAACGGTCATGTGCGGGTACAGCGCGTAATTCTGAAAGACCATTGCAATGTCGCGGTCTTTGGGGGGAACGTCGGTTACGTTGCGATCCCCGATCAGAATGTTGCCCTCATTGACCTCTTCGAGGCCGGCGAGCATTCGCAGTGAGGTGGACTTTCCGCAACCGGACGGACCGACTAGGACCAAAAATTCGCCGTCGGCCACCGAGAGGTCGAGTGCGTCGACGGCGGGGCGGGCGGATCCGGGGTAGAGGCGGCTTGCCTTGTCAAAAGTCACTGATGCCATGATTTTTCTCCTTCACCGGCGGTACGTGCCGGACGATCCTTCGTGATGGATGGCGCAAACACTCGTGTTTGTGCCGACGGATTTTACCTCCCGCCACTGGTCAGTATGGCACCACCCGTTGCCGAAAGGTACGGGGCGCGTAACGGGATTGGCTAGGCTTGGACAGTATTTGTTCACTGGTTGAGTGAGGTTTCATGACAAACGGTGCTTCGGGCGACGCCCGACTGAGTAAGAACCAGCGGCGCGACGCCGCCCGCGACAAAGCCCGCGTTCTTCGCGAGCAGCAAAAGAAGAAGGACCGTCGCGGTCGGTTTGTCCTGCAGGGTGGGCTGATTCTCGGCTCCCTCGCCGTGATCGCCGTCGTCGTTTTGATCATCTCCAACTCGATTCGCCCACCCGGGCCCGGCCCGCGCAACATGCTTAGCGACGGCATCACTGTGGGCACCAACCTTGAGGCGGTTAAGACCGCGGCTCTCGTGTCAGGCAAGAAGCCCGTTGTCACAAAGCCCGCTGCCGGCAGCAAAGCAATCGTCATCCAGCTCTACGTCGACTACATGTGCCCGGTGTGTGGTGCCTTCGAGAAGGCGAACAGCGCCCAGATCACCACGCTGGTAAAGCAGGGCGCTGCCACCATCGAGATTCACCCGGTGGCAATCCTCGACAACTCTTCGGTCGGTTCCCGCTATTCCACTCGCGCGTCGAACGCGGCTGCCTGCGTCGCCAATTTCTCGCCGAACCGGTTCTACGATTTCAACGCTTCGCTGTACGCCAACCAGCCGAAAGAGAGCACCGCAGGTCTGCCCGACTCGAAGCTCATCTCGCTGACGGTCGACGCCAAGGTGTCGCAGCCGGCCAAAATCGCCTCCTGCATTACCGATGAGACATTCAAATCCTGGGCTACGGATGCCACGACCCGAGCAGTCAGCAACCCCAAGCTGTTGAGCGCCTCCGGTCAGTTCGGCACCCCAACCGTCTTGGTCAACGGCAGCAAATACGCCGGTTCGATCAGCGACCCGACCGCGTTTGCGCAGTTCGTTTCTTCGGTGGCCGGCGCCTCGTTCACCGACCCGAGCGTGGCTACGCCGTCGCCGACTCCCTCACCGGCCACCGAATAACGTTCGACGGCCGTGGAATGGACGCCTCGGCGCTCGGATGACCCGGTAAAAGAAGCAAATGGATCGGCCCTCGGGTCGGTCCGTTTGTCATTTCAACGCGCAAAAATTTGCCCATTAGGTAACAAATAGTGTTTACTTTGCAAAAAGGTGCCGACGGGTTCGATATTCGAGGCTTCAGTACCAGCAGCCTGCTCAACGACGAGCCCGTCACTACCCTCCGTGCGTAGTCTGTGCGCGGAATTCCTGTATGCAGCACACCGTTCTTCCGCAGAGCCGTCCAATGGCCCTGCCCGACACTGGAGTCGACAATGACCGCACCATCGACCGCCACTTCTCGAACCGCAATCAGGCCGCCTTTGGTTGAGGTGCGTTCTATTGACTGGGTTCCGAGCCACGAGCGCCACGGCAAACTGTGGCACCAGGGACCGCTCTGGTTTCTCGGCAACTTTCAATACTTTTCGATTCCGATTGGATTCATCGGCCCATCGATGGGACTGTCGCTCATCTGGACCGTCGTTGCCAGCGTTCTTGGTATCGGTATCGGCACCCTGTTTATGGCGTTTCACGCCTCACAGGGGCCCCGCATGGGCCTGCCGCAGATGATCCAGTCGCGTGCGCAGTTCGGGTTCCGAGGCGTCATCGTCCCGCTCCTGGCGACGCTGTTCACCTACCTCGCCTTCAACGTCGCCGACACCGTGCTCCTGGGGGAAGGTCTGAAGAGTTCCTTCGGTTGGAACCCCGTCGCTGTGGCGGTCGGGGCTGCGATTATTGCTGCGCTGCTGGCCATCTTCGGCCACGACTGGGTGCACAAGGCATTTCGGGTGCTCCTCTACATCTCCCTTCCGCTCGTGATTATCGTCACGTTGGGTGTCATCGTGGGGGCGGCCGGTGGTACGGCCGACCCCACGGTCAAATACGGCTTCACGATCGTGGCGTTCATGGCGCAGCTGACCGCGGCTGCGGCCTACAACATCACCTACGCGCCGTACGTGTCTGACTATTCCCGCTACCTTCCGACGGCAACCAAGAGCCGCGCCGTTATCTCGGCCGTCTTCTTCGGGGCATCCTCGTCGGCAATCTGGCTAATTATCCTGGGTGCCTGGCTTGCCATCCGCCTCGGTGCCACCGACGGTCTCGCCGGTCTGCAGCTGGCCGGGAACAACGTCTTCATGCACCTCGGGGATGCCACGGCAATTCTCTCGGCGTTGGCCCTCGTGGCCACCATGGGTATGAACGCCTACGGCGGCATGCTCACGGTGCTCACCAGCATTGACTCGTTCAAGAAGATCAAGCCGACGCGCGCGGCCAGAGTCGTTACCGTGCTCGTGCTCACCGTTGTCTGGTTCCTGATTGCCCAGATGGTTACCGCAGACGGAGTCACCACCGTCTTCTCGACACTCACGATCATGCTGTACCTGCTCGTGCCGTGGACGGCGACGAACCTCGTGGACTACTTCCTCGTGCGCAAGGGTCACTACGCGATCACCGACTTGTTCACCGCAAAAGGTGTCTACGGGGCATGGGCGTGGCGCGGACTCGCAGCTTTTTCTGTGGGCCTCGTCTGCGAAATTCCGTTTATGGTGATCCCCGGCCTCGGCTCGTGGGTCTACACCGGACCGATCGCGAACACCATGGGCGGACTCGATATTGCCTGGCTCGTCGGTCTTGCGGCCACCTCAATCGCGTACCTGATTTTCAGCCGCTCGCTGGATCTCACCGCCGAGCGTGCCGCGACGGTGCGCAGCGACGCGGAACTAGCCACGCTCGAGAGCTGAGCGCTGCGCGTGGCTTCGCCTGTCGCCTGCCCCAAACGGGGAGGGGTCAGGCGGAGCCGCTCCAGGCGGCCGGGATGATAGTCCACATCACTTCAGTCCGATCCTTAGTCGTGTTTGACCAAGAATGCGGTTCGCGACCGGGCAGGGTGATGGTGTCGCCAGAGCTCAGCGACATTTCGCGGTCGGCAAACCGCAACACGAGGCATCCGCTTAAAATATGCAAAACCTCGAGATCGCAGTTAATCGTGTAAAGATCCTTTCCACCGGTCGCGCCCGGCTCTAAAACGGAGCGGAGGAGCTGCACCCGGGATTCGCTGCGGGGGGTGAGTAGCTTCTCGATCGCGTTGAATCCGCCGAGATTGATAAGCGGCGCTTCGTCCAACGCCACAATCTCGAGCGTCGGCGTCTCGAACAGAAGTCCGATCGGAAGCGAGAGCACCTGACAGATCGTGATCAGCGTGGAAACGCTCGGCGAAGTCTCATCCCGCTCGATGCGACTGATGAACCCCGTGGTGATCGATGTCGCCGAAGCGAGTTGGGCGATTGTCAACCCCTGAGCTCTCCGAGTGCTGCGAAGTTTCGCACCGATTAGGGGCGCAGACGTGGATGGGGCGGGGTGCAACGGTTTCACTCGCGGTCTCCGGTCGGCATCAAACACATCGCGAAACCGATGAGCAAAGTCAGTATATTGAGAGCAAGTTTTTATCTCAAGGCATAAATAGTTGCGTGAGAGTTGAAACCACCACGCACCCACAGAATGGAATCCTGTCATGACCGCAGAACGCCCCGTAATCGGACCCACCGACTCAAGTGTCGTTCCGCGGTTCGCCGGGATCGCCACCTTCGCGCGGTTGCCGCGTCTCGACCAGGTGGAACACGCCGACATTGCGATTGTCGGCATCCCGTTCGACGGCGGGGTTAGCTACCGCCCCGGTGCCCGCTTCGGCCCGGCGCATATTCGTGAGGCATCCCGCTTGCTGCGCCCCTACAACCCCGCGCAGGATGTGGAGCCGTTCGCAACCCAGCAGGTGGCGGACGCCGGTGACATCGCTGTCAACCCCTATGACCTCACCGAGGCTGTCGCCCAGATTCAGGCGGGAGCGAAGCACCTCAGCGCCGGTGGCACGCGCCTGGTGATCATCGGCGGCGACCACACTGTCGCTCTGCCGCTGTTGCGCAACGTGTTTGAGACGCATGGGCCGGTAGCCGTGATTCACTTTGATGCGCACCTCGACACCTGGGACACTTACTTTGGCGCGCCGGTCACCCACGGAACCCCGTTTCGTCGGGCATCCGAGGAGGGGCTCATCGACCAGACCGCGAGCATGCACATCGGTATTCGCGGGCCGCTCTACAGCCGCGATGACCTGCGCGACGACGCCCGCCTCGGGTTCGCCGTGATCACCTCGCAGGAGTTTGAAGACGAGGGGCTAGCAAAGGCCATCGAGCGATTGCATGTCCGTATCGGCGACAAACCGATCTACATCAGCATCGACATCGACGTGCTCGACCCCGCGCACGCCCCGGGAACCGGAACCCCCGAAGCCGGCGGGCTCACCAGCCGTGAGCTGCTGTCGATCATCCGCTCGCTGGCCGGCAAGAATATTGTCGGCGCCGACGTGGTGGAAGTGGCGCCCGCCTACGATCACGCGCAGCTCACCGCGGTGGCCGCATCGCACGTGGCCTACGAGATCATTTCGGCGATGGCGCCGCGCGGCTGATCGCAGTTTAGGGTGCGGCCGGGAAATCGGCCGCGCCCTAGAAGCTTGCCAAGGTGCGGCCGGGAAATTTGCCGCGCCTGCTCGGCTTATGCCGACTCGGCCTATGCCGACTCGGCCTATGACGTAAGTGCTGACAGGTGCTCGTGGATGGCCAACCACTGTCCTTCGCGCAGTTCGAGAACGATCGTCTCCCGCTCGTGCTGGGGCTCAGCGACGCCGTCGAAGCTCGCGACGGTTTCCACACTGTGGGTGAAAATCGCGACGTTACCGGCGAGCTGAAGCATCCGGTCGGTCGACACGCAGCTCTCTACCGCGAAGCCGTTTTCGCTCTCCCAGCCCTGCCACATCGCCTCGTACTCGGCGCGGCTGTTGAGACGCTGCGGTGCGGAGTGGAACACGAAGGTGGCATCCGGGGCAAAACCGGCGAAGTAGGCGTCCCGACGGTGGTTGGCAAAGTCGGCGATGATCGCGTCAGCCGCGGCGAAGGCGTCGGCCTCGGCGGTGTTTGCGATTGCGTCAGCGTTGGCGGGGGTGTCTGTAGTGATGGTTGCTCCTTGGTTGACGTGGTCACGGGTGACGAGGCCACAGCGGCAAGTCTGACGGTAACTGGATCAATGCTCCAACCGCGCGAGCGAGGTGAGGCGTTGGGGCGTCGGAGAAAGCACGTTGCACGCGGCTAATGATCAACACTTCAGTGTCGCACCGGTGCCTCAAAGAACTTCGTAGAGTTTCCGTCGATGACCCAAGTCTCAAAACCAAAAGCAGCAACTCCTCGTCACGAATTTCATACATGATTCGGCAGTCACCCGCTCTGATTCACGGTCGACAGGGAGCTCGAAAAGAGGGACGAAGCGGTTCAGGTGGAGAGCCCGAGAAGTCGGTACAGGCCCGCTTCGCCCACGATCGTGATGTTGAAGTCGCGGGCTTTGCGGGCTTTTCCGGAGGGCGAATCCGGGTCGGCGGCAACCAGCAGCTGCACCTTTTTGGTCACCGCCGGCCACGGCACGAATCCACAGCTCACCAGCTGCTCATGCCAGTCGTCTCGGGTGCGGGCCATCTCGCCGGTCAACACTATGCGGTCGCCCGGTGACAGACGAAAGGTGGCAATTCCCGCCAGGCCGGCACCGACAGTTCCTGCGCCACCCACCGCGGCCGCGACCTGCCCGATAGTCAGTTTTTGCGGTGCCATCGCTGCTCTTGCCTCGGTGGCGGGGATGCTCAGTAGCAGAGCCACTAGCGTCAGGTCGGCAATTTCCGCGTCGGTGAGGACACCGTCGCTCCATGCCACTTCCACCAGATCGGCGAAATACCGTCGGTTCAGAGAGGCACAGGTTTGACGACTGATGCCCACGGTCTCGGCCAAGTCCACCAGTGAGTTGGCTTCGTGCGCGGAAATCACCCGATCGAGTAGGCAGCGATCTACCAGAGCTAGGTAATCGAGGTGTTCGCTGGGGCCAGCGTATTCGGGCAGCTTGATGGAGATTCGTTCCAGAAAGGGGGTCTGGGCCGTGATCGAATCAGCCCGCGGCATCCACCCGACCGACGCCCCGGCAAGCTTCGGCCATTCGAAGGCGGCGCGTTCCAGCGCCGCAATAGACGCGGGCCAGTGCGGACGGCTGAGAAGGTAGGCATCCAACAATTGAGCGGTTGCAAAAGCGTCGACGGATGCGCGGTGCGCCCCGATGAGCGCAATATCGAACGCATCGCAGCAGTCCTTCAACGCTCGACCCGCACCTGGGAGGAACTCGCGCGCTAACTGCATGGTGCAGAGCACCTCGAGTTTCGCTGGCGCCCAATAGCCGGCGCGAGCGAGCTCTGCTAGCAGAAACCGAGAATCGAAGCTGGCGTTGTGTGCCACCAAAACCCGACCGGAGAGCAGCTCCACGAGCTTTGGGGCAATCTGCACAAACGTCGGAGCGTTCATAACTTCGGCGCCGCCAATGCGATGGATGCGTTGCGGGCCCAGATCGCGCTGCGGGTTCACCAGGGTGTCCCATCGACCCGTGACCGTGCCATCCGGATCGAGATGCACCACCGCCACCTCAATGACCCGATCGGTGCCCTCGGGAAACAGCCCCGTTGTTTCGAAGTCAATGATCGCGAACCCCCGTGTAACCATGCGGGCAAGAGTATTGGTCTGGCGGGTACCGAAATGTGGCAGGGGCGTGGCGGGGGGCAGCGGAGACACCAGACGGGCTCTATCAAGAGAGCCAAATTGTTGGCTCCGCCAATTAAAGCGAAGGTCAAGTGACGGGCTCCAACAAAAGAGCCAAATTGTTGGCTCTTTTTTTGGAGCCCCCTGTCGGATTCGAACCGACGACCCCCGCTTTACAAGAGCGGTGCTCTGGCCGGACTGAGCTAAGGGGGCGTGCGCCAACCTCAATCGTAACGGGCGGGCCAACCGCCTCGCGACGAACCGAGCGGTCCGCCGATCAGGAGCTACAGAACGCTAAGAAAGCGCTCCGGGTCGATGCGGTCGCGTCGTTCGCCGCGCGTGCGCTCCGGCATCCCGCCCACATAGAGCCAGCCGAGCAGGTATTCGTTGGCTGCGAGCTTGTGCACGGCCCGCACCGGCTCGCTACGGGTCAGCGGCCCACTTCGCCACATCACCGCCCACCCGGCTTCATCCAGTAGCAGGCTGAGCAGGTGCGCGACGCCGGATGCCGCAACCGCTTGCTCCCACCCCGGAACCTTCTCGCTCGGCTGAACGGCAACCACGATCGCTAGCAGCAGCTCGGCCCGCAACGGCTTGGCGGCGAGCTTCGCGGCATCCGGAACCGATCCGTCGGCGGAAGC
The DNA here is from genome assembly GCA_014377425.1 of Microbacteriaceae bacterium. Classification (GTDB taxonomy): domain Bacteria; phylum Actinomycetota; class Actinomycetes; order Actinomycetales; family Microbacteriaceae; genus Marisediminicola. Next base: position 16,830 of record JACMPQ010000030.1, on the reverse strand, counting down.
AGAAGTCGCGGCGGCAACAAATGCTTCACCCAGTCGGATGCGGACTGCCCCGCGCAGCTCGATGATGCGCCACGGGCGAAGCGACTGATGATCGGCGACCCCGCCAGCCGCCTCCACCAGCGCCAGGAGCTCGGCGTGGTCGGGGGTTTCAGCAGTCACCCGGGAATGGGAGCGGCGGATCATTGCTGCGGCGTGGGCGGTCACGTTGGGGTTACTCAATTTCTGGTGCGGAGTGGGAATGCTCGGCGTGCACGGGGTAGTGCACGCCGGTGCGAAAGGCAGGTGGCGAGTGTGGTGCTAGGCGGGGTCGACGGCGCCTTCCGGCGCGAAGTTCAGCGACAGCGAGTTCATGCAGTATCGATCGCCGGTGGGTGTCTGGCGAGCATCATCAAACAGGTGTCCCAGGTGCGAACCGCACGCGGCACACACCACCTCGGTGCGGCTCATGCCGTGGCTGCGGTCGGTGATCAACTGCACGGCCGAGGGATTGATCGACTCGTAAAAGCTCGGCCAGCCCGATCCGCTCTCAAACTTGGTGCCGCTGGAGAACAGTTCGGCGTTGCAGGCACCGCAGGTGTACACGCCGGAACGTTTCTCATCCAGCAGGGAACCCGACCACGCGCGCTCTGTGCCGGCATTTCGCAGCACGGAAAAGCGTTTCGGATCGAGCGTCTGTCGCCACTCGGCATCAGACTTTTGCACCGTATATTCGGGGGATTCGTGACTCATGGGTGGGCCTTTCCGGTGGTGAGTGTGTCCACTCGTAAACTGGGCGGCGTGCCCAATTCTTCCCTAGTTGCGCGGTCGTGGAGTCAACTCTCGGTTACCGAGCTCTACTCCTTTCTCAAACTGCGAACCGACATCTTTTTTCTAGAACAAAAAATCGACGAAGAAGAGCTTGATTGGCGTGACGCCGAGGACTCCACCGAACACCTCTGGATTGCGGATGCTGCCGGCACGGCCGCGTATCTGCGCGTGCTGCTAGATGTCGAGCCCAGCCACCGTGACGCTCGCCGGCTCTTCGGACGGGTGGTGGTTCGCCCCGATCGCCGCGGCGAGGGCCTTGCCCAGCAGCTGATCGAGCGCGTTATTGCCGATCACGGGCAGGAGGCGATGGTGCTCCACTCTCAGGATTACATCGCTCCGCTCTATGCCAAATTTGGTTTCGAAACGTTCGGCGAGAGCTATTTGGAGGCGGGGCTGCCGCACACCCTTATGTATCGGGCCGGCCGGGAGAGCACGAAATGACCGCGCTCGAGCCGCAGCCCGACGCGGATCCGTATGAGCCGTATGAGCCGTATGAGCCGTATGAGCCGATTGAGCCGATTGAGCCGATTGAGCCGATTGAGCCGATTGAGCCGATTGAGCCGTATGAGCCGAATGAGCCAGATGAGCCAGATGAGCTGGAAGTCGCCCAGCCCGATGACCCACCTCATCCCGGCAACCTAGCCCCACTGACCCCTCGCGACCGTGCCATTCTCGCGTTCGAGCACAACATTTGGCGCGACTCCGCTGCCAAGGAGCAGGCCATCCGGCTGGAGTTCGATCTGTCGCCTGCCCGGTATTATCAATTACTGAATGCGCTCATTGATTCACCGGTCGCCACTGTTTACGACCCGATGCTCGTCAGGCGGCTGCAGCGTGTTCGGGAGGCTCGCACCACGGAACGTTCCGCCCGCATACCGCTCATCGACTTGCCGCGCGCGAACTAAACGATTAGGACGACTCCACCGCCATGGCGAAAACTTTTCCCACCGATCGGTTCGACTCCATCCCCGCTGATCTCACGCGAGTTGGGGCGCATCGCTCTGTGCCGAAGCGTGGTCGCGGCTGGATCGCTTTCGCCTGGGCGGCGCTCGCCACCGGTATTCTGGTCGCCGCCGGAGCGATCGCCATCACCGTATTTGCGGCCTCGCTCAATTTCACGTTACCCTTCAGCTCCCTCGGTGCTGGCGCCAGCGCTAGCTCGGGCAGCGCTAGCGACGCCGTGAGTTCCTCGCCGAGCCCGAGCGTTGTCGAAACGGCAGACCCGGTTCTCGATCCGAAAATTCAGATCACGGTGCTCAACGGCACAAAAACCTCCCGACTGGCCAACACCGTGGGGGATTCCCTCGTGGCTGCAGGCTGGGGTGGCGCCGCCGTTGGCGTCGGAAGTCGTGCTTCAGCGGCCACTGACACCGTCAAACTGACCGTCGTTTACTATACGGATGCCGCCAACGAGGGCGCTGCCCGAGCAATCGCCCAGCAGCTCAAGATAGGCACCGTGAAGTTCGGAAACGAGTACCCCTCGGTGCCTATCACCGTGCTACTGGGCGCCAACTACACCCACGTCGCCGGCTAGGTCGGCCTTCTTCGCGGGGGCAACGGCGTCACTTGCACTCTCGGGGGTAGAGTGCCAGAATCGTTTAGCACTCTCCGACTGGGAGTGCCAACCGTGTTGCAGCTTTTACTTACGTCCCGGAAGGACGAAAAACACACATGGCAAAGATCATTGCTTTCAACGAAGAGGCCCGTCGTGGCCTTGAGCGTGGCCTGAACATCCTGGCCGACGCAGTAAAGGTGACGCTTGGCCCACGCGGCCGCAACGTCGTGCTGGAAAAGAAGTGGGGCGCGCCCACCATCACAAACGATGGTGTGTCGATTGCCAAGGAAATCGAACTGGACGACCCGTACGAGAAGATCGGCGCCGAGCTGGTCAAAGAGGTCGCCAAGAAGACCGATGACGTCGCCGGCGACGGTACGACCACGGCAACCGTTCTTGCCCAGGCTCTGGTTCGCGAGGGACTGCGCAACGTTGCAGCCGGCGCCGACCCGATCAGCCTCAAGCGCGGAATCGAGAAGGCCGTTGCTGCCGTAACCGCAGCGCTTATCGAGCAGGCCAAAGAGGTCGAGACCAAGGAAGAGATCGCGGCCACCGCCTCTATCTCGGCTGGCGACCCCGAAATCGGCGCGTTGATCGCCGAGGCCATCGACAAGGTCGGCAAGGAGGGTGTTGTCACCGTCGAGGAGTCGAACACCTTCGGTACCGAGCTTGAGCTCACCGAGGGCATGCGCTTCGACAAGGGCTACCTGTCGCAGTACTTCGTCACCGACCCCGAGCGTCAGGAAGCCGTCTTCGAAGACGCCTACGTGCTCATCGTCAACGGCAAGATCTCCCAGATCAAGGACCTCCTGCCGATCGTTGACAAGGTCATCCAGAGCGGCAAGCAGCTCCTCATCATCGCCGAGGACGTGGATGGCGAAGCCCTCGCGACCCTCGTCGTGAACAAGATCCGCGGCATCTTCAAGTCCGTTGCCGTAAAGGCTCCGGGCTTCGGCGATCGTCGCAAGGCGCAGCTGCAGGACATCGCGATCCTCACCGGTGGACAGGTCATCTCTGAAGAGGTCGGCCTCAAGCTCGAGAACGCCACACTCGACCTCCTGGGCCGCGCCCGCAAGGTTGTTATCACCAAGGACGAGACCACCATCGTTGAGGGTGCCGGCGACGCCGACGCCATCGCCGGTCGCGTCAAGCAGATCCGTGCCGAGATCGAGAACACCGATTCCGACTACGACCGCGAGAAGCTGCAGGAGCGTCTGGCGAAACTCGCCGGAGGCGTTGCCGTCATCAAGGCCGGGGCCGCAACCGAAGTCGAGCTCAAGGAGCGCAAGCACCGCATCGAGGACGCCGTTCGTAACGCGAAGGCTGCTGTTGAAGAGGGCATCGTCGCCGGTGGTGGCGTTGCATTGATTCAGGCTGGCAAGGTCGCATTCGAGGGTGAAGCAATGAACGCCCTCGTAGGTGATGAAGCGACCGGTGCAAACATCGTTCGCGTCGCCATCGACGCACCGCTCAAGCAGATCGCACTCAACGCGGGCCTCGAGCCCGGCGTTGTTGCCGACAAGGTGCGCAACCTGCCCGCCGGATGGGGCCTCAACGCCGCCACCGGTGAGTATGTTGACATGCTCGCCGCCGGAATCAATGACCCGGTAAAGGTGACGCGTTCCGCGCTGTTGAACGCCGCGTCGATCGCCGGGCTCTTCCTCACCACCGAGGCCGTTGTTGCCGACAAGCCCGAGCGTCACTCCGCCCCGGCTGGCGACCCCTCCGGTGGAATGGACTTCTAGGCCCACAGCCTAAAGTTCGGCAACTTCGCAACATTTGCAATAAAGCAACAACTGTCGAAAGGGCGGCTCCCGAGAGGGGGTCGCCCTTTCGTCGATTAGTGCAGCATTACCCCGACAATGACGCTGAATTCAGCGCAGCACGAATTAGGGAGTGCAGCCCTAATCAGCGTATAAACAAAGGTATAAATAACTTAGCGCGTAAACAGACGCGCGTTCGCGGCCTCAATCTCGGCATACTGCTGCCCGGCATGCCCCAGGGCGAGGTTGAGCGAGGCCAGGTTCTCCTCCACCCGTTGCTGGGTGAGTGTCCACTCGTTCACAACGCTTTGAAACGCGAGGGAGGCTTGCCCGGTCCACGACCCTTGTAGATTCGTGAGTTGGCCGCGCAAACCGCTCACCTCTCCCTGCAGCCGAGAAATCGACGCCCGCACGGCATCCGTTGCCGACATCACCGCTTCGCTGTCCACCTGAAAACTGGTCATTTCATTCCTCCTATAGCCATAGCCATAGCCGAAGACGTAGGCGCCCCAGCCGCAGCCACAGACGCCCCAGCGGCGTCATCCGGTTCCGAGACTAGGCCGGCCTGGATTACCGAATACAGCACCGACGCAGCCTGGGCGAAACGGAAGCTAGATCTGCGGAGGAAGGAGGGGAAGGACCACGCGGAAGGTGGCGCCGCCGCCCGCGGTCTCCAGTACCTCGACGCTGCCGTGATGCGCCGAGACGATTCCGGCCACGATCGCAAGGCCGAGCCCACTACCGCCGGTTTCACGCGTGCGAGACGAATCCGCCCGCCAGAACCGCTCAAAGATGCGTTCCCGTATCTGCGGGGGAATGCCGTCACCGTGGTCGATGATGTCGATCATTGCCACGCGCCGTTCTTCATCCACTCGCACCGCTAACTCGATCGGGCTGTCGAGGTCGGTAAAGCGCTGGGCATTGCCGAGCAGGTTGGTTACCACCTGGCGAATTTTGTTTTCCTCGGCCAACACCACCGTACGAAACTCAGAACTTCGGGCTGTGCGACCGAGTTGGCCGGTGGGATATAGCGGGGAGGGTACCTCGGCAACGGCGTCACTGCCGCGCCCGCGGCGAGCCTTCAGGCGTGCGATCTGAACCCCGGCAAAGCTGCGGGCCCCGGTAGAACTGTGTTTCTCCACCACCGCAGACACGAGTTCGCCGCGGGGCACGGCGTCATCCTCCTCTGGCTCCGAGAGGATCACGCTCACGGTTCGACCGGGAGCGGAGGCCATCGTGTCGAGTGCCGCGTCGTAGACAATCGGTACAAGGTCTACGGGCTTGAGTTGCAACGGCTTGGCCTCGTCGATGCGGGCGAGCTCCAGAAGATCTTCAACCAGTTCGCCCATGCGAATCGCCTCCTTCTCGATGCGCTCCATCGCCTGCGAGACATCCCCCTCGGAGGTGATGGCGCCCATCCGATACAGCTCGGCGTAGCCACGCACCGACACGAGTGGGGTGCGCAGTTCGTGGCTGGCATCGCCCACGAAGCGTCGCATTTGTTCGATGGTTTTGGCGCGATCGCTAAATGCGCGGTCAATACGGGCAAGCATTGTGTTGAGAGATCGGTTGAGGCGACCGACCTCGGTGTTGGGGGTGGCGCCGGGCAGCCGCTCGCCAAAGTTCCCGTCCGCAATGGCCGCGGCCGTGGCCTCCACCTGCCGGAGCGGCCCGAACGTTGACGTCACGATCAGCCGTGTGAGCGCGGCTCCGAGTACGACCACCGAGATGCCGAATCCGAAGAAGATTCCCGTGAAGCTATTGACGGTGGCGTTGGCCTCTCTAAGGCTCAAACCCACTACGAGCGCGACCGTCGACTTGGTGATGGAGTCGGTGCGTGGCACGGCAACAACGCGCCATTGCGTGGAGTGGTTGGCATCCCACAGCGTGAAGGGTTTTGCCTTGGTGCCGCTCACGTCTTGAGAGGTCATGGTGGAGATAAGCGGCGAGGGAACACTTTGCTTGTTCTGGCAGATGAGGCTTCCGCGGGCGTCGACTACGGCGATGAAATAGTCGACCGGGCCCTTGGTGGCGCAGGTTGAGTCGAGCGAGTCGAGGGAACTGGCGGCATCGGAGATGCGGGTATCGACTTCGGTGAGCAGGTAGTTTCGCAGAACCGTCATGGTTCCCAAACCGGCGACCAGCAGGCCGAGCGTAACCAGCAGTACCGTCACGCCGGTGATCTTGGTTCGAAGGGAAACGGAGTTCCATCGCGTTGTAAAAGGATCGCGCATTAGACCAACAGATTAGGGTAAGAATCTGACGGCGCCCTGCGCGACCCCTCGCGAATGAATCAGGTCGACGTTAGATGCGGGATGCCTTCAGCATGTACCCGAAGCCGCGCTTGGTTTGGATGACCGGCTCAGAGGAGAACTGGTCGAGCTTGCGACGCAGGTAGGAGATGTAGCTTTCCACAATTCCGGCATCCCCATTGAAGTCGTATTCCCACACATGATCGAGAATTTGCGCCTTCGACAGCACCCGGTTGGGGTTCAACATCAGGTAGCGCAGCAACTTGAACTCGGTGGGGCTCAACTCAATCTGCTCGCTGCCGATGGTGACCTCGTGGGTGTCCTGATCCATGATCAGTTCTCCCGCACGGATGACGGCATCTTCTTCGTCGATCATCGTGCGGCGCAAAATTGCTTTGATTCGCGCCACAATCTCGTCCAGGCTGAACGGCTTGGTCACGTAGTCATCTCCACCGACGGTAAGACCGGTGATTTTGTCCTCGGTGTCATCTTTGGCCGTCAGGAACAAAATCGGCGAGGTGTAGCCGGATGAACGCAGGCGCTTGGTTACGCCAAAGCCGTTCATATCGGGCAGCATCACGTCGAGAATGATCAGATCGGGTTCTTCTTCGAGAACCGCGGAGATGGCTTGGGCGCCATTTCCGACGGCTCGGACCGCAAAACCGGCAAATCGCAGGCTCGTGGTTAGTAGGTCGCGGATATTAGGTTCGTCATCGACGATAAGGATTTTCGGGCCATCGCTCATTCGATGATTCTCTGCGTGTTAGCTGATCGAAAGCTGTATGCCTTCATAATGTGGCTATTTTTCGGCGCGGCGCGCTGTGGCGCGTGATACCAGGGCGCGTCGACAGCCGGAATTCAGATGGCATGGGCGTCGAGAATCGTGTAGCTGTAGCCCTGCTCGGCCAGAAAACGCTGACGGTTTTGCGCGAAATCTTGGTCAACGGTGTCGCGGGTGACGAGGGTGTAGAAGTGCGCGGGTAGCCCCGACTCTTTTGGTCGGAGCAGCCGACCGAGGCGTTGGGCCTCTTCCTGACGAGAGCCAAACGAACCCGACACCTGGATGGCCACGGTGGCTTCGGGAAGGTCAACCGAGAAGTTGGCGACCTTCGACACCACCAAAATCTTTGTGGTGCCGTCACGGAAGTTTTGGTACAGCCGTTCACGCTCATCGACAGGGGTCGAGCCGGTAAGTTGCGGAGCGCCCAGAGCCTCGGCAAGTTCGTCGATCTGATCGAGGTACTGACCGATCACCAAAATGAGCTCACCCGGATGCTTCGCCACGAGCCTTTTCACCACGTCGAGTTTCGCCGGGGCGGTGGCTGCCAACCGGTAGCGCACGTCATCGGCCGAGGCTGCGTATTCCAGACGCTCCTGCTGCGGCAGGTCGATGCGCACCTCGTAGCAGCTAGCGGGGGAGATGAAACCCTGCGCCTCGATCTCTTTCCACGGGGCATCGAAGCGCTTCGGTCCGATGAGGCTGAAGACGTCGCCCTCCCGGCCGTCTTCGCGCACGAGGGTAGCAGTGAGGCCGAGGCGGCGGCGGGCCTGCAGGTCGGCGGTGAGCTTGAAGACGGGTGCGGGCAGCAAATGCACTTCGTCGTAGATCACGAGTCCCCAATCGAGGGCATCGAGTAGCTGGAGGTGGGCGTATTCGCCTTTTCGCTTGGCGGTGAGGATTTGGTAGGTGGCGATGGTGACCGGGCGCACCTCTTTGGCTTTGCCGGAGTATTCGCCGATGTCATCTTCGGTGAGGGTGGTGCGGCGCAGGAGCTCGGCACGCCACTGCCGGGCCGAAACAATGTTGGTGACCAGAATCAAGGTGGTGGTTTTGGAGATAGCCATGGCGCCCGCGCCAACCAAGGTTTTACCGGCACCGCACGGCAGCACGACCACGCCTGAGCCGTGATCGAAGAAGCTTTTCACCGCCTGATTTTGGTAGTCGCGCAGTGCAAAGCCGCCGGTGGTGTCGATATCGATCTCGTGGGGGGTGCCGGGGGTATAACCGGCGAGGTCTTCTGCGGGCCAGCCGAGCTTCAGCAGTTCCTGTTTGAGCTCGCCACGCGCCCACGGCTGAATCACAAAAGTTGTGTCGCCACGTCGTTCGAACAGCAGGTTGGCGATCTTTTTTGCCCGGGCGATCTCGGCAAGCACCGCACGGTCGGTGGCCGTGAGGGTGAGCACGCCCTCGGCGTCGCGCTCGATGGTGAGGCGGCCGTAGCGGCCAACGGTCTCGGTGATGTCGATCGAGACGTTCTGCGGAATCGGAAACTTGGAGTACTTCTCCAACGCTTGGAGCATGTCCTCGGCGCTGTGCCCTGCGGCCCGCGCGTTCCACAGGCCGAGCTTGGTGATGCGGTAGGTATGAATGTGCTCGGGCGCTCGCTCCAGCTCTGCGAACACGGCGAGGTCGTGGCGGGCATCGGCGGCAAGAGGATGCGCAACCTCTAGCAGCACGGTGCGGTCGCTCTGCACGATGAGCGGGCCGGGAATCGTCACTTCTGGGGCGGGAAGCTTGCCCACACCGGGGTTAATCGGTGCGACTAACGCGATCGAGGGCGTCAGGGGGGAGGGCGTGGAAGTTGCAGCGGAATTCACCCGAGAAGTCTACCGGCGCAGTGATTTGTGAGGGCTGCACAGATCCCGCGTAGGGAATGTGTGGCAGAGACTGTCTGGTGCTAGAGCGAATCCGCGGCGGGGGCGATGGCGGTAATGCGCGAGAGCGGCAGCGTCCGTTCAATCGCCGAACGGCGGTCCCGGGCACGCAACCGACCACCGGCCACACTCGTCGGCTCAAGCTGATAGTCGACGATCGTTCCGTTGGGCATGCTGACGGTGACGGTGAGGGCTGCCCGGGTGCGGATGGCGGTGTCGAGTTGACGGCCGAGCCAGGCATCCATCGACTCATCAGGTTGGGCTTCGCTGCCGATACGCAGGCGCTCAATCAGGTCGAGGATCGGATTGGCGCCCACCGCGGTGACTCCGCGCGCATGGCGTCGCCGGCGCAGCGACACGATGCTTTGCTCGGCGTCTTCGGCTGCGATCGGGTAGCGTGCGTCGCTGATGGCCCAGAACACGGTGTCGAGGGCAACCCGACTGTGCAGCATGGTGCCGCTGATACGGCGCAGCCCGAGCACGGCGAGCGTCTGGTCGACCAGCAGCGTGCCGAGTAGGGCGTCGTCGTTGCTGCGAATGTAGCTGCGAGCCTGCTCGTCGTGGGGGCCTCCGGGGTTGATCGCCGCGCCGTCATCGAATTCGCCGACACGGATGAGTCCGTAGCGGCGGGCAGTCTCGGTGATGAGATAGTCAAGCGGCTGCGGCATCCCGGTGGAAGAGATGCCGGAGAGGAATTCCCGCAGTGACTCGGCGGTCTCGCCTGCGGCCATGGCGCGATTGAGCGTTGCGGTCGAGATGCGGTAGCTCGACGCGAGGGCTCGGCTCTCGACATCCGCCATCGAGCGCAGGCGGTAGTCGATGCTCGGCGCTAGGGGCCCGGGGGCTACCACTGATAGGTCGTGCTGGAGATAAACGTGCTCGACCTCCGTCGGAAACAGTGCGGCCATGGCGCGGGAGGCGGCATCCGGTCCTTCGCCGAGCAACAGTGCGCCCGGCCCGCTCGGGGCGAGGTTTGCGGTGATTCCCAGCTGTTCGGCATCCCGCGTATAGGCGGTCACGCGTTCGTCAATGCGCTCGCCGCCGGCAGGGTACAACCAGTCGACAAATTCGCGCAGGCCGTGGCCCCAGAGCACGTGCTGGCGTTCATTGAGCAGGGAACGGATGTCGGTGGGCAGCTGTGCGTGCCACCCGGCGGCCAGCGTCTGCCACCGTCGGCCCGACGACTCCAGCAACCAGGCGCCTCCGGCGTCGGTAATCAGCCAGCTGCCGCCCTCACGCGCCGTGAGGCCAGCGTTGCCGGCGATGGCGAGCACACGCGGCACGCCGTCTAGGTCGGTGGACATGGCGTTGGCGAGGCGTTTGGAGTCGGGCAGCGTAATGCCGCCCTTGGCCAGTTCGCGGGCGGGCTCGCGCTCCAGCTCGAGAAGAAACTCGGTCATTTCTGAGGTGACGGCGAAGGCACGCTCGGCGGCCACCCGATCAACGATGCGGCTGTCGGTCTCCGACACGGCGGCGAGCGGTGTTGGCGGTTGCCGGCTGGCGAGTTCGGTGAGCGACGGCAAGCCAAACGACGGCCAGGAGCCGAGTTGGGCGACCACGCACTCGTAAGCGCGCAATTCGCCGAGGGCGTTGCCAGGCGCGGCTTCGGCAGCCGTGTCGGGCGCGGCCGCGATCGCAGGGACTTCGTAAACCAGAAACTTCTCGAGCAGGGCGTTGCGTTGGGCGGTGAGTCCAGTGAGGGGCAGTGGGCCGTGGAAGCTCTCGAGCAGTGTCGCCACCGAGTCGAGGGTGACCGGGGCGGCATCCGGCGACTGCTCGGCGATCGTGCCGAGGCGGGAAATGGCGGACACCATTGCGAGCATGCCGCGGTCGAGGCGGGAGAGCTGTGACTGCACCGAGGCGCTCGCGAGCATGAGCTCGGCGAGGTCGAAAAAGTCTTTAATTCCGGTGGCGCGAATTTCGCGGGAGCGCACCAATGCGGCGAGACGATCGTTGTCGAGGGCGCGAAGCCGCGCGGCAAGCTCCGGAATCTCGCTCATCGGTTGTCGGCCCAGGCCGCGCTCAACAGCAAAGTCACCGGGTGGCCGAGGCTCAGTTGGTCCGGGGCGACTGCGGGGTGGCGTTGCTGGTGTTGGTACTGGCGTTGCTGGTTTTACCGGTGCCGCTATTGGCGTTGCCGGGTGTGTCGGCACTGCCCGATTGTGCGGCGGATGATGCAGCCTTCGCCTCAGCAACACCGCGCGATTTGGGGCGCTTCGTGGAGCGTGGGGCCTCGGCGGCTGCCGCGTGAGAGCGGGCCTCGGCGGCGCGGCGACGAGCGCTGACGACCACGAGGGTGATGATGAGGGCCACTCCGAACGGCAGGCCATAATAGGGGAGTACTGCCACTGCGGGCCAGGCACCACCGGCAAAGTCGGGGCCGGTCATTCCGAACAGTGTGCCAAGCACAATGGCGAAAAACGACAGAATCGAAAGCCCGATCACTGACGCCAGCATATAGGCGAGCACGCGCTCGATGCGGGTAGCCGTTGGCGGCGCTTCTTTGATCACAGTCAAAGAATATAGGTAGCTGACTGCCCGTAGGCTTAGCCCAGCACTCGAGCGAAAGAGGTATCGCCATGCCCACCGGCAAGGTTAAGTTTTACGACGAAGAAAAAGGTTTTGGCTTCATCAGCTCTGATGATGGCCAAGAGGTCTTTCTACATGCTTCCGCGCTGCCTGCCGGAACGACGGTTAAGGCTGGCGCCAAATTGGAGTTCGGTATCGCCGATGGCAAGCGCGGCGCTCAGGCGCTTTCGGTGCGGGTACTTGAGGCTCCCCCGAGCATGGTCAAACTGAGCCGCAAGCCGGCGGATGACATGGCCATCATCATCGAAGACCTCGTCAAGCTGCTCGACGGCATCGGCTCCAACCTCAAGCGCGGGCGCTACCCCGACTCCAGCCATACCAAGAAGATTGCGGCCATGCTGCACAAGGTTGCCGAGGAACTCGATGCCTGATCTCACCGCCACCGCGACCGCCGACGACTTCGCGCGCGCACGCACTGCCCTATTGGAAATCACCTCGGCCGACACGATCGGTGCCGAGGCCGGGTCGATTTTCGAGGGCGACGACGTCGTGACCGTGCGGTTCGAAAACCAGATGCGCGGCTACCCGGGCTGGTTCTGGACTGTGAGCGTCGCGCACGTTGCTGGCGCCGAACCGTCGGTTCTCGAAGCCGAGCTGATGCCCGGTGAGGGAGCGATTCTCTCGCCCGAGTGGGTGCCGTGGACCGATCGCGTTAGTGGCAGCGGCGCCGCTTCGACCGTTGATGGTGCTGCTCGGGCGGATGACGATTCGGATGACGATTCCGACGACGACGATGACGACGATGGCGATGACGACGACGATTCGGATGACGACGACCGCGACGACGATGACGACGACGACGATGATGATCGCGATGACGACGACCGCGACGATGACGACGACCGCGACGATGACGACCGCGACGACGATGACGACCGCGATGGCGGCTTCGACGATGAAGACGACACCGACGACGACTCGGACGATGATGACTCCGACAGTGACCCGCTCGATCGCGATGCCCTCGAACGCGGCGTGCTTGACGACGACGTCAGCGGCGATTCCGCGGACGACTCGGGAAGCAACCGATCGCCGCGTCGCCGCCGCTAGGTAGCGGCGGCCAGTCGACGCCCGTTGGCTCACCCGCCACCAGCTCGTATAAAAACGACCGTCTGATTGGGCGATCGTTTTCTCGCAGCCGCGAGGGCGGCCGGAGCCGGGCCGAGGCGAAGGTGAGACGCCGTCAGTGCCAAGCGGTTATCGAGGGCGGCGCTTATAGAGAAGGTACCCGAGCCCGATGATGCCCAGGGCAACCCCGATAAGGCAGGTGATAACGAGGTGCACGTTGCTGACGGCATCCGCAAGCCCGGGGATAAATAGAGCGCAGCCAAATGCCACGACCCACGCGACTGAGCCGACGGCTAGCGGGAAGCGGTCGTCAGTTTTCGGCGGCGGGGGGTCGGGTCTTCGCTCCGAGTCCTTCAGCCATAGCCGCATTCTTCGAGCTTAGGCACCCGGGCGTGCGACGGCGAGCCGTGCGCGGCGAATCCCGATCGACGGCCCCCGCGATCGCTTTAGAGCCCGGCGAGCACGTATTCGATGCTCTTCACGAGCTGGCGCACGTCATCCGGTTCTACGGCTACAAAGGTGGCCATGCGCAGCTGGTTGCGTCCGAGTTTGCGGTAGGGCTCGGTGTCGACGATTCCGTTGGCGCGCAGAACCTGAGCGATAGCTGAAGCGTCGATGTGCTCGGCGAAGTCGATGGTCACGACCACCTGCGAGCGGTGGTCGGGGTCGACCACAAATGGGGTGGCGTAGTCGACACTCGTGGCCCACTCATACAGAATGGCGGATGATTCGGCGGTGCGGGCCGAGGCCCACTCCAGCCCGCCGTTGCCGTTGATCCAGTTGATTTGGTTTTCGAGCATCAGGAGGGTGGAGAGCGCCGGGGTGTTGAGCGTCTGGTTGAGGCGCGAATTGTCGACGGCGTTTTTTAGGCTCAAGAACTCCGGAATATAGCGGTCACTGGCGGCAATGCGCTCCACCCGCTCAAGAGCCGCGGGAGAGAACAGGGCGAACCACAGGCCGCCGTCGGAGGCGAAGTTTTTCTGCGGGGCGAAGTAGTAGACGTCGGTCTCGGCCGCGTCGAAGTCGATGCCGCCGGCGGCACTTGTTGCGTCAACTACGGTGAGCGCACCGGCATCCCCGTGCACGCGCTTCACCGGGGCCATCACGCCGGTGGAGGTTTCGTTGTGCGGCCAGGCGTACACGTCAACGCCGGCGGTGACCTCGACCGCGCTGCGCGATCCGGCCGGGGCGTTGCGCACGATGGCGGGCTGAAGAAATGGAGCGGATGCTGCGGCGGCAAACTTGGCCCCGAACTCGCCGAATGTGAGGTTCTGGCTCTGTTTCTCGATGAGTGCGAATGCTGCGGCATCCCAGAATGCGGTGGATCCGCCGTTGCCGAGCACGACCTCGTAACCGTCGGGCAGGCGAAACAGCTCGGAAAGCCCGCTCTGCACGCTCTTCACTAGGTTCTTCACCGGAGCTTGACGATGCGAGGTGCCCATAAGTGCGGCGCCGGCGCCGGCAAGATATGCCAGCTGCTCCGGGCGAACCTTGGAGGGGCCGCATCCGAAACGTCCGTCGGTGGGGAGAAGGTCGGCGGGAATCGTGAGCTCAGGCATGCCCTCGAGTTTATCGACCGCACGGGGTCAGGCGGATCTCGAGATGCGGGCGGGCACGGTCTGGCGCGCACTCCGGGCGAGCGCCGTGATTTGGCCCCCGGCAGCTGGGAAGGAAACCGGTCGAGGTCAGGTTAGGGTTACCTGTGATGATTGCTGGCGCTGGGAGGGCTCGATGACTGACCTCATTGACACCACGGAGATGTACCTGCGCACCATCTACGAGCTTGAAGAAGAGAACATCGTGCCGCTGCGGGCACGCATCAGCGAGCGGCTCGGGCATTCCGGGCCCACCGTGTCGCAGACCATCGGACGGATGGAGCGCGACGGCCTAGTCGTTGTCGGCGGCGACCGGCACCTCGAGCTCACCTCATCCGGCAGGGGTAAGGCCATGCGGGTGATGCGCAAGCACCGCCTCGCCGAACGCTTGTTGGCCGACGTGATCGGTTTGGACTGGGCGCTCGTGCACGAGGAGGCCTGTCGCTGGGAGCACGTGATGAGCGAGTCAGTGGAGCGCCGCATTCTGGAGATGCTCGGCAACCCGGTGGATTCGCCCTACGGCAACCCGATTCCGGGGCTGCACGAGATCGGTGGGAAAACCACCGCGAAGTTTTCCGACGGTGTGGTGAACATTGTGACCCTCGTGCACGGCGCGGTGGGACCGGTGCGAGCGATCATCCGTCGGCTCGGCGAACCGGTGCAGTACGAGAGCGAACTGCTTGAGCAGTTGCGCGGTGCCGGGGTGCTTCCGGGTACGAAGGCCAGTTTCACCGCGGCCGGGGGATACGTGCTCGTGGAGGTGGAGGGGTTCGAGGGTGGACTCGAGCTGCCGAACGAGGTCGCTGTGCACGTGTACGTGGGGATCTAGGTATCCTGCTCCTTGGCGCCTGGTTTTTGCCTGCCGCGTGAACATCGTGTGTCGGGCGGTGCGCATGCGTTTTTCGGCCCGGTTTGATGGGTTATTCTGTTGGTCTTGGAGTTCCACCATCTTTGGAGAGCCGATGTCGAGTAACCGCAGCATTCAATCCGTGGATGCCCGCGCGTTATTTTTGATACGGCACAGCAGTCGCAGCGTGCAGTTCGCGCTCACTCGTTAGGCATCGTCTCGTAGGCGGTGCCTTTTTTGTTCGGTTTTACCCAAATTTTCGACCGATCTGTTCGCTTCTGTTTGGTCTGCTCGCTCCAGAGCCGGCGTGATTCCAAGGTGCTTCGAATTCCCGCAAGCCGTGCGGGAACTTGTCGATTGGATGAGCATGCGCACGTTGGTTCTCAATGCCGGGTTCGAACCCCTCGCCGTGGTGTCATATAAGCGAGCGTTGCTGCTCGTGATGAACGGTAAAGCGACGATGATTGCGGCGGACTCGCAGCATCCGGTCTTCGGGCTCAGCGAATCGTGGGATCGTCCCTCGGTGATTCTGCTCACGCGCTACGTGCGAATTCCCAACAACCGTCTCATGCCGGTGAGTCGCCGCGGGGTGCTGCGCCGCGACGGCCAGAGCTGCGCCTACTGCGGCCGCAGCGCCAACACGATCGACCACGTGCTGCCGCGCTCGCGTGGGGGTGCGGACTCCTGGGAGAACTTAGTGGCCTGCTGCCTCAAATGCAACAACGTAAAGAGCAACCACACCCCGAGCGAGATGGGCTGGAGCCTGCGCATCCGTCCGAAGGCACCGCACGGTACCGCGTGGCTGGTGCGCGGCACCGAGAACGCGCAGCCGCAGTGGGACGACTACCTGGCGCCGGCTGCTTAGTTCTGTTGGTTGCGGCGTTGTTTGGTTTCGGATGCTGGCGCCTCGGTCTCGGCGCTGGCGTCGGGTCTTCGCTTACCGTGCTCACTTACCGCGCACGGCCGTGGGCTTCACGGCGGTTTTCCCCGCCTACACTTGAAACCGCCAGCCTCTGTAGCTCAATGGAAGAGCAGTTCCGTCCTAAGGAAACGGTTGGGGGTTCGAGTCCCTCCAGGGGCACCTCTCCAGCATGAAAAAATCCCATATAAACACTGGAATTTAGCGCCTCTCGTTCTTCGTTCGTAGTGGGCTTGCCCACATTTTGCCCACACTTAATTATTGGTGTGCATCAACAAAGCGCGCAAAACCCCGCGATTTTCGCCCACTCCGGCGGGTCGCATCGGAAATCTGAGCCGCTGAATTCGTCGTCCTATGGCTGTTCGGCGTCGTGGACCACAAAGAGCTGGCGGGAAATATTCGCCCCCACGGCTGCCGCTCAGAAAGTCACAACTGTCGTAGATAACGACGAAGCCAATGCCCCTGCGGGTCTCGAAACACAATGAGTTGCGAAACATCATCATGAGGTGCTCGACCTCGTGCGTATGACGCCCCGTCTGTCAGTTGTCGCTCTCGTCTGCACAAGTGCTCAAGTTCGCCTGCACCCAGCCATCGACCACCGTGGGCTACACCACGTTACGGGGCACTACTCGATTGATTCCGACCGGAGCGATTCCACTTCTTGCGCGAGCGCTATTCGGTGTTACTATCTAGCGGTAGTAAGCATCACCGAGTAGTAGACGAGGGATTCATGGCGAAACAGATGACGGAGGTGCTCAAAGGCACCCTGGAAGGCATCGT
>JACMPQ010000004.1 GCA_014377425.1 Microbacteriaceae bacterium | reverse complement strand
GTTGACGAAATGTACGAACGGTACCTTTCAGACAAGAATTCGGTGGATCGGTCGTGGTGGCCGATTTTGGAAAGTTACCGGCCGTCGTCTCCCGACTCCCCGGTAACTGCTTCCCCCGTCACCGCTTCCCCTGTCACCGCTTCCCCCGTCACGGAAGCCCCCGCCCCCGTCACGGAAGCCCCCGTCGCTGAGTCTGCGGCAGCCGAGACGCCGGTATCCGACACCGCCGCACCACTGGCAAATCAACCCGTGGCTCGCACAACCTCCATTCAGGCCAAGCCTCAGCCGATTCCCGCCGATGCTCCGGCTACCAAGCCCATCGCCACCGTGACGGATACCGCCGCGCCGAGCGACGACTCCGACATCAGCACCCCGCTGCGGGGGATGGCCAAGAGCCTCGCCACCAACATGGATCTGAGTCTTAGCGTGCCGACCGCCACGAGTGTTCGCACGGTGCCGGCAAAGCTCATGATCGACAACCGCATCGTGATCAACAACCATCTCAAGCGCACGCGTGGTGGAAAGATTTCGTTCACACACCTCATCGGCTGGGCAATCGTTCAGGCGATCAAGGAATTCCCGAGCCAAAACGTGTTCTACGAGGAGATCGACGGCAAGCCCTCGGTCGTGACCCCCGCGCACGTCAACCTCGGGCTGGCCATCGACATGCCCAAACCGGATGGCACACGGGCATTGCTCGTTCCCGGAATCAAGAAAACCGAGTCAATGAGCTTCGGCGACTTCGTGGCTGACTACGAGGCACTGGTTTCCAAAGCTCGAAACAACAAGCTGGTCGCCTCTGACTTCGCCGGAACCACCATCTCCCTCACCAATCCCGGCGGGATCGGAACCGAGCATTCCGTGCCGCGGCTAATGCGCGGCCAGGGCTGTATCGTGGGCGCCGGCGCGTTGGAGTACCCGGCCGAGTTTCAGGGCTCCAGCCAGAGAACCCTCAACGAGTTGGGGATCGGCAAGACGATCACCCTCACCTCCACATACGATCACCGCGTAATTCAGGGTGCCGGTTCAGGGGAGTTCCTCAAGAAGGTACACGAACTCCTCCTCGGTCAGCGTGGATTCTACGAAGGCATCTTCGCCGCCCTTCGCATCCCCTACGAGCCCATCCACTGGGCCTCAGACATTCACGTTGACCTCGCCGACAGCGTCGGCAAGACGGCACGCGTACAGGAACTCATCAACTCCTTCCGCGTTCGAGGGCATTTGATGGCGGATGTCGACCCGCTGGAGTACCGCCAGCGCTCGCATCCCGACCTCGACATCACCAGCCACGGGCTCACCTTCTGGGATCTCGATCGGGAATTTGTCACCGGAGGCTTCGGCGGCAAGCGATCCGCCCTGCTGCGTGAAATTCTCGGCCTGCTGCGTGACTCCTACTGCCGCACCATCGGTATTGAGTACATGCACATTCAAGATCCCGAGCAGCGCCGCTGGATTCAGGAGCACGTGGAGGCGCCGTACCGCAAGCCGAGCCACGACGCTCAGATGCGCGTTCTGGGCAAGCTCAACGAGGCCGAGGCCTTCGAGACCTTCCTGCAAACCAAATACGTCGGCCAGAAGCGCTTCAGCCTTGAGGGCGGAGAGTGCACCATCGCCCTCCTCGACGCGCTGCTGCAGGGCGCAGCCGAGACAGGCCTCGACGAAGTCGCCATTGGTATGGCGCACCGTGGTCGCCTCAACGTGCTCACGAACATCGCCGGCAAAACCTACGGCCAGATTTTCCGCGAGTTCGAAGGGACGCAAGACCCGCGCACCGTGCACGGCTCGGGTGATGTGAAGTATCACCTCGGAACCGAGGGAACCTTCACCGGTTCCACCGGCGACCAAATTCCGGTCTACCTTGCCGCCAACCCTTCCCACCTCGAGGCCGTCGATGGCGTGCTCGAGGGCATCGTTCGGGCCAAACAGGACCGCAAACCGATCGGCACCTTCGCGGTTTTGCCGGTGATGGTGCACGGCGATGCGGCGATGGCCGGTCAGGGTATCGTCGTCGAAATTCTGCAAATGTCGCAGTTGCGTGGATATCGCACCGGCGGGACCATTCACGTTGTGGTCAACAACCAGGTGGGCTTCACTACTCCTCCCGGGGAGGCGCGCACCTCGGTGTACTCCACCGACGTTGCAAAGACCATTCAAGCGCCGATTTTCCACGTAAACGGAGACGACCCGGAGGCCGTCATCCGGGTGGCCGAACTCGCGTTCGCCTACCGCCAGCGCTTCCACCGCGACGTGGTCATTGACCTCGTCTGCTACCGCCGGCGCGGTCACAATGAGGGCGACGACCCCTCCATGACACAGCCCCTGATGTACAACCTGATCGAGGCCAAGCGGTCGGTGCGCACGCTCTACACCGACGCCCTCGTCGGGCGGGGTGATATCACCCAGGATGAGTACGCCGCAGCACACGCGGACTTCCAGGATCGCCTCGAGCGGGCATTCGCCGAGACTCACGCTGCTCAAACGTCGTCGATCCCTATCATCGTTAGCGACGACCATGCCGTCGCCGACCTCGAACGTCCCGACGCTCAGCAGGATGACACCAGCGGCGAGCCGGCCACCACCGCCGTCGCGGAAAGCGTCATATCCCTGATCGGTGATGCCCATGACAATCCGCCCGCCGGTTTCTCCGTGCATCCGAAGCTTCAGGCGCTGTTAAAAAAGCGTGTGGAAATGAGCCGCAGCGGCGCAATCGACTGGGCGTTCGGCGAGCTCCTCGCCCTCGGATCTTTGCTGGTCGAGGGCACCCCGGTGCGGATGGCTGGCCAAGATACCCGTCGCGGCACATTCGTTCAGCGTCACGCCGTACTCCACGACCGCCAGAACGGCCAAGAGTGGCTGCCGCTCGGTAACCTCGCCGACAATCAGGCCAGATTCTGGATCTATGATTCGCTGCTCAGCGAGTACGCGACGATGGGCTTTGAGTACGGCTATTCGGTCGAACGTGCCGACGCCTTGGTTCTCTGGGAGGCGCAGTTCGGGGATTTTGCCAACGGCGCCCAAACCGTCATCGACGAGTTCATCTCCAGTGCCGAGCAAAAATGGGGCCAGCGCTCCAGCGTCGTACTGCTTCTGCCGCATGGTTTTGAAGGACAGGGGCCGGATCACTCCTCCGCGCGCATCGAGCGGTATCTGCAGCTCTGTGCTGAGAACAATATGACGGTCGCGAGACCGTCGACCCCGGCCTCCTACTTCCACCTGCTTCGCCGTCAGGCCTACGCTCGGCCGCGCCGTCCACTCATCGTCTTCACTCCGAAGGCCATGCTGCGTTTGAGAGGCGCCACCAGCGCCATTGCAGACTTCACCTCGGGCAAGTTCGAGCCGGTGATCGACGATTCTCGCCTTGCCGACAAGAGCGCCGTCAAGCGCATCGTCTTGCACGCTGGCAAGATCCATTACGATCTGCTGGCCGAGGTGGAGAAACGCGAAACTGCCAATGTCGCGCTAGTGCGGTTGGAGCAGTACTACCCGCTCCCACTCAAACAGTTGAACGAGGTTTTAGCCAAGTACCCGGGCGCCGAACTGGTCTGGGCTCAGGAGGAGCCGGAAAATCAGGGCGCGTGGCCGTTCATCTGTCTGGAACTGGCTCGCCACCTGCGCGGTCGCACGATCTCGGTCGTGTCACGCTCGGCATCCGCGTCCCCCGCGGCGGGTTCGACAAAGAAGAGCGCGCAGCAGCAGGTCGATCTGATTGATCGGGCGCTGACGCTCTAATAAGCGCAGACGCTCTGGCTCAGAAGCGCGCAAATCGCGATCGGTCAGTGCACACGCACTGGCCGACCGTGTTTTGCCGTTGGCGTCAATCGAGGTGCGCGTAGGCCCGCACAGGGAAGGTACCGAAGCCCTCCACCTTCGGAGGCACGGCAGTGAAACGGGCGCCCTGCTCGGGGAGCTGGTCGAGACCTGTGAGGTGTTCCACCACGTGAATTCCGGCGGCGAGCAAAATTGAGTGGGCCGGGCGCGGTCCGCCGCTTGGAGTGTCGTCGATGTTGAGCGAATCGATTCCGACCAGTACGGCGCCCTGCGCTGCGAGATAGCGAGCTGCAGCCTCGGTGAGAAACGGCGCGCCGGTGGCATACTCCGGTTCGCCGAAGTGACGATCCCAGCCGGTGTCGATCAGCACGGCGCATCCGGCAATCTCCCGACCCACAAAGGAGTCAACGTCGACGGCGCGATTGGTCGAAGCCCGGAGGTGAACCACCTGTGCGGGCAGCGCAACGAGCGTATCGAGTTCGAGACCGGCTAGGTCTGAGCCTTCGGGATAACGGTGAAACGGACTGTCTAGGTAGGTTCCGGTGTTGCCAATCATCGTGATGATGTCCATCGCGAATTCGGTACCGGGGGCGTATACAGCACGCGAATCGGCACGAGTGAGGTGCGAGGTGAAAACCGGCACGGGAAGCCCCGGGTAGGTCACCAATCCTTCGCGCATTGTGTGGCTGAGGTCAATGATGCGACGGGCGGATGCGGGCATCTCCCCAGTGTGCCCCGATTTAGGAGTGTGCCCCGACTTACGAGTGCGCCTGCATCCGACGTAGCGAGGCAAGAACCTGATCGCGCAGGTCGGCTGGCGCCATTTCCTTACAGGCGCGCTGCACGGTTTGAGTGAGCACCAGTCCGACGTGGTGTTCGCCGTCACAATCGGTGCAGGTTGCCAAGTGCTCAGCGATATCCCGAGCCTCCTCGGATTTCAGTTCATTGTGAAGATACTCCTCAAGCTCCGCTATCGCTTTATCACAGCCGCAATCCGTCATTTCTTCTTTCCCTTCACAGTTACGGTGAGGCCGCGCTCACTGGCATATTCGGCGAGGAGCACACGAAGCATCCGTCTGCCACGGTGCAGACGACTCATCACGGTGCCGACCGGAGTTTTCATGATGTCGGCGATCTCCTGATAGGAAAATCCCTCGACATCGGCGAAATAAACGGCGAGCCGGAAGTCTTCCGGAATTGCCTGCAACGCATCCTTCACAGCGCTGTCGGGCAAATGATCGATTGCTTCGGCCTCGGCCGAGCGGGTTGCCCGGCCCTGCGTCAGGGATTCGGCGCCGCCGATTTGCCAATCGGCAAGCTCATCCAACGTGCCCTGATACGGGTCTCGCTGTTTGCGCCGGTAGGTATTGATGAAGGTGTTGGTAAGGATGCGATACAGCCACGCCTTGAGATTGGTTCCCTGCTGATATTGGGCAAAAGCGCTAAACGCTTTTACGAAGGTCTCCTGCACGAGGTCGGCAGCGTCGGCGGGGTTTCGTGTCATTCGCAGGGCTGCCCCGTAGAGCTGATCCATGAATGGCATTGCCTGCTCCTCGAACAGGTCACGATTTTCTGCTCGAAATTGAGCGGCGGTGGTCTGCTTCTCGGCGGCTGCAAGATCTGCGGCCGCGGGATCAGAAGTCTCGGCGGCTGCGGTCTTCGCGCTCTCGGCGGCCGCGGTCACAGCACTCTCCGCGGCTAGGGTCTCCGCGTCAGAATCGGTGTCGGGCAGCAGCTCGTTGCGGGGGCCTTCGGTAGGAGTGCTCATCGATCGCCAGTCTAGTTCGAGCTGCAAACGCTCCCCTGATCGGGGTGCGATCGGTCGAATCGTTCTCTCGCGTTCCCTGACGGCCTGCACGGTTGCCCCTTCTCTTGGCGTAATCCTCGATACCCTGTAACCGATGCAGATTTCTAAGTATTCCGAACCGGAATTCAGCCCCTACGACGACACCCAGCAGACCAAAGATCACGAGCCTGGTCCTTGGCCTGCGCCCGCGGCATCCAAAGCCCTCAGAGCAAGCCTCACGCTGCCCGGATCGAAGTCGCTGACCAATCGCGAACTGGTACTTGCCGCTCTTGCCGACGGCCCGTCGACCCTGCGCACCCCGCTTCGATCGCGGGATTCCGCGCTGATGATTGAGGCGTTGCGCTCGCTCGGCACCGAGATCGCCGAGACCGGCAGCGGCCAGTATGGCCCCGATTTGCGGATCACCCCGACCGAGCTCGTTGGCGGAACCTCGATCGACTGCGGCCTCGCCGGCACCGTGATGCGGTTTCTGCCGCCTGTAGCGGCTTTAGCGCTCGGACCGGTGAGCTTCGACGGCGACGCCGGGGCACGACGTCGCCCGATGCGCACCACAATCAGTTCATTGCGCGCTCTCGGCGTCGATGTCTCCGACGACGGACGTGGCAGCCTGCCGTTCAGCCTCTACGGCACCGGCCAAGTGCTCGGCGGTGAACTCGAAATCGATGCCTCGGCCTCTAGCCAGTTCGTCTCCGGGTTGCTGCTTGCCGCCGCGCGCTTCACTAACGGCCTCAACCTGCGCCATGCCGGGGCCTCGCTGCCGAGCCAACCGCACATCGACATGACCATCGCCGCCCTCCGCGCGCGCGGGGTTGTCGTGCACACGCCAGAGCCCGGGCATTGGATTGTCGAACCCGGCCCGATCGCCGGAATCGACGTCACCATCGAACCCGACCTCTCCAACGCGGCGCCCTTTCTCATCTCCGCGATTGTCGCCGGCGGCACGGTAAAAATCACCGGCTGGCCGGATGCCACCACCCAGGTCGGTGCACACCTCGAGCACCTGCTGCCGCTGTGGGGTGTCACCGTTTCCCGAGTCGACGGCGCCCTCGTTGTTGACGGAGGCGCCGGAGTTGTCGGCGGCGTGAAACTGCCCGGCGTCGTCCTCGATCTGAGCCTCGGCGGGGAACTCGCTCCGGCGCTGGTTGCTCTCGCTGCCCTTGCGAGCGGTCCGAGCCGCATCACCGGCATCGGCCACCTTCGCGGACACGAAACCGACCGCCTCGCCGCCCTCGCGGCCAACATCAACCTGCTCGGTGGCGCGGTCACCGAGCTCGACGACGGCCTACGAATCGAACCGCGTCCGCTCGTCGGCGGACCGTGGCGTGCGTGGGAGGACCACCGGATGGCGCATGCCGGGGCGATCCTCGGACTCGCCGTTCCCGGCATCCTCATCGACGACATTGCGGCCACCGGCAAGACGATGCCGGAGTTTGCCGGGCTGTGGGCGCGCACGGTGGGGGCCGCCCCCGCCGCCGGCCGCGACCCGATCCTGATGTTCTAACGCCATGAGCTGGATGAACAACGAGGATGACGAGAACGACCGCTACGCCGACTACGAGGCCAAAAACCGGCCGAACCCGAAGGGCAATCGCGCGCGTACCAAGATTCGTCCGGAACACAACGACGCGGTAACCGGTCGGGTGCTCACGGTCGACCGCGGACGGTACTCGGTGCTAATTGACGAGGGTACTAAGCGCGAACACGAGGCGACGGCATCCCGCGCCAGCGAACTGCGCAAAAAGGCCGTCGTCACCGGCGACCGGGTAGACCTCGTCGGCGACACCAGCGGCGATGCCGGCAGCCTGTCGCGCATCGTGCGTGTTCAGCCGCGCGCCACCCTGCTGCGCCGAAGCGCCGACGATAGCGACGAGGTGGAGCGCATCATTGTTGCCAACGCCGACCAGATGCTGATCGTGGTGGCCGCAGCGAACCCAGAACCGCGACCGCGGCTCGTGGACCGCTACCTCGTTGCCGCCTTCGACGCCGGCATCACGCCGATCCTGTGCATCACTAAGACCGATCTGGTGGACCCCACCGAGTTTCTGTCCAACTTTGTCGGACTCGACATCGTCGTGGTGCAGAGCGCGGAAAACAAGTGGCCGATCGAGACCCTTACTGCACTGTTGAGTAACCATTCCACCGTCGCCGTCGGACACTCCGGCGTGGGTAAGTCGACCCTCGTCAACGCTCTCGTACCGAGCGCCAATCGCGCCATCGGCCGGGTCAACACCGTGACCGGGCGCGGACGCCACACCTCCTCGTCCACCATCTCATACCGCATCGGCGACGGCTGGATCATCGACACCCCCGGGGTGCGCAGCTTCGGCCTCGGGCATGTCAAACCGGAGGCAATCTTGGCCTCGTTCACCGACCTCGCCGCCTTCTCCGAACAGTGCCCGCGGGGCTGCACGCATCTACCCAACTCCCCCGACTGTGCGATCGTTGAGCGGGTCGAATCCGGCGAGCTCGGCGACATTGGGCGCTACCGCCTCGATTCACTGCAGCGATTGCTCGGTACCCTGGGCTAGCCGATCAAGGCTGCCGTCGCGGCCTGCCCGACTGTCTATCCGTCGGTCTCTCCAGCAGCTGCGTCGGCGATTGTCTATCCGTCGGTCTCTCCAGCAGCTGCGTCGGCGATAGTCAGGCTCACGGTAATCTGAGCGCGTGCCTGACTTCACCCTGCAATCCGACCTTCTGCTCGCGCGAGAGCTCGCCGACATGGCCGATTCAATCTCCAGTGACCGGTTTCGGGCGAACGACCTCCTCGTCACGATGAAGCCCGACATGACGCACGTGACGGATGCCGACAAGGCCGTCGAGGCCGCAATTCGTGGCGGGCTTGCCGACTCCAGGCCAGACGACGCGATCCTCGGCGAGGAATTCGGCGGGTTTGGCGAGTTCTCCGGCGAAGCCGCCGGGTCAACAAATGCCCCGCACCGCCAGTGGATCGTTGACCCGATCGATGGCACCGCCAACTTTGTGCGGGGCGTGCCGGTCTGGGCCACCCTCATTTCGCTCGCAATAGACGGCGTACCGGTGCTCGGCGTCGTCAGTGCGCCCGCCCTCCGTCAGCGTTGGTGGGCAGCCCGCGGCCAGGGTGCCTGGACCAGCGAACAAATCTCCCCCACCGAAACTCGCGAACGCCGCATCTTCGTCTCCGGCGTCAGCAACCTTGGCGATGCCTCGCTGAGCTACAACAGCCTCAAAGGGTGGGACGAAGAGGGCAAACTCGACGCACTCATCGAGCTCTCCCGCGAGGTATGGCGCACCCGGGCCTACGGAGACATGTGGAGTTACATGATGGTTGCCGAGGGACTCATCGACGTCGCCGCCGAGTTCGACCTGAAACCCTGGGATATCGCGGCGTTGGCACCGATTGTAGAGGAGGCGGGCGGCGCATTCACCTCAGTGGCCGGCATCCGCGGTCCATGGTCTGGCTCGGCGCTCGCCACCAATGGGCTGCTGCACGAGGCTGTGCTTGAAGTCTTGAACTAGTAGCTGCACTCGAACTAATACCGGCACTCGGCAGAAGCTCCGAGGGACTCAACAACGCGCGACCGTCAACCGTGTGGAGATGGGGGGAATTGAACCCCCGTCCACTGCTGTGTTCGTGTGCCTTCTACGGGTGTATCCAATTAAACGTTCTACTTGGCTCCGAATCTTGCTATTGGCATCTGATTCGACGAGCCCAGCCCGAGTGCAAGTCCCTCTGCGCCCACAGGCGTAACGCAGAAGCAAGCTCTCTAGATTGCGCCAGAACCCGGGTAGAGAGTATTCCCGGACTGACGGACTTCTTTAGTGCGCTCGCTTAGGCAGCGAGGGCGAAGTCATTGCGGTTAGTTTTCGCAATTATTTTTTGCAGAGATCGTTTACGAGTTAACCCTGCATCCTCGACCCGCTTCTCACAGTTGTACAGGCAATGTCGAAACCGATCATCCCCATGCACCCTGGATACATTCGGCGTAAAAGCCCAATGCGGTGAAGGTGGTGGCAGTCGCGCGCTGTTGAATTATCAAAGCCGCTAAAACACTCGCGGCAGTCCTCAAGTATATGCCGGTTCCTGATTCAGCCAACAGCCGCGACTGCGCCGCCGAATTGACCCGTGCGTGCCCCAACACCGAGTCTGGAACTGCTGGCGTTAGTCACCGAGGTTGCGACGGGCACCCATCGCACGATCCGCTTCGCGGGTGTCTTGACGTTCCCGCAGGGTTTGGCGCTTGTCATACTCGCGCTTGCCTTTGGCAATCGCAATCTCTACCTTGGCCCGGCCGTCGAGAAAGTAGATCGAGAGCGGCACGATTGTGTAGCCGCCCTCCTTCACCTTGTTATGAATCTTCAAAATTTGCGCCTTGTGCAGCAACAGTTTGCGCTTGCGCCGCACCGGATGGTTGTTCCAGGTGCCCTGGTTGTATTCGGGAATGTGTACGGCGTCGAGCCAGGCCTCACCGTATTCGATGAACGCGTAGCCGTCGATGAGGGAGGCTCGACCGGCCCGCAGCGATTTCACCTCGGTTCCGGTGAGGACCATTCCGGCTTCGAAGGTCGTTTCAATCGTGTAGTCGTGACGGGCCTTACGATTGCTCGCTACGACCTTCTGACCACGTTCCCTTGGCACACTGTTCTCCGTTGTTTCTTAATCGATTCCGGTCGGCAGCCCATTAGTCTATCGAGCCCGCACGGCTCTAGCTGTGGAGACCGATTTGGCCGTGGACGCCGCTGCAACTGCAAGCTGCCGCTGCCGCTGCGGCTGCCGCTGCCGTGCCGTGCTGCGACCGAACTAAACCTTGAGGTACCGATTGATCGCCACACCCGCAGATGCTGCGGCCAGTACGGCGCCAATCAGTAGCAGCACCGGTGCCACCAAAAGCGCGTCGGTCATCCCAATCAGAGACGTACCGGTTTGGATGGTTGAGCCTAAGAAACCCTGCACAAAGAATCGCACGATCGCCACCACCGCACCGGCAGCCAGCACCGAACCGACAAGCGCGGAGATCACCCCCTCAAGGATGAACGGGGTTTGAATAAACCGGTTAGAAGCACCTACGAGGCGCATTATCCCTAATTCTCGCCGACGCGAGAATGCTGACAGCCGAATCGTGGTGGCGATCAGCAGTGCCGCGGCCACCAGCATGAGGCTCGCGATACTAATGGCGGTAACACTTGCCGCGTTGAGCGCGGAGAAGATCGGATCAAGGTACTTCCGCTGATCCTTCACCTCCTCCACCCCGGGTAGACTCCCCAGGCTCTCCCGCAGAACATCGGCTTGAAGCGGGTTCTTGAGGTTGACCCAGTAGGCCTCGTTCAGAAACTCTGGGCTAACAAAATTAGCAAATTGACTGTCGGCAAACTGTGTTTTATAGCGCTCGAATGCCTGGTCGTGACTCTCGAACTCCACCCGTTTCACCAATGGCGCGAGGGCCGCCGAAGCAAGTTGCGCCTTCACCGCGGCTTTTTGAGCCGCTGTTGCCTCGGTGGAGTTGCAATTCTTAAGATCGGACGAGGCGGTGCAGAAGTACACCGCCACCTGTGCTCGGTCATACCAGTAGCCCTTCATCTGCCCAATCTGCGCCTGCAGCAAAATAGCGGCGCCGACGAAGGTGAGCGAAATGAAGGTTACGAGCACAACCGAAATCACCATGGACACGTTGCGGCGAAGGCCATGAGCGACCTCCGACATTATTAGGCTAAACCTCATCGAGAGACCCCCTCGTTCGGGTCGGGTGTCGATGCCCGCGCGCCAGCCGAGATCTCGGCATCCGTTCCGGCAAACGGCGGTATAAAAGTTCCGGCAGTTTGGAATGCCTGTACGGGAATGGCCTGGGTTTGGTATCCCCCTTGGCGCTCGTCGCGCACAATCTGTCCGCTCACCAGCTCAATCACGCGTCGCTGCATCTGATCCACGATTCCGGCGTCGTGGGTGGCCATGATCACGGTGGTGCCACTGGCCGAGATTCGCTCCAGCAGAGTCATGATTCCCGCACTGGTGAGCGGGTCGAGGTTACCGGTCGGCTCGTCCGCGAGCAGAATTGCCGGACGATTCACAATCGCACGGGCGATCGCCACGCGCTGCTGCTCCCCACCGGAGAGTTCGTGCGGAAGGCGGCTCGCTTTACCGGCGAGACCAACCATCTTCAATACATCCGGAACCGCCTCCTGGATGAACCCTTTGCTGCGACCGGTCACCTGAAGGGTGAATGCAACATTGGCAAACACACTTTTCTGAGGAAGCAGACGAAAATCCTGAAAAACGACGCCGAGATTGCGGCGAAAATAGGGAACCTTACGGTTGGCGAGGCGAGCT
Source organism: Microbacteriaceae bacterium (assembly GCA_014377425.1). Classification (GTDB taxonomy): domain Bacteria; phylum Actinomycetota; class Actinomycetes; order Actinomycetales; family Microbacteriaceae; genus Marisediminicola. Next base: position 21,596 of record JACMPQ010000004.1, on the reverse strand, counting down.
AATTCCTGACCAAGCACGTGAATGTGGCCCGAGGACGGCCGCTCCTCTTTGAGCACCAGCCGCAAAAAACTTGACTTACCAGAGCCGGATGCCCCGACCAGAAAGACGAATTCGCCTTTCAGAATCTCGAGGCTCACCGAGTTCAAGGCCGGGCGTGCGTTACCCGAATACAGCTTCGTCACTTGATCAAACCGAATCATCAGGATCAAGCCTAGAGAACCGAGGGGCAAACATGAGAATCGACAGGCCAAAAAACTAACCAGCCGGACCGTAACGCGTCTCGATCAAAGTCGGTTCACGAAGGATCAACGCCAGCGCAGACATCTTCGACAGCGTGATCGGTGTCCCAGGCAAGGACTCCGCGAATCCTGGAACTACCTCGATGATCGAACGCGGAAGATTGGAGCGCTCAATCAGCGCCACAAGTCGGTTGCGACAGCCGCCGTCCGTCACCGATTCACCGGCGAAGCGAAGATAAACGGTGCCAGGACGTCCGCGCCCGGTGTAAATCATAAGCAGGACGGTGGGGCTCTGAAATTGTCCACAACTGCGCTGCTGAGCGCCCCGAACATCGTGAAATCGCATCACTCGGGAGCCAATTTTCACCTGCTCCCGACTGAAACTGACCCACACTGCGGTGTGGCGCATCGCGAACGCGGCGGAAGTTGCCGACGCCACCAAGAGAAACGAAATCCCCGCGATGATAACCGTGGTGTATAAGCTACGCGCATGCCACATGGCCAGAAGTGCCAAAGCGGCCAACAGGCTGGTCATAACGACTACGCCCACCGGGATACGGCGGCGCAACCGTTGCCACCGATCACCCGATTCCAGCGGCAGCCACTGCCCGGTAACGTTGTCGCTCACCGGTTGAGGCTAAGCCGTATTTTCTACGCAAACCCCTGACCGGGGACACTCTCAGCTTCCAGCCAAAACCGCCGTAAATTCGGCAAAAATACCCGAATTTTCAACGAATTTTTGGCTGAAAACTTGACTTCGACGGCTATTCTTTGGCTCGTTTGCGCCAGCGAATGCCGGCCGAGATGAAGCCGTCGAGGTCACCGTCGAACACGCTGGAGGGGTTGTTGACCTCGTAGTCGGTGCGCAGGTCTTTCACCATTTGGTAGGGCGCGAGAACGTAACTGCGCATCTGGTCGCCCCAGCTGGCGGTGATCACCCCGGCGAGTTCCTTCTTGGTGGCCGCCTCCTGCTCACGTTGCACGAGCAGCAGTCGCGATTGCAGCACCCGCATTGCGGCGGCCCGGTTCTGGATCTGGCTTTTTTCGTTCTGGCAACTCACCACGATGCCGGTTGGAAAGTGGGTGATCCGCACGGCCGAGTCGGTGGTGTTCACCGATTGGCCGCCGGGGCCGCTGGAGCGGAAAACGTCGACGCGAATGTCGGTTTCGGGGATCTCCACCGACTCGGTCTGCTCGATCAGCGGCACAACCTCAACGGCGGCGAAGGACGTCTGGCGTTTGCCGGCCGAGTTGAAAGGGCTCATCCGCACGAGACGGTGCGTTCCGGCCTCAACGCTTAGGGTGCCGAAGGCGTAGGGGGCGTCAACCTCGATGGTGGTCGACTTGATGCCCGCCTCCTCGGCGTAGCTGGTGTCGAGCACCGTCACGGGGTATTTGTGCTGTTCGGCCCAGCGCAGGTACATGCGCTGCAGCATCTCCGCGAAGTCGGCGGCACCCACCCCGCCCGCCCCGGCGCGGATCGTGATCACGGCGGCGCGGGCATCCCATTCGCCGTTCAGAAGAGTTTGAATCTCGAGATCGCCGAGCACTTTCTGAATGCCTGCGAGTTCTGCAACCGCCTCCTGTACCGATTCTTCGTCATCGGCCTCGTTGGCTAAAAGAACCAAAACTTCAAGGTCGTCGAGGCGGGATTGGATGCTTCCGAGCTTTGCCAATTCGCTCTGCCGATGGCTCAGGGCGCTCGTGACCTTCTGCGCTTTCTCCGGGTCGTCCCAAAGATCTGGCACGCCAGCCTGCTCGTGGAGGTCGGCGATTTCGGCGGTGAGCCGATCGACCCCGACCACCGAGCGGATGTCGTGAAACGTTGATCGCAGCAGGGCGATTTGTTCGGAAATATCGAGCTCGGCCATATCCCGTTCAGCTTAGCGGTGCCGGTCGTAAGCTTCAGCGAGCGTAAAATTGGCACTAATGACTATCGCTGAAGCGCCATTTCGCTGGAAAACCGTAGCTCTTCCGGTATTTCTTCCAACGCTGCTATTCTCCACCGGCGAGGGCGCCATCCTGCCGATCATCGCCACCCGTGCAGATTCCCTCGGCGCGTCCCTTGCCATCGCAGGATTGATCGCGGCGATGATCATGCTCGGCACCCTAATCGGTGACATTCCGAGTGGCTGGCTCGTTTCACGCATCGGTGAACGCACCTCGATGATCGGTGCGGCCTTAGTTGCCGCCGTCGGGCTGCTCCTGGCCACCTTTGCCACGAACCTGTGGCTGCTCGGTGTCGGCATCCTGCTGGTGGGACTTGCCACCGCGGTTTTCGCGCTCGCTCGGCACGCATTCTTGACCAGTTTCGTGCCGCAAGCCATTCGCGCTCGCGCCCTGTCCACCCTCGGTGGCACCTTCCGGCTCGGATACTTTGTCGGCCCGTTTCTCGCCGCCCTGGTCATTCACCTCACCGGTTCCACTGCCGCGGTGTTTGTCATTCACATTGTCGGATGCCTCGGCTCGGCCCTCATCTTGCTGCTCCTCAAGGATCCGGCAGCGGGGTTCAGTACACCCCGAAATGCGCTGCAACAGCGTGTTGGCGGCGGGGCCAACGATATGGCGGGTGATGGTGTCGGGGCCGACACGAACCCTGCCGGATCCCTCAGCGCCGGGCCTACCCTCGTGGCGCAGGAATCGGTTGGCCTGTTTGCAACCCTTCGAGCCAACCGTGGAGTGTTGTCTCGCCTTGGCAGTGGCGCCGCCCTCGTTGGGGCGCTTCGTGCCAGTCGCGCCGTGATTCTGCCCCTGTGGGCCGTGAGTATCGGGCTTGGCGGCTCGAACACGGCGCTGATCATCGGAATTGCCGGCGCGGTAGATTTCGCTTTGTTCTATGCGAGTGGTCAAATTATGGATCGTTTCGGTCGGTTGTGGAGTGCCGTGCCTTCAATGGTCGGTCTCGGGCTTGGCCACATTGCGCTGGCGGTCAGTCACGATCTGCCCGGCAACGTGGTCTGGTTTATCACCGTGGCAATGTTTCTCTCGGTAGCGAACGGTATCGGCAGTGGCATTCTGATGACCCTCGGTGCAGACTTGGCCGACAAAAACAACCCCGCGCCGTTCTTGGGCGCGTGGCGGTTCACCGGAGATCTGGGCGGAGCCGCTGCCCCACTCATGGTGTCGGTTGTCACAGCGATCGCCTCGCTCGCAGTTGCCACCGCCATACTCGGCGTTGCCGGCATCGTCGGTGCTGCAATTCTGCTGCGCTACGTGCCGCAATATCTGCCGCACACTAGCCGTTCCTCAAGGCTCCGTTCACCTTAATTGCGCGGCCCGTACGGCTGATACGGCTCGGCCCTTCGTCGGCGACCAAGGGGCACCGGTTACCTGATTGAACCGGTCACCAGAACACCGAACGTCCCACCGCCGTCACCTCAATGCGAACACCCGCCGGAACGAAAAGGGTGAGCATTGGGGCCCGCCAAAACGTGGAGAGGGTCACGGTACAACTTCTGCCATCGACGGTACCCGCCCGCTCGACCCGCAGGGTGTCAAAACTGTTGGGCGTGTCCGCAAGGTAGCCGGTGACTGCCGATGCGACCTCTGCGGAATTCAACGTCGCTCGCACCCCATTGGCCGTCGGCGCAACGGCCGAAAGGAGAAAGCCCTCTGCGCCGGCAATCGCCGCACCGTCCGCCAAGGTAAAGAGCCTCTGCCGCTCGAGATAGAGGGAGCTCGCCGCCGTTACGAGCAACACGAGCACGAGACTCAGAAATCCGAAGAAGATGGTGAGCGGAAGCAACGAGCCGGATTCATCAAGCGCGAGCTTTCTGCGGAGGCTGGAGGGCGTTTTGCCCTCACGCCGCGCACCGGCTCCCGCGCTCGCCCGCGAAGCGTTAGCTATCGAGCTCGCCATCAGCGCATTCCCCAGAACCGCGACACGCGCTGCGATGCCGAAGCCTGCAATGGAATGCTGCTGTGAACTTTCAGCGGAAGCGTCGCCGGAACCAGCGGAAGGCGAATCTCGGTTCGCACCGTCACCGAGACCAGCCCTTGCCTGGTCAGACAGTTTGCGGGCGTTGGGCGACACCGAATTTGAATTGTGGCCGTGCCCACTGCGAGACCGTAATCGGACAGCGCAAAGTCGACCGCGCGCTGGGCTGCCACCGTTGCAGAGGCAACGTCCGGTGCCTGCACGTACACGCGTGCGGCCTGCCGTGCGGCGCCCTCTACGGCGAAGGCTCCTCCCTGCACTGCGGCGAGCGCGACCACGAGGTAAACCATGGGCAGCAGCAAAATCATGCCGGCGGTGATGAACTCCAGCGAGGCGTTGCCGCCGGCGTCATCCATCCGCGATCGAAGAGTCCCGCCGGTAGACCCGCGGTTTCGTACTACCCGTCGCCCGCGGTCAGCCCAGCTTTTCAATTGCCGCATGTCCGATCACCTCCATGCCACTATCCAGCCCGACCAAACCGATTAGAGGCAGCGGCGCGCGCACAGAAATCGCAATGGACGGATGTCCGAGGTGGCGGCCTTGCGTGAGCGTGACATGCCTGGCGTAGCCGTCCCCGATCGCGACACGGATTAACGCGCGGGTGCGGGTCTCGCCATCCCCGGGCTCGGCGTCGGCCAAAGCGGCGAACCGCGCACCCTCCGCCGCGGCATCCATGAGCGTATTGCGGATGTGCAGCACCAACGCCAATTGCATCACCGTAAGTACGAGCACGGTCAGGAGCGCGCCGACCAGAACAAATTCGGCCGCGGCAGATCCTGAATCGGAGCGGCGCCAGAGCCTACCCAGCGCCAGAACCCAGCTCGGTACCCGGTATTTTGGTGGCACCCGACGCCTACTCCGTGTCCGGTACGTTCGCAATTTTTGCTGCTTTTGCTGCTTTTGCAATTTCTGCTATTTCTGCGACTTCTGCTACTTCTGCGACTTTCGCCGCGGCTGACACTCTGCCGGAGAGCAATTAGCGGCCCTGGAATCCCGTGACGCGGGAGATCGCCTGTTCGAATACTCCGCTGAGGGCGGGGGCCGCAAGGGCCCAGATCACGATGACCAAGCCCGCAGTCATCAGCGTTATGAGCACCCACCCGGGAACATCCCCGCGTTCGGCTCGAATTCTGCCGCCGATTATCGTCCTGATCTGGTTCAACAGGTTGATCAGTTGTGTCTTCATTTGTGTCGTTCCTTTCGAATGGGTGTTACTAGTGGGGTGTTGCTGTCGGGAAGTTAGGGGCCGGGAAACGCGGGTGGAGCTGCGGGGCAACGCGGTGGACAAGAAGGATCGGCGCGGCACTCTGATCATCAGAAGCCGAGCCGGAGAACGAAGATGCCGGGAAAAATGGCAAACACGATGGTGATCGGCAAAATCAAAAACACCAGGGGCACCAACATCGCCACCTCTTTCTTTCCTGCCGTTTCCAACAGCGAGCGTTTGGCCTCATCGCGGGAATCCTGCGCCTGCGCACGCAGCACCTCTACGAGGGGTGTGCCCCGTTCGAGCGCTCCCACCATTTGTTCGACGGTGCGCGTAAGCGGCGCCAGCTCAAGCTCGACGGACAGCCGCCGGAGGGATTGCGCGAAGGGAATGCCCGCGTTGACCGCTGAGACGGCCAAACCAAGTTCGGTGGCCAATTCACCGCGGCTGATGCGGGAGATGCGGCGAAGGCCGTCGAGGATTCCTTCTCCCGCGGAGAGGCTCAGAGTGAGAAATTCCAGCACGGTGGGGAGCTCGCTGGTCATTCGGGAAAGGCGTGCGGATGCGGCGCGCCCCAGCAGGTAGTCCCGCAGAAAAATTCCGGAGACGGCACATGCCACGGTGATGGACACGGATGCGAGGATCGGAATCGGTTGATACTGCGCTAAAACTGCCGCTGCCGCAATCCCGATCGCCAGCCCGGCCACGCCCCAGACAAGTTGCTGAGCACGAAAACCGTCGGCGGAGAGGGTCGACCCGCTCTGACGCAGGCGAACGCGAACCAGCCGGGATCCACCGAGAACACTGCCCAGGAGCCGTTTCAGACGGTCAGCGAGCGGACCGAGCAAGGTGCCGAGCACCGGGAGCGGGTTCACCGCCCGGCGGGCGAGAAGCTCTCGGGCAGCCGGCGACACGTCGACGAGGTACGGGGCCACGCGATGCATGAGCGGCGGACGGTTGAGCTGGGGCATCAGGCTGAGCATCGCCCAGCATCCGAAACCGAAACATATTCCCCAAAATACCGCCCAGGCGGTCACGGAGGATGCCGGGATGGCCGTCATTGAAACCACCGCTGCTCTTCGGGGATTCGCCCGATCGCCATCATGATTCGGTATGCGATAACGCTGACGAACAGGCCGCCAACGATCAGCGCTACACCCGCTGCAGAGTTGTAGGCGGCCGCCGCTTCCGGTCGGGTGGCCAGCAGCACGAGAATTATCCACGGTGCTGCCACCCCCAATCGAGCCGAGTTGACCACCCAGGATTGCCGAGCCTCAACTTCGGCTCGGATGGCTGCCTCCTGCCGGAGGTAGTTGGCAAGGTTTCGCAGCACAGTTGTGAGTTCGCTGCCGCCGACCTCGCGGGACATCCGGAGCGTCTCCAACACGCGATCCGCCACCGGATCCGCGAGGTGGTCCTTCAGCTCGTCGAGGCTCAGCGCAAAATTGGCGGTGGCACGGAAACTGCGCTCGAAGGAGAGAAAGGATTCGCGCACGGCGGCTGGTCCGGTGTAGCCGAGGGTCACAACGCTGTCGGGAAGGGCAAGCCCCGATCGCACGGCCGACACGAGATGATCCACGAGGTCGGGCCAGACCGTGCGATTTGCCGTGCGACGGCGTCGCGCCCGCGCCGTGATCACCAGTATCGGTAACACCAGCGCCACAAGCCCGGCCGTCGCAGCAAGCGCAAACACGGGGAGAAGAGCGAAGGTCAGGGCTGCGACCGCGAGCGAGAAGATGACGGACACCACGATCAGGGTCAGAATCGAGACCCGATGAAGCCCGGCCTGCGTCATCCGATCCTTCAAAACAACAAGCAGTCTCGGCAGCGGGTGGGCCCGACGAACCGCGCTTGGCCAGAGTACCGGGGAAGCCGCCAGCAGCAGGCCGAGACCGAGTCCGAACCCGAGAAGCACGCTCAGCGGCGGTACCGTCATTAGGGGCAGGCCCGTCACTAACGGCAGGCCCGTCACTAACGGGGGCGCACTCAGCGCATTCAGTGCGGGCGACGTCATGATCCGCCCCAGACGAGGGCTGCCGTGAGATCAAACCCGGCCGCGGTAAATCGGGCCATTTTGCTCGGGTAGCTACCGGTGGATTCGAGTACTCCGTGCCGCAGATCGAAGATGGTGGCGGCCTCGATGACTCCCTCGGTGACCGCTCCGCTGGGGGCTACGATCTCGGTGACCCGGCGCTGGCCACTCTGCTGCAGTTCGCAATGCACCACGATGTCAATCACGTTTGCGACGGTTGGCACAATGAACGAGGAATCGATGTTTCGTCCGGCCAACAACGGCAGCGTGCTGAGCTTGGAAAGCGCATCCCGGGCACCATTTGCATGAATGGAACACATTCCGGGGAGCCCGCTATTTAGCGCGATGAGCAGGTCGAGGGTTTCCGCCTCCCGCACCTCGCCCACCACGAGTCGATCCGGTCGCATTCGCAGCGCCTCTTTGATCAGTCGCCGCAGGGATATCTCGCCGCTGCCCTCGAGGCTCGGCTGCCGGCACTGCATCCCTACGGTGTCGCGGGCGTCGAGATCTAGTTCGAAAGTCTCCTCCACGGTCACAATGCGGTCGGTGGCCCGCGATGCCGAAAGGAGGGCGTTGAGCATGGTGGTTTTGCCGCTCTGGGTTGCTCCGGAGACCAAAATGTTTTGCCCGGAAAGCACGCAAATGCGCAGAAATTCCGCGGATTGGCGGGTCAATGTTCCGAGTAGTACCAGTCGGTTGAGGTCGCGAATTCGTTTGGAAAACTTGCGGATGTTTACCGCCCAGTGCCGCTGCGTGACATCTGGGATGACAACGTGCAGGCGTGACCCGTCGGCGAGCGAGGCGTCAACAAACGGGGAGCTGAGGTCTACCCGGCGACCCGAGGATTGCAGCATCCGCTCCACCAGGTCCCGCACCTCGCTCGCAGCCAGCCGGATGTCGGTGAGCTCGGGCACCCCGGCTCGGGCAACGAACACCCGCTCCGGTCCATTAATCCAAATCTCCTCAATCTCGGGATCGTCGAGAAAGGGCTGAAGAACCCCAAACCCGGTGATGGCGGCCACAATTTGCCTCGCCGTGTGCGCCTCGTCGGCGAGCATCGGGAGCGCGCCGCTGAGCGCTCGTTCGCTGTAGCGCTGCACCTCGTCGCGCACATAACGCGAGGCGAGCGCGTGGTCCGTGCCGAGGTCGACGCCATCCCGGCGCACCCGTTCGCGCACCTGATCGGTGATGTGGGAGACGGCCGTAGACATGGTTTCATCCTGTGCGAGGGGATGATTCCGGTGCCGGAGTTATCCACAGCAACGGTCCGCAAAGACGACAGGAACACAGAAGTGCGCGGCCCCGAAGCCGGGAGCCGCGCATCTGCTGGGAGGGCAGGATTAAGAGCGGGTGTCGCTGGAGATCAGTCCGTGCTTGCGCGCGTCGGCGGCATCCACATCTCGCAGAGAGATGCCCTTGGTCTCACGCAGCGAGAACGCGGCGATCGCGGTGATCACGCAGGCGATGACGAGGTAGAACGCCACCGGCACCCAGGAGCTGAATTCTTTGAGCAGCCCGGTTGCAATGATCGGCGCGAGCGATCCGGCCAGAATCGAGGTGACCTGGTAGCCGAGGGATACCCCGGAGTAGCGCATCCGGGTCGGGAACATTTCCGACATGATGGCGGGCTGTCCGGCATACATGAAGGAGTGGAACACGAGCCCGATGGTGATGGCCAGCACAATCATGGTGGGGTTGAGGGTATCGAACATCGGGAAGGCAAAGAACGCCCAGGTGGCACCGAGGCAGGCGCCGATCAGATAGGTGGGTTTGCGCCCGATCCGGTCGGACAGGCGCCCCACCTGCGGAATCACGAGGAAGTGCACGGCGTGAGCAATGAGCAGTGCGAGCAGCAGCTGGCTGGTGTTGTATTTGTGCACGGTAACGAGGTACACGATTGAGAAGCTGACAATCGTGTAGTACAGGATATTTTCCGCGAAGCGCAGTCCCATCGCCTGCAGAATGCCCTTCGGGTACTTGCGGATTACCTCGCCGACACCGTAGTTGACGGCCTTCTGGGCATCGACCTGAGCACGGGCTTCGAGGAAGATCGGTGCCTCGTTGACGTGGGTGCGGATGTAGTAGCCGACGAGCACGATGATTGCCGAGAGCCAGAACGCGACGCGCCAGCCCCAGCTGAGGAACTCCTCGGTGGAGAGGATGGTTGACATGGTGAGCAGCACGAGGGTTGCGAGCAGGTTGCCGACCGGCACGGCCGACTGCGGCCAGCTGGACCAGAACCCGCGTGACTTGTTCGGGCTGTGCTCGGCGACCAGTAGTACCGCGCCGCCCCACTCGCCGCCAACCGCGAAGCCCTGAACGAAGCGCAAAATAACCAGCAGTGCCGGGGCCCAGTAGCCGATGGTGTTAAAGCCGGGCAGGCAGCCCATCAAAAAGGTTGCCACCCCGACCAGGATGATCGTCACCTGGAGGGTGTGCTTGCGACCGAGTTTGTCGCCGATCTGACCGAAGACTATTCCTCCGATCGGACGGGCGATGAACCCCACCGCGTAGGTGAGGAATGCGGCGATAATCCCGTCAAGCTGCGTACCGGCGTTTGGGAAAAACACGGTGCCGAAGACGAGGCTCGCAGCGGTGGCGTAGAGGAAGAATTCGTACCATTCCACCACCGTGCCGGCCATCGAGGCCGCAACGATCTTTTTTAGTCCCGAGGTTTCTGTGTCGGAGACTTTTGCACCGCCGCTCGGTTCTCCCTTTCCGGATGCCGCCGTCCGCATGGTTTTGTTGACACTCATCGGTTTCTCCTCCGGCGTCGTCGCTGACGCCTGTCATGGGTATTCGGCCACCACCGAGGCAGACGGGCCAATTCCATTTAGTTTTCCCGCCGACTGAGCACGACTCAATGACCAGTTGCGCACATTTCGTCTGCATACTTGCAGACATGCTGGACTCGACGTCGTCACCATCCGCCCCCCATCCCGACGACCTGCTTATTCTGTTGGCCGTCTCCCGCACCGGGCGTTTTACGACCGCGGCTGAGAGTCTCGGACTCAACCACACCACGGTCTCCCGGCGGATTGCCGCTCTTGAGAGGACGCTTTCCGGCCGCTTACTTGCCCGCACCGTGGGTGGCTGGGAACTCACCGAACTCGGGCGGCGAGCGGTTGCGGCGGCTATTTCCGTAGAAACGGCGATCGCCGCTCTCAATGAGTCTCCGGATGCCGCACGTCTCCTCACCGGCGTCGTGCGCATTTCTGCCACCGACGGCTTCAGCGCCTATGTCGCCACCCCCGCCATCGCCGCCCTGCGCCGGACGAACCCCAACCTGCGGGTGGAGATTCTCACCGTCACTCGCCGCGCCATGCAACATCGCTCCGGGCTTGATATTGAGGTGGTGGTGGGCGAGCCGCAGGTGCATCGCGCGGAAGCCATCAAACTCGGCGACTACGCGCTCGGCATGTACGGCTCACGCGCCTACCTGGCAGAGCACGGTATGCCGGCCACCGCTGAAGAGTTGGTACGGCATCCGCTGGTCTATTTCGTCGACTCCATGTTGCAGGTCGACGACCTCGACGCCCCCCGCCGACTGGTTCCCACAATGCGGGAATCGATCAGCTCCACCAACGTGTTCGTGCACGTCGAGGCCACGCGTGCCGGCGCCGGGATTGGTTTCCTGCCCTGTTTCATGGCCGACCGGCACGACGACCTAGTGCGGGTGCTCCCGCAGCAATTCACCGAAACACTCGCCTATTGGATGGTGTTGCGCAGCGATTCGCTGCTCCAGCCGGCGGTGGCAGCGGTTGCCGATGCGCTAAGAGCCCAGACCCAGCGCTATACCCCGCAGTTGCGCGGAAACGGATAATCGCGCGTCGAGCCGGTCTCGCTCAACGTGGGCCGCGGCCTCACCGACGTCAGCGCGCCGACCAGCCCCCATCCATTGTGTAGCTGGCCCCGGTGACCATCGCCGCATGGTCGGAGGCGAGCCAGGTGACCAAGGAGGCGACCTCATCCGGTTCGACCAATCGTTTTATCGCGCTTTCGGTAAGCATGACACGCTCCAAAACCTCCGATTCAGCTATGCCGTGCACCGCAGCCTGTTCGGCCAGTTGCTTCTCAACCAGCGGGGTGCGCACGTAGCCCGGATTCACACAGTTGCTCGTGACGCCGTGTGCGCCGCCCTCGAGCGCGGTTACCTTTGACAAGCCCTCAAGCCCGTGCTTGGCGGCAACATAGGCGCTCTTGAACGCGGATGCCCGCAGCCCGTGCACCGAGGAGACGTTGATAATTCGACCGAAGTTGCGCTCGTACATGCCCGGCAACGCAGCCCGAATGAGCAGAAAGGGTGCCTCCAACATCAACGAGAGGATGCGACGAAAATCGTCGGGATCGAAATCTTGGATCGGGTTGATGCGCTGAATGCCGGCATTATTCACCAAAATGTCGACCGCGCTGAGTTCAGCGGCGAGCACAGAGTCGATGCGTGCCTCGGGGTCGAGAAGGTCCACCTGCCACGGGGTTCCACCAATCAGTTTTGCGACCTCCGCCGCTCCCTCCCCGTCGAGGTCGGCGACGACAACGTGCGCTCCCTGTGCTGCGAGCGAGCAGGCGATGGCCGCCCCGATTCCGCTGGCTCCACCGGTAACTAGGGCGCGGCGCCCGCTCAAGCTTGGTTCGATTGCGAGACTCACGGTGCCCGGCTCAGTCATGGAACTCCTGTCAACGATGACACGCTCGGCTATCGCCTCCTCGCACCAAATCTCGGTGAGCGCTCATAGACCGCGTTGCCAGGACCGGCGCTCGGAGTCGTTTCTCGAGCAGAATCTATCGAGTATCGACGCGCGTATGCGACGCAGTCAACGCGGGGATTTGCAGTCCCAACGTGCAAAGTTGCAGACGGTTGCCGCATCGAGCCTCCCGCACCGACCGCGCACCGGACCCTGCGCCACCGCCGGTAAACTAGAGCTGCTCGCGGGAGTGGTGAAATTGGTATACACGCAGGATTTAGGTTCCTGTGCCGCAAGGCGTGAGGGTTCAAGTCCCTTCTTCCGCACGAAATTGGCTCAATATTCGGGCGCATCATTACGGATTCGTCGTCAGAATCATGAAATCCGATTCACGACCGCTCATCGTCCCTACCGGCGCGAATCAGGAGATCGGGGCTCCCGGCGTCAAGCCAAGACCCGCAATCGCGTCGGCATATTGCCCGCGGATGATCGGTTGATACGCTGACGGCGTGGTGTCCACGACTGCGAGTGGCCAATGTGGCCAATTACCGGTGAGCGCATGGGCAGCCTGTGCTGCGGCCCCGATCGCCACATATTCGCCGGGCTGAGGAATGACCACCGGCACATTGAAGACTTCGGCTGCCACGTGAGCTACCGCGGGGTTACCCGCTGCTCCCCCGATAAGCAGCACCCGCGTCACCTCTAGCCCCTGCTGGCGAAGCGCGTCCAGACCGTCGGCTAGCCCGCAGAGCAGGCCTTCAACAGCAGCGCGCGCCAAATTTTCTCGGGTGGCAGAGCGCAGGGTCATCCCCACAAGCGAAGCGGTGGCGTTGGGAAGGTTGGGCGTTCGTTCCCCCTCGAAGTACGGCACTAACACCAGGCCCTCGCAGCCGGACGGTGCCTGAAGCGCCAATTCGGCGAGCCCGTTGTGGTCGACCCCGAGCAGGGATGAGATCGAGTCGAGAATTCGAGCGGCATTGAGTGTTGCCACGAGCGGGAGGAAATCCCCCGTGGCACTGGAAAATCCGGCGACGGCGCCGGAAGCGTCACGGGCTGGCAGCTGCGACACGCCAAAAACGGTGCCACTGGTTCCGATCGAAACGACGGCATCGCCGAGCGTCGCGTTGAGGCCAAGCGCCGCACCGGCGTTGTCGCCCGCACCCACGCCGATGATGAGTCCGCCTCTGAAGTGCGTGCTGTCGACAGCTATCGTGCGGTGATCGCCTGCGGCAAGCACCACGGGAAGGACGATGTCCGAGGCGTCGAATTTCAGGGCGAGAGACACGAGCTCACGATCATATTCGCCCGATTTCGGACTGAAATAGCCGGTGCCACTGGCATCAGAACGATCCGTCACGAGCTCGGTGAGGGTGGGATTTTCCGGGCCGTACCCGCGCATTCGCCAGGTCAGCCAATCGTGTGGCAGCGCGATGGCCGCAATTCGGGCTGCGTTTGCCGGTTCCTCGTCTGCCATCCAGCGGAGTTTGGTGATCGTGAACGATGCCACCGGCACCGATCCGGTGCGTGCGGCGAACTCCTCCGCTCCGATCTCAGCGATCAAATTTTCTGCCGAACCGGATGACCGGGTGTCGTTCCACAGCAGGGCGGGCCGGATCACTTCGCCGTGTACATCCAACGTGACGAGGCCATGCTGCTGGGCGGCAATCGAGATCGACGCGACGTCGTTTAGCCCGCCGGCATCGGCAACGGCAGATTCGAGTGCAATCCACCAGGCCTGCGGGTGGACTTCAGTACCCTCCGGATGGGCAGCGCGGCCTGTGCGCACTGTGGCGCCGGTCTCGAGATCGCGAATCACCACTTTGCAGCTTTGGGTTGAAGAGTCGATGCCGGCGACGAGGGTCACGGTATTCCTTTCACGCAATAAGAAACGGCTCGCGCTGGATTTGTGTCCAGCGAGAGCCGTTCAAGGCTAAACGACTAGCGGGCTCCCAGAAGGTGCTCGAGCGCAAGCTGGTTGAGTCGCACAAATCCGAAGCCTTTTCCACCAAAGTAGGCGTCGGTGTCGAAGTCCTCATAGGAGGAACGGTCCGCGAGCAGCTCAGCGTAGGTTTCCCCGGCGGAAAGGGTGGGCACGGAAAGCTCCGGAACGCGAGATGCAGCGAGGGCTTCCTGAACCTCCGGGTCGGCGCGGAAGGCAGCGGCGCGCTCCTTCAAAAGCAGATAGGTGCGCATATTCGCGGCAGCGGATTGCCACACGCCGGTGATGTCTTCGGTTCTAGAAGGCTTGTAGTCGAAGTGCCGAGGCCCGGTATAGGCCTGGCCGCCCTCCAGACCGCCGTGCTCCAGGAGGTCGACCAGCGCGAAGGCATTCTGTAGGTCCCCGTGGCCGAAGACGAGATCCTGATCGTACTTAATTCCGCGTTGCCCATTGAGGTCAATGTGAAAAAGTTTGCCCTGGTAAAGCGCCTGCGCGATGCCGGCGGTGAAATTCAGCCCGGCCATCTGCTCGTGCCCAACTTCGGGATTGACCCCGAACATCTCGGGATGCTCCAGCGTCGAGATGAACGCCATGGCGTGGCCAACGGTGGGCAGGAGAATATCGCCGCGTGGCTCATTGGGCTTCGGCTCGATGGCGAATCGCAGGTCGTAGCCCCTGTCGATTACGTACTGCGCAAAAAGGTTCACTCCTTCCCGGTAACGCTCGAGTGCCCCGCGGATGTCCTTTGCCGCGTCGTATTCCGCACCCTCCCGCCCACCCCACATAACAAACGTCTTCGCCCCGAGTTCTGCGCCGAGGTCGAGCTGACGCAGCGCCTTGCGCAGGGCGAAACGGCGTACGCCCCGGTCATTGGAGGTGAATCCGCCGTCTTTGAACACCGGCGCGCTGAACAGGTTGGTGGTCACCATTGGAACAGTCATGCCGGTGTCGGCAAGTGCCTGCTTCAGCCGGTCAATCTGCGTCTGGCGTTCGGCGTCGGTGGACTCGAACGCAAACAGGTCGTCGTCGTGGAAGGTGAGCCCGTAGGCACCCAACTCGGCGAGCCGGGTAACGGCCTCGACCACGTCAAGCGGCGGTCGGGTTGGCCCGCCGAAAGGATCTGAGCCGTTGTAGCCGACCGTCCAGAGCCCGAAGGAAAATTTGTCGGCGGCGGTGGGGGTCAGCGTCATGTGCGGCATCCGTTCAGCGTCGTTGTGAAAAGAGTTACGACCAAAAGCGTGGTCACCAACATCGTGGTCACCAACATCTTGGTCACAAACATACTGAATCAGGGTTTGTCGCCGTCACCGCGTGCGCGGCGGCTCGGTTCAGATCAGATCAGATCAGATCAGATCAGATCAGAATGCGGTACTGGGCAGGTCTTTTTCGCCGTCGAGAATTGCCTTCACGATGCGGGTAGCCACGGCATCCGGGTCGAGGCCCGCCGGAAACGCCGGAGCGCTGCCCTCAATCGGGCGCGTGGACAGGCCGGTTTCGGTGTGACCGGGGCGCACATCGAGCATCCGGATGCCGTCGCGCCGCAATTCCCGCGTCGCTGCCTTCATGAAGCCGGCGAGAGCGGCTTTTGCGGCCGAGTACACCGCGAGCCCGGCTGTAGGAGTTTCTGCCACCACGCCGCTGAAGGTGACAATGAACGGCTGCCGTCCACTCGCCGCGGAAGCCGCAAGCAACGGCAACGATTCCCGGATGATGCGGATCGGTGCCAAGGCGTTGATTTCGAAGAGCTCGGTGATGGCCGCATCCGTAACGTTGGCAACGGGACCGAAGGCAACGGAACCGGCTGCCACCACAACGCCATCGAGCTGACCGTGGGCGTTTCCTGCGGAATTGACGATCGCCGCTGGGCCACCCGCGGCGGTGAGATCGGCCAAGAACGCGTTCGGCCCACTGAGCGTTTCGGGGTTGCGTGCCGCCCGAATTACCCGGGCTCCCGCCGCTTCTAACTGGGTCGCGATGCGCGATCCCAGTCCACCGGATGCTCCAACAACCAACACGACCGCGCCCTCAAGTTTGCTCATTCCGGCAGCGTAGTTGGCGGCATCTTTCTGAAGCTGGGTGAGGTGTGCGTGACCGCTGGAGCGGGCGGCAAGGTCGCTTCTCGTTTTGCGGCAGGCCCCTACTCGGTGTCCGCGGGACGCTCGGCCCCAATTGCCGGATAAAACTCGTTGATCGCTTTGCGGTTGTAGCCGGTGTAGTCGAAAGGACGCGTGCTGAGGGTACCGGCGAGGAAGCGCTGCATCCCCTCCACCAAACCGTCTTCTGACTGCGGAACAATCAACCCCAAGCCCAGCGGGAGAGCATTGCCGACCGAGCCAAAGTCAACGGTAACCACCGGCAACCCCAACACCAGCGCCTCCAGAATCACCATTGGCTGCCCCTCGTAGTCGCTGGAGAGCACGAAACACGACGACCGCACCATGATCCCCCAGGGATTCAGTTGGAGTCCGGCGAGCGTGACCACGTCACCGAGCCCGAGTTCGGCGACGAGCTGAACGAGGTCGCCATATAGCGGACCATCACCGACCAGAAGCAGCCGGGTAGCCGCATTTTCGGCGTGGATGCGCGCAAACGCTCGCACCAGGCGCGCCTGATTCTTCTCCGGCGAGAGGCGACCAACGGTAACAAACACGGTGAGCTCGGGATCGGCGAGGACCGACTCGATTGCCGCCGCAGAAATCGGCGATCGCGCCGAACCGGGCTCGCCAGGGGTGATCGCTAACTCATGAGACGCCGTCAGGATACTGACGAAGTCGACCGTGTTTAGGGCAGCGCTAAATTTTTCTGGGGCGGCGTAGAGCTCCAACTTTCGTCGATTAATCTCCGCCAACGCCGGCGAGACCGATACGAGGTGGTCGAAGTCTGCGTAGAGCCGAAAAACCCCGGTGAGGCTGAGCAGCAGGCGGCGGCGACCCCCGACGGCCCGGTGCGCGTCGGCCGCCATGTCGTTGTGCAGCCAGATCGAACGCATGGCTTTGGGGGAATGCAGAAGCAGGGTCGCCCAAAACGGGCTGTAGCCGCTGAAGTCGATCACGTAGTCAAACCGGCTCGCCCCGAAACAGCGCGCCCACTCCTCATCCCAGAGCCGGTCTTGGCGTCGATTTCGGGCGTGCTCCCCGGTTGCACCAATTCGAAGCGCCAGATGGCGTTCGGCCTGAAACAGCTTGCTGCCATTCATGCCGCCTACGCGCGGAAACATTCGGGTTTCCGGATGAATCTGCTGCTGTTCCGGATTCTCGGATGCCCGCGTGGTGAGCGGAAACAGTGCCGAAACGTCAAATCGGGTGTGGTCGATGCTGTTCAGGAGGTTCAGCGCCGAGGTCGTGATGCCGTTGGGTCGCATGCCGCCCAAATGAATCAGCACCGACTCGCGCGCGTCGTCGGCCAATTGCCGGATGCGGTAGCCCTCGCGTTTTTGGCGGAACACGATGTCGACGATCCGCTCGCTCGCTCGGCCGTCATCGAGCGCGGTAAATCGTTCTTGAGCCACCCGGTAACGCTCTGCCCAAGCCGCGGGCGGGTCGTTTGAAAGCTGATTGATCTGGTCCGCCAGTTGCGGCACCGTGGCACACACCGGTCCCGGCCAATCCTCCGGGACAAGGTACAAACCACGCGAATCGTCGTAGTCTGCCAAGTCGGGGGTGAGAAACAGGATGGGCCGCTCGGTGGGCAAAAAATCAAAGAAAATGCTGGAGTAGTCGGTGACGAGCACCGCGGTGACACCCAAAATGAGGTTGCTGGGAAGGCCGTTCGGAACCAGCACCCGGTTCAGTTCGGGTCGCAGGCTCGCGAACTCGTGCACCACCTGATGCGTTTTCAGAAGCACGCAGTAGCGGTCGGTGTCGATGAGAGACTCAAGCTCCGCAACCCGTGCCAGTAGCTCGTCGACGTCGTCGAGCGGGCGATGAAACGATGCCCCCTTCCAGGTAGGCGCATACAGGATGATCTCGCGCTCACCAATGGCTAGGCCGGCCGCGGTTAGTCGCGCGCGGGCATCCGCTGCCTCGCCGGATTCCAGAAATTGGCGGTCAATGCGGGGATAGCCCTCCTCGACAACAACGCCCCGGAAAATGCCTCGCAGTTTGTAGGCGGAGGCGTACATGGTGTCGGTCATGAAGCTGTTGGCGGCGAGAAGATAATCGGCGGCAACGAAGTTACGCAAAATGTTGCCGGTCTGCAGGCCTCCGTGCGGGATGTCGTAGCCCATGTGTTTCAGCGGCGTGCCGTGCCAGGTGTTGAGGTAGGTCTGGCCCGGTCGCTTGCCAAAGTCCGGCGGGAAGGTCGAGTTGTTGATGAGCGTTCCGCTGGTCGCGAGGGCCCGAAAGTACCCAAGGGAGCGATATTTCACGAAGCTGACGCGAGCATCCGACGCGAATTCGGCAATCGTTTCGCAGTAGCGGTCGAAGTCGGTGAGCACCCAGATATGTCTCAAATGCTGCTGGTCGGCGGCCGCTAACAGCGTGCGGAAGATCGCCTCCGGGTTGCAGAGCATGCCGTTTCCGGCAAAGGCCTCGTACAACACGGTGTTCGGCTTGACCGGTTGGGACCGCCAGAACGCGTGATATTCCGAACGGGTCGCCCGCTTCAACCGAGCCAGAACCTTTGTGAACCGGTTCATCCGGAACCTACTTTCGCCGCTTGGAGTGCCGCGTGAACGCAGGCGATGCGTGGTGAACGGTTGGCCCTAATCAGCCAAATACTAGGATTTTAACGCATGAAACCGGTGGGATCGTGCTTGGCCGCATTCACTTGGGAGATCTACCCCCGTGTGGTAACGAGGGCTCCGGTGTCTTGTGCCCCGGGAGGGCAGTGCATGGCGTTACCGGATGTTCCAGCGTGGCGGCCAGTATTCTGGGGTAACCATCGAATTTGCCGCCGAAGCGATCAAGCATCGGTAACGACTGGAGACCAACCGTGCTCGAACTTCTGACTGCCATGCCAACTGCCCTGATTCCGTGGCTTGATCCGAAGACGTTGATTGCCGGATTCGGTGCCTTCGCCCTCCTGGGAATCTGTTTCGTGATTTTCGCCGAAACCGGACTATTAATAGGCTTTTTGCTGCCGGGCGACACGCTGCTGGTGATCACCGGCATCCTGACCTTCAGCCGCGTGATCGATGTGCCGATTTGGCTGGTGTGCCTCGCCATCGGCTTTGCGGCATTCCTCGGCGGCGAAACCGGGTATCTGATCGGCCATAAGCTCGGCCCTCGCGTCTTTGAGCGCAAGGAAAGTGGACTGTTTAGCCGCGAGAATGTGGGGCGCACCAACCGCTTCTTTACCCGGTTTGGCGCCCTCAGCGTGATCCTCGCCCGCTTCGTTCCGGTGCTGCGCACCTTCGTTCCAATTGCCGCTGGCGTCGGGCACATGAATTACAAGAAGTACTCGCTCTACAACTTTGTCGGCGCGATGGTCTGGGGTGTCGGCATAACTTTGCTCGGCTACCTGCTCGGCTACATTCCACCGGTTCGTTACTTTGTTGAGCACTACATTGACGTAATCCTGCTTGGCGCCGTGGCCCTCACCCTAATTCCGACGCTGTTTCACTATGTTCAGTCCACGGTGAAAGCCCGCAAGGCTCGCCGCCTCAACGAACCCGTTGCCTCAGAGCCTGCCCCCGAGGCGCGCAGCTAAAGCGTAATTACGCTGCGCTGAGGGTGTCGCGCCCGGCGTCACTGGTCGTCGGGTTCGGGGGTCTCGGCAGCGGGGTTCTCAACCCGTGCCGGGCGACCCACGCGGCCAAACAGTGCGTCGCGCGCCTGCTGAGCTGCGCGGCGGACATCCTTTTCCGGATCGCGAAGAAGCTTTGCGATGGCCTCAATGCTGTCGGTGGTGCCAACGGCGGCAAGTGCCCACGCGGCGGCGGCCCGCACCCGCGGCGTTTCATCCGTGGTTAAGTCCACCAGTTTGCCGGCAACGTGCAATTCTCGGTGGGCCACAACCTTCGCCGCCATTTCCCGCACGCGCCAGGCCTGATTCTCCAGGCTCGCGATAATGGCGGGAACAGCAGACTGGTTCCAGACGTGCAGCAGGGCACGCGCGCCCCATACCTCCGGCCAGTACAGCGCGGGTGCGCCGTCTAACACGCCCTGCGCGTGGCGACCACCCACGTAGAGCAAAAAGTCATCCCCCACGTTGGCGCCGCCGAGTAGGGCGATGGAGCGTTCGATGACGTCCGCCTCCCCATAGCGGCCCACGGCAGCGGCAACGCGCTTGTCGGTGGGAAGATCGACGGGAATGGAGGAGGGGTACGAGGCAGAATTCTTCATGGCATTTTTAACGCTAGTGCCTCAACGAACTCCCATCCGTGCCAGCTGAGCCATCGTCAGCCTCCAGCAAAGGTCAAAGCGATCAGGGCGACGTTGAGAGCGACCACCAGCGTCACTACGATTCCCAAGGCCCAGCGCATCGGTTTGCTGTTCGCCTGCTCCCCCATCACCGCGGGATCGTTGGTGATTTTTACCAGCGGAATGAGCGCGAACGGGATGCCAAAGCTCAGGGCGATTTGGCTCACGACCAGGGCCGCCGTGGGGTCCACGCCGACTGCGAGCAGGGTCAGCGCCGGAATGAGTGTGACCACGCGTCCCGCGAGCAGCGGTACTCCCCGATGCAAAAGCCCCTCCATGATGGTTGCCCCGGCGTAGGCGCCCACCGAAGTGGAGGCCAACCCAGAGGCCAACAGCCCGATCGCGAAGGTGAGGGCAATGCCGGGCCCGAGGGCCGAGCCGATCGCAATATAGGCGCCGTCAATTGTGTCGGTGTTGGCAACTCCCTTGAGGTTCACGGCAGCGAGCAGGAGCATCCCGAGGTTCACCAAGCCGGCAATCCCCAACGCGACGCTGACGTCTAGCCGGGTGACCTTGAGCAGCCGCACTCGTTCGGCGATAGAGGTGGCGTGTCCGTGGCGATCCCGGGCGAAGGCGGAGTGCACATAGATGGCGTGGGGCATTACCGTTGCCCCGAGGATGCTGGCGGCCAGCAGCACCGAGCCGGTGCCCTCGAAATGCGGCAGGAGACCGAGGGCCGCGGCTCTCGCATCCGGCGGATTTACGACCAGCCCGGCCGTAAAACCGATGGCGATGATCGCGAGAAGACCGATTATGATCGCTTCGAACGGCCGTTGACCGAACCGATTTTGAGTTGCCAGGAGCAGCATCGAGACGACGCCGACGATGAGACCACCGACAAACAGCGGCAGTTGAAAGAGGAGATTGAGGGCGATCGCGCCGCCGATGATTTCGGCCAGATCGGTGGCGACCGCGATTAGTTCGGCCTGAACCCAAAAGGACCGGCGCGCCCCGGTGCCGAGCCGCGATCCGATCAATGCGGGCAGGGTTTGCCCGGTGACGATGCCGAGCTTCGCCGATTGGTACTGCACGATCGCGGCCATGATGTTTGCCAGCACAATCACCCAGACCAGCAGATAGCCGTACTTTGCACCTCCGGTGAGGTTGGCCGCAACGTTTCCGGGATCCACGTAGGCGATCGCGGCGACGAAGGCAGGGCCGAGCAGCAGGAACGCTGTTGGGGGTTTGGCCCGCG
>JACMPQ010000029.1 GCA_014377425.1 Microbacteriaceae bacterium | reverse complement strand
TCGCGCACGCTCACCAGTGGCGCGTGCAGGTGGTCGAGCGCGATTGTCGGCAGCTCTTTCGGGGTGAAGGCAAGCTCGGCGATCGCGGCAAAATCCGCGGCGCTGAGTGTCCAACGCAGCTCCGGCAGCTGCGCGCGGTATTTCTCCTCCAGCGCCACCGATCGCGCCCGACGGGTGGACTCCGCCCGCAGCTTCTCGCCCACCCAGGCGGATGCTTCCTTGAATGCGCGGTACTGCAGTAGCCGGGCAAAGAGCAGGTCGCGGGCCTCGAGCAGGGCCGCCCCCTCGGTATCCACTAACTCGCCCTGCGGCAGGAGGCCGGCGACCTTAAGGTCGAGCAGGGTTGCCGCGACCACCAAAAATTCGGTGGCCTCGTCGAGGTCGGCGGTGGAGTCGAGCCCGCGCAGGTAGGAAATGAATTCGTCGGTGACTTTACTGAGCGAAATGTCGTTGAGGTCGAGCTCGTGTTTGCTGATGAGCGAGAGCAGGAGGTCGAACGGTCCGCTGAAGTCGCCGACGCGCACCGAGAAGCGGCCGGGTGCGGCATCCGGAACAGCCAGCTCTGAAACAGCACCCGCCGTGGTCGCCACCGCGTTAGGCGACGGCGCCACGGGCGATCAGTTCACGGGCGAATTGAAGATAGGCGGCAGCAGCAGGATGTTCCGGGGCGAACTGCAATATGGGGCGGGCGGCCACGCTGGCATCCGGAAATTTCACGGTGCGGTTGATCACCGAGTCGAAGACCTGGTCGCCGAAGCGCTCCACGGCCCGCTCCAGAACCTCGCGGGAATGCAGCGTGCGGGAGTCAAACATGGTCGGAAGGATGCCGTCGAGCTTGAGCACCGGGTTGAGCCGATCTTTCACCTTGTCGACGGTCTCCACCAGGAGGGCCACCCCGCGCAGGGCGAAGTACTCGCATTCCAGCGGAATGAGCACGCCGTGCGCTGCAGTCAACGCGTTGACGGTGAGGATGCCGAGCGAGGGCTGGCAATCGATGAGGATGACGTCGTACTCGTCGACCACCTGACGCAGCACCCGGGCGAGGATCTGCTCGCGGGCGACCTCATTGACCAGGTGCACTTCGGCGGCGGAGAGGTCGATGTTGGCCGGAATGATATCGAGGCCCTCAACCGAGCAGTGCTGGATGGCGTCGTGGGCGTCTTTGGTGGTGCCAAGCAACAGGTCGTAGATGTTGGGGGCGTCGTGGCTGGCCACCCCGAGACCGGCAGACAAGGCGCCCTGTGGGTCGAAGTCCACCGCCAACACGCGGCGACCGTAGTGGGCGAGGGAGGCGCCGAGGTTGATCGTGGTGGTGGTCTTGCCCACGCCACCCTTCTGATTGCAGAGGGCGATGATGCGGGCGGGGCCGTGCTGCTTCAAGCGCTCCGGCACCGGGAAAACCTTGACGGCTCTGCCGGTGGGGCCAAGAACGGGCGGTTGCAGGCCGTCGAGTACGGCCACGTCGTCGCGGTTCTTAGCTGTCATCCCGACATTCCTCACTTCGTGTGTTCGGTACCTACCGACCGCCCGAGTCTAACGTTTCACCGACAGGGTGAGAGAGCGGCACGCGCGGGCTGGCGAACTTACCTCGGATGCCTTCTGCCCCGCGCCCGTCAGCCCACGTGCGGGCGCTCGAGCACGGTGGCGCAAATCTCCGTCAGCGAGGTACCGAGCAGTTCGGCCGAGCGCTCATACTTTTTCGTCAGGCGCGCCCGGGTGAACGGATCGAGCCCGGCGAGGCGCTCCGGATCGGCGTTGTGCGCGATGTCGGCCAGCTTGACCGTGAGTGCGATTCCGGTGCGCTCGCGGGCGATGCGACCGATGGACTGCTCAAGCGTTTCGTTGTCACGGCGGGTCATCGCCTCGACCGGTCCGAGGATGCGATCGGAGAACCCCCGAGTGCGCAGCTCTTCGAGCGAGACCGGAGTCTGGGAGACGATGTCGTGCAGCACCGCCACAATTTTTTCCTCAATGGTGTCGACGCGGCGCATAACAGCCAGCGGATGCTCAATGAAGTCGTGGCCGAGCTTGTCGACCTGACCGTCGTGCGAACGAACGGCAAGATCGATCGCATTGTTGAGGGTGCTCATGTGCTTCTCCGTCGAGGTGTCTTTTGCTCAGTCTGCGCGCAGAGCGCGTCACTGCCAAGTTTTAGAGCGCCATCGATCCGTGGAGAACTCAACCACGTCGTGGCTGTGGAGTCGAGCCGTGTAAAACTTGCGTGGAGAACTGCCGCCCCCACAGCCCACCCGATAGCCCATCCGAAAGATCGCCCCCAGAGGAAGAAGACGCCTGTGCCCGCGTTCCGAATTCGAGATTTTCATCCCGACGACGTCGACGGAATTCTGCACCTTTGGGAGGAGGTGCGGGCGTCCCCGGCCGAGCCGGTCTATGCCCTCTCGGAGGTGCTCGCCTCCTGCCAGGAAGATCACGCGGTTGTGGCTCTGCACGACGATGTGGTGATTGGAGCCGCCGTGGGGCGTGCCGCTCACGCTCAGGGCTGGATCGTGTTCCTCTCCACCACCGAGGCGTGGCAAAAGCAGGGAATCGGTCGCGCGATGTTGGCCGCGTTGGAGCGCCAGATGGGCCAGCACGGGTTGTCGAAGCTCTCCGCGCTGCTGCCCGACACCGCCATGCGAGCTGATGCCTTTCTCGATCAGGGGTTCGAGATCAAAAAGAATTTGCGCTATTTCGAGCGCCAGATTCCGGTGCAGCGCAAAGAACTTAGCGTGCTCTCCGAACTGGGGGGTCGGCTGCTCGCCCGTGGGCTGTGGGACAGCATCGGCGGAATGCAACGCGAGAAGGAGCTACTCGAACGTCGTCTCGTCATGCCGCTGGCCAAACCGGATCTCGCCGAAAGCTACGGCGTGATCCCGCCCCGGGCAGTGATGCTCTTCGGCCCTCCCGGAACCGGCAAAACCACCTTCGCCCGGGCCATCGCCTCCCGGCTGGAGTGGTCGTTCATTGAGGTGTTTCCCTCAAGGCTCGCCGCCGATCCGCTGGGACTCGCCGGCGCCCTGCGCGAAACCTTCCTCAAAATCGCCGACCTCGAGCACGCCGTGGTGTTCATCGACGAGGTGGAGGAGATCGCCGCCCAGCGCAATGGTGGCCCGCCGTCGCCCCTCCAGGGCGTCACCAATGAGCTGCTCAAAATCATCCCGGCGTTTCGAGACCAGCCCGATCGCCTACTGGTCTGCGCGACCAACTTCATCCGTTCCCTCGACTCGGCCTTTTTGCGGCACGGGCGCTTCGACTACGTCATCCCGATTGGGTTACCGGATGAGGCCGCCCGCCGCCCCATCTGGGAGCGCTATATTCCCGAGGGCGCAGCCGGTGCCGTCGACCTCGATGCCCTCGTTGGCGAAACCGACGGTTTCTCCCCGGCCGATATCGAATTTGCCGCCCGGAAGGCTTCGCAGAGCGCATTGGAAAATGCGATCTACCGATCCGGCGACTCGGATGCCGCGACCGGGCCGACTACCGCCGATTACCTTGGAGCAAT
>JACMPQ010000003.1 GCA_014377425.1 Microbacteriaceae bacterium | reverse complement strand
GTATTCGCGACATCATCTCGGCCACCGGCACCGCCGATTTCGTGCGCGTGCGCGTGGGTATTGGCCGCCCGCCCGGTCGTCAGGCCGCCGCCGATTTCGTGTTGCGCGACTTCTCCTCCGCCGAACGCCTGACGCTGCCGAACCTCGTAGCCGATGCGGCGGATGCCGTCGAGCTCGTTGCCAACGCCGGCCTCACCGCCGCGCAGCTCAAGTTTCATACCGCGTCGTAGCCATACCGCGTCGTAGCCCACACACCCGGCGCAACTCCCAGCACTGCGGTCGCGCACCTTCCCTGTGGGTACCCCAGCGTAGAATTTACCGGTGACCCTTCAAGGCCTAATCCCGGCACTTTCGCGCGCCCGCACCTTCGATAACGCCATCAAATACGCCACCTTGAGCGCTGATTTCTCGCTCATTGACGGTCTCCGTGCGCCTCTCTTGGCCGGCCTTCTCGACGCCCGCCCCGGCCCGCAGGCCCTGCTGGCGATCGTGGCAACCGGCCGGGATTCCGAATCGCTGCGCTTAGCCTTGGCAAGCGTCATGCCGAACGCCGAAATCATCGAGTTTCCGGCCTGGGAAACCCTGCCCCACGAACGCCTCAGCCCGAGCGCCGAGACGGTCGGCAAGCGCATTCACGCGCTGCGACGACTGCAACTCTGGCAAGCGGATGTCGCGGCCGGCAGCTCCGACGTTCGCGACATCGTCATCGTCGCCAGTGTGCGCGCTGCCCTCCAGCCCCTGGCCGACAACCTGCTCACCCTCGATCCGCTCTGCCTCACCGCCGGCGCCCGCGGCTACAATCTCGCCGAGCTGTCGAAAACCCTCGTCGACCTCGCCTACGCCCGCGTGGACATGGTCACCCGCCGCGGGGAGTTTGCGGTGCGCGGCGGCATTCTGGATGTCTTCGCGCCCGACGGCGAGCATCCGGTGAGGGTCGAATTTTTCGGTGACGAGGTAGAACAGATCAAGCCGTTCTCGGTCGCCGATCAACGCTCACTCACCGAGGTGTTGACCCAGGTGGAGTTACCGGCCAGCCGGGAAATGCTGCTCAGCCCGGAGGTGCGCCAGCGTGCGCGCGAAATGCAGCACGAGTTTCCGAGCCTCGCGCAGATGCTCGCCAAGATCGCCGAGGGCATTCCGGTGGAAGGCATGGAATCGCTGGCACCGGCGCTGGTCGACCGGCTCGTGCCGATCACTCATTACCTGCCCGAGTCGGCATCGATCGCCGTGTTCTCGCCCGAGCGGGTCGCCTCCCGCGCGCAGAGCCTGGTCGAAACCAATCGCGAGTTTCTCAGCGCCGCCTGGAACGCCGCCACCGTCGGCGCAGAAGCCCCGATCGATCTCGATGCCGGAGACTTTCTTACCCTGAATACGCTGCGGGATGCCGCCGGCCACCGTTCTTGGTTCACCCTCAGCACCTTCGATTCCGGGGCCGCCGAGCCGCTGCCGGTCGCGAACATCACCGTGGCTATGCGGGAGCGCGCGGCGAAGGCCCAAGCACTTTCGGCTCTCATCGAGGACGCGGGCGACTACGTGCGTCTCGACGCCACCATCGTGCCGAGCTTCGCCGGAGTGCTCGACGGCGCCATCCACTACGTCGGGCAGCGGTTGCGCGCCGGCTGGGTGGTGGTCATCGTGGCGCAGGGCTCCGGTTTAGTGGAGCGCGCCGCCGAATCCCTCGCCGAGCACGGTTACGCAGGCCGGGTGGCCGAATTCTTACCCGAGAATGCCGAGGCGGGCGTCGCTTACCTGCTGAAGGCATCGGTGGAGCACGGGTTCGAGCTCGAAGACGCCAAAATCGCGGTGCTGAGCGAGAGCGAGTTCTACGGTCGCACCGCCGGCTACGACTCCCGGCAGGTGAAGAAGCTCGCCAGCCGACGCAAGAACGTCGTTGACCCGCTGCAGCTCACCAAGGGTGACATCGTGGTGCACAACACGCACGGCATCGGCCGCTTCATCGAGATGGTGCAGCGCGAGGTGTCGACCGGCGGGCGGCATCCGGTAAAAAACAGTCGCGAGTATCTAGCGATCGAATATGCGCCCTCCAAACGCGGCCACGCCGGCGACAAGCTCTTTGTGCCCACCGACCAGCTCGATTTACTCACCCGCTATGTCGGCGGCGAGGCTCCGACCCTGAGCAAGATGGGTGGCAGCGACTGGACCGCCGCCAAAACCAAGGCGCGAAAAGCTGTGCGCGACATCGCGGTGGAGCTCGTGAAGCTGTACTCGGCACGGATGGCCAGCCGCGGCCACGCCTTCCCGCCCGACACCCCCTGGCAGCGCGAGCTCGAGGAGGCGTTTCCGTTTGCGGAAACCCCCGACCAGCTCACCACCATCGACGAGGTGAAGGCCGACATGGAGCGGCCGATCCCCATGGACCGGCTTATTTCGGGAGACGTGGGATACGGCAAGACCGAGATTGCGATCCGTGCCGCGTTCAAGGCGGTGCAAGACGGCAAACAGGTGATCATGCTCGTGCCGACCACCCTGTTGGTGCGCCAGCACATGGAAACCTTCGCTGAGCGCTTCGCCGGATTCCCCGTGCACCTGCGCGCCCTCAGCCGGTTCCAGAGCGAGAAGGAGTCCAAGGAAGCCATCGACGGATTGGCGGATGGCACGGTGGACGTGGTCATCGGCACCCACCGCCTGCTCTCCAAGGGCATCGTGATTAAAGACTTGGGTCTCGTGATCATCGACGAGGAGCAGCGCTTCGGGGTAGAACACAAAGACGCGTTGAAGAAGCTCAAAACCAACGTAGACATTCTGGCGATGTCGGCCACCCCCATCCCGCGAACGCTGGAGATGGCGGTCACCGGGATCCGCGAAATGTCGACGCTGGCCACGCCACCCGAGGACCGGCATCCGATTCTTACCTTTGTGGGCCCCTACAGCGAACGGCAGATCAGCGCCGCGATCCGGCGGGAGCTGTTGCGCGAGGGGCAGATCTTTTTCGTGCACAACCGGGTGTCGAGCATCAACCGGGTGGCGGCGCAGATCGCCGAGCTGGTTCCCGAGGCGCGCATCGCGGTGGCGCACGGTCAAATGCCCGAGCACACGCTCGAACAGGTGATGGTGGACTTCTGGGAGCGCAAATACGACGTTCTGGTGAGCACCACCATCATCGAGACCGGGCTCGACATCGCCAACGCCAACACCCTCATCATCGACAAAGCCGATAAGTACGGCCTCAGCCAGCTGCACCAGTTGCGCGGTCGGGTGGGTCGCGGGCGCGAGCGCGCCTACGCGTATTTCCTATATGACGCCGAAAAGCCACTGGGCGAGACCGCCCACGACCGCCTGGCAACCATCGCCGCTAACAACGAGCTCGGTGCGGGCATGCAGATCGCGCTCAAAGACCTCGAAATTCGTGGCGCGGGCAACCTGCTCGGCGGTGAGCAGTCCGGGCACATCGCCGGGGTCGGGTTCGACCTTTATCTGCGAATGATCGGGGAGGCGGTGAGCACCTTCCGCGGGGATGTGGCCGAGGGTCAGACCGAGTTGCGGCTCGAACTGCCGGTGGATGCCCACATTCCGGAGGAGTTCGTCGAGAGCGAGCGGTTGCGCCTGGAGGCGTACCAGAAGCTTTCCGCGGCGAGCGGGCCGGCATCCGCGGCCACCGCCATCGACGCCGTCACCGAGGAACTCACCGACCGTTATGGTGAGCCGCCGCTCACGGTACTCAACCTCATTGCGGTGTCGAAGTTGCGGCGCATGGCGCAGAAGGCGGGCCTCAGCGAGGTGGTGTCGGCGGGCGGCAACCTGCGCATCGCCGCGGCGGATTTGGCCGATTCGGTGCAGGTGCGGTTGCAACGGATGTATCCGGGTTCCCGCTTTTACGCCCCGACCAAGACGGTCACGGTGCCGATGCCCAAACTCAACGGCGAACCCTACAGCGACGCCGCGTTGATCGAGTGGACGCGGGCACTACTGGTTGCCATCTTCGGTGCCGAGGTGGTGAGCGAGGGCGAGCCGCTGAAAGTCGGCTAAGGCTGAGCTCTACTGCTTCACCAAACTTTTGCGCCGCAGGCGGATGCTCTTTGCGAAGCGATAACAGGGTTTCTCTACAAGGTGGTAAAAAACCACCGCTGCGAGCACGGCGGTCGGTAGCGAAATGGCAACTCCTACCCAGGGCGACTGGCTTTGGGTGGCGAAGCGGGCGGCGATCACGATTGGTTCGTGTACGAGGTACAGGCTGAAGGAGATTTTCCCCAGCCAAAGCAGGGGCGGCGTGGTGAGTGTGCGACGCGCAGCCGGCCAGAATGCCGCGCACACCACGAGCAGTGCCGTTCCGATCACACTCAGCCAGGTGAGGGCGCCGGTGGCACCTCGGGGCACACCCCACCCGCCGAGTTCCCAGCGCACGCAGGTGATCAGCACCGCGGCACCGAACAGACCCGGCCAAAACCAACGCGCTCGCCATCGGCCTGCCATCTCGGATACCTGCTGCCAATGCCCGGCAAGCAGAGCTCCGACGGCAAAAATGCTGAGGTAGAAGAAGTAGGAGTTTGCCAAATATGACCCAATCGCCAGGAGCATCACGGCACCCACGACCTTCACCCACAGGGGCAAGCGCCGGGTCGTGGCAAACGCCGCGTACAGCGGCAGGGCAAGCGAGAAAATCACCTCCCAACGCAGCGACCACAGCGGGCTGATCGTGCCCGAAGAGCCAAAAACCAGCAGCCCATCACGAACCACCGTGGCCAGCGGATAGTCAGTCGGCCGGTCATTCATCCACGAGCCAACCTCGTTCACCACATCCCGCGGTACCAACAACAGCAGGCCGTAGCCGATCGCGATGGCGGCCAGCACCGGACCGTAGAGCCGCACGATTCGCCGCGGGTAGTAGGTGATCCAGTCGAAGGCGCGGGTTTTAGTGCCGCTTCGCAGCACCGACATTGTGAGCACCAACCCGCTCAAAACGAAGAACAGATACACCGCTTCGTTGCCCGCCCACACAAGGTGCAGGGGAGTGTAGGTGAGCCACCATTCCAGCGACCAGACGGATACCGCGTTGCCATCCGCCCGGTAGGGCCCGGCCAAACCGGGAAAGGTGAGCAGAGTATGGTGCACCAGGACGATCGCGGCGGCTATCCCGCGCAGTCCGTCGAGGGAGGCAAGCCTTTTCGATGGATTTGTGGTGTTCAATCCGGATGGTTTAGACCAACGCATCATTCCAGTATGACGACCGGCTTCGGGTGGGAGAGGAAACCCGATCTTTCGACAACCGGTCTCGGCTCAAACAACATCAGACGCTTTCGTGCAGGCAATGGGGTACCCACGGGTACGACAAATATTCAGAATTGGCCGAAGTTTGTTGACTGCCTCACTCGGCAATTCGGGGAAATAATTTCTTGCTCTGGTTTCAGTACACTGTGGCCGTGGGAAATTCATGAAAACGGTGCGCTGGTCACTCGGATCGAACGTCGCGCTGATGTTTCTCCTGGTGCCGATTACAATCGGGTTGGCAGTATCTGCTTGTGTAAGCCCAACGCTCACCCTCAGCGGGGCAGTCGCCATAATGGTTCTCGTTCTCGCCTTTTGGTTTCCCGAATTTTCCGTCTGGGCAGTGCTAGCCGTTTCTGGTTTCGAGCTTTTGGCTACCGCACTAAAAATTGATGTGTCGATTCTTTCGACGACGTCGTTTGCCGTTGCCATAGTCGGACTTCTGGGAACGCTCAGACCAAAACAATCAAAGATCTCACGAAATACTAAGCGGATCCTTGCGGCCACAATAATAATTACTGTTTTGGGGACTGTTGTAAGTCAGTACACCATCGGTCCTTTACAGGCGATTCAAGGCGTCCGACTATTCGTGACACCCATTTTTGTCGCGCTAATCGCATCAACATTGTCTGCCGCGGCAGGAGCGCGTCTGATGAGGTTGGGAACCCTCATCGTCGCGCTTTCAGCCGTTGCCGCGATTTTTGAAGGCCTCATTGGAATTAGCGGGCTTGTTCAGCGCGGTTTTGCCTATGGGACAACGGTTCGATCTTATGAAGGACAGTTAAGAGCGCCAGGCCTCTTCGCCACGAACTATGCACTGGGAGCGTTTGCCGGAATTATGGGTGCACTGGCCATCACGTGGTGGCCAACGCTTGAACCGGGACGCGCGGGCAACCGACTTCGCGTCGTCGCAATTCTTGCGTCGATTACCTGCTTGATAACAAGTACCTATCGCACGGGATTGCTGGTATTTTTTCTTGCGATCGGTATCTGGATTGTTACCGATCGCGCGCGCTCCAACTTCATTCGTCGGTTCATTCTCATCGTCGGTTCGGTTGCGTTATTCGTCTACATCCTGCTGAGCGGTCTCCTCCGCACGGACAGTCTCGGTGAGAGAGTGACGTTGTGGCAAAACCTGTTTGCGCAACACTCCTTCCAAATTCTTGGAAACGGGTTTGGTTACTCTGGTGCAGCTTCAGCCAGCCGATTCGCAACACGTCGAATCGTGGTCGATAATTATTTTATTAACTTGACCTTGCAGCTCGGGGTCGTGTCGCTGATCATCTTTGTTGTACTGATTTGGCTGTCATTCTCACTTATTCGACGGTCCACTCACGATCGAATATTCTCCAGTGGAGCAACGTTATTGGCAACGATTGCAGCCTTCGCCCTTGTCGACTATTGGGAGTACACGGCAGCCATGAGCTTGATCTTGGCTGCCGTTGGTATGTCTCGCAGTAATTTCACGAAGGAATTATCTCCCAACAATCGAGCGCACGAAAATCATTATCGTAGATAGCAGCTCATTGACGATTCACGCGCGCTCGACTCACGCACGCGTTACTCGAACATCGTGGGCTGCGATCACCTAACCGATTCTGATATGACCAGGAGGTTTTGGCGCACTACGGTTTGGAGTTTGCATCAATCCGTTAAACGCGGTGGTGACGTAAAAATTTGCCAGGTTGAATCTGTGGCATTCTGATCTGATAACACGCTCTGCAGGGGGCACTCCCAACCATCAAAGGCCAGCCAATGGATTTTCGTGACTACCTCACCATCTTGCGCAAGAGTTGGCTTCTGGTATTGCTGCTCCTGTTGACTGGAACCGTCTCGGCGACGGCTTTCTCCTTGATTCAGACACCGATTTACCAATCGAGTGCAAAGGTATTCGTTTCTACGCAATCGACAGGAAGTGCCGTCGATCTCGTCCAGGGGAATACCTTTTCTGTTCAGAGAGTCAAGACATACTCCGACCTCGCGCTTACTCCAATCGTTCTTGACCCGGTAATTGTCCAATTATCATTGCGTGAGAGCGCAGCCGAGCTTGCAAAATCGGTCACAGCGTCGTCCCTGCTTGACACGTCAATGATCACGATCGTGGCTTCAAACCCCAGCCCACAACTCGCAGCCGATGTTGCGAATGCCGCTGCGCTCAGCCTGAAGAATGTTGTTCAGGCTATTGAAATTCCGGCGGCTTCCGATGCGGCTTCGCCAGTGCGGTTGACAATCGCTCAAACTGCGGTCCCTGCCGCCGTTCCTGTCGCTCCAAATACCCTGTTGAATATGGGGCTTGGCTCCCTCCTCGGCCTCTTATTGGGCGTCGGCGTCGCGCTCATTCGGGAAATTCTCGACACGCGGATCAAGAATGAACAGGATGTGCGCTTCGTCACCTCTGCGCCAATTTTGGGCGGCATTGCGTTTGACGACAAAGCCGCCCTTAGGCCTCTGGTAGTTCACGTCGATCCGACAAGCCCACGAGCCGAGTCGTTTCGGATACTCCGCACGAACCTCCAATATTTGGATATTGGCCGAGCAGACCGGAGTTTTCTTGTTACTTCATCTATTGAGACCGAGGGAAAGAGCACAACGACGGCGAATCTCGCCATCGCTATGTCTGATTCCGGAGCCCGGGTTCTTTTAGTCGACGGCGATCTTCGGCTCTCGACTGTGGCGCAGTACATGGACATTGAGGGTTCCGTCGGTTTGACCGACGTGTTAATCGGTCGGGTGGCTCTGGTAGATGCGATCCAGCCGTGGGGACGCAATCAACTGTTTGTCTTGCCGGCAGGGCACGTCCCGCCGAACCCAAGCGAACTTCTCGGATCGGCTGCGATGCATGATCTGATTGCAAACCTAAATAGCCAGTTTGATATCGTGCTCTTCGATGCACCACCCCTGTTGCCCGTCACTGATGCGGCGATTCTCGCTAAGAGTGTCGGGGGTGTGATCATCGCCGTGGCGGTTGGACGAACCCACAAAGGGCAGCTTAAGAGCGCGATAACGACGCTATCGAACGTGGGGGCGACAGTCTCAGGGGTTGTCCTCACGATGGTGCCGCCCACTAAATCTGGCGCGTATGGCTATGGCTATGGCTATGGACACAGCTACGGCCGCTACGGATCAGATCCAACTGACGAAAGGGAATCCCGCAGGTCAAAGCGCAACCGTGTCTCTGCGTTGTCCGATGCCGGCGATTCCTAATGAATACGAACGTGTTGCATTCTTTCTCCACCGGAATCCTTAACGCCTTTATGTGGACGTGCTTCGATCTGACGGGTCCCTAGTGGTCGGGCTCATCGCACACGAGTGGATAGCGTCAATCGGAGGTTCGGAGAATGTTCTCGAAGTAATGACAAAGCACCACTCCGATGCAGATATCTTCTGTCTCTGGAACGATAGTCCGGCAAGATTTCCTGGAGCGCGAGTTCGCGAATCCTGGCTTTCGAAGACACCGCTACGGTCTCGCAAACTCCTAGCCTTGCCTCTGATGCCCAGCACCTGGCGTTCGGTAGATATATCATCTTATGACTGGACCTTGGTGAGCTCGCACGCTTTCGCGCACCACATTGGATCTCGGAGTTCGCGGTCACAATCAGAGATTTTTGTGTATGTTCACACGCCAGCCCGCTATGTCTGGGCCGCGGATCACGATGAACGTGGTCAGTCAGCAGCCGCAAGATTCCTTAGCCCAGCACTGAAGCAGCTCGATCGTCGTCGTGCCAGTGAGGGACCACAGTTTGCTGCCAACAGCGAATTCATCAGGACGCGTATTCGATCTTCGTGGAATCAAGATGCAACAGTAATTTATCCCCCGGTCCATGTGGAGAAGTTGCAATCTGGCGGTCCCTGGAGGGATCGATTATCGGGCGAAGACGAAGCTATTCTTAGCGGTCTGCCAGAAACATTTATTTTTTCTGCCTCTCGTTTTGTGGCCTATAAGCGACTGGAAGCGGCGATCCAAACCGGGGAGATAGCGCGGATACCCGTGGTGATCGCGGGGTCTGGGCCCTTGTTGGCGCAGCTCACCAACGCTGCAAAGATTGCGTCTATAGCGGTCCATATAGTGAATCGGCCGTCAGACAACCTCTTATACGCGCTTTACGAAGCTGCGGCACTATTCGTTTTTCCGGCAGTCGAAGATTTCGGCATTATGCCGGTTGAGGCAATGAGTTTGGGAACACCAGCACTCGTGACTACGGAGGGTGGAGCAAGTGAAAGTGTGGGCATCCTGCGCGGAGGAGTAGTCGTCGACTTTGCGTCACCCTCCGACCTAGCACGAGCGATTGAGGCGGCTATTGGCCTAGACATGACCCACGCCGTGCAAGCCGCGAGAACTCAATTCGGCGACCTTGCGTTTATTGAAAGACTAGATAACTGGATGGCAGCATCACTTTCTCCGAGACCCATCCCTGCTCTTTTACCGTTCGCTTGATGGGGTGATCTGATGCCGCAATTCAACTCAGCCTCTGGCGCACTCCGATCCGAGAAATTTAATAACTCGCGCCTCCAGCTAATTATTAACGGATCATTTCGTGGCCAGCAAGTGACAGGCCAGCAACGATATGCGTCAGAGCTTTCAACCGAATTAGTGCAACTCGGCAACACGTCCATCCAAGAACGTGTAGTACCGCAAAATTTCCAGCACAGTCGAGTGCTGTGCTGGGGATGGGCTCAAACTCTTGCTATGTGCACCGCCAAGGGTAGCTATCTATTGACGTTAACGAGCCGTGGCCCATTTATTTCCTGGCGTCATGTGGTCACTATTCATGATCTATTCGTTTTAAATCACCCTGAGTGGTTTAGCCGTGCGTATCGAATAACGCATTCTTTTGCCCTGTACTGGCAAATCCGCAGCGCGGCTCTGATCGTCGCGGTGAGCGAACCCGTGGCAGAGCAGCTCCGTGCGCTCAAAATGTGCAGAGCTCGGGTGATTGTCGCCCCAAACGCTCCGGCCCAATTTTTCCTTCAGACGCAGGATGCTTCCGCAGTAGAAAATTCACTGGAAAGACTTGACCTCACAACGGGTAATTTTTTATTGGCTCTCTCAAGTGCAGACCCGAGAAAAAATTTGGGGCACCTCTATGCCGCTTACGCGCTAGTGGCAAAAGATTTACGTCAAGCTCTCCCCTTAGTTGTTGTGGGACCCGGGGAATCAGTTGTGTTTGCGGGTCGCTCAGAACCGATACCTGAGGGGATTATTCATCTGGGCTTCGTCAGCGATGAGCAACTCGCGACGCTGTACTGCGGCGCAAAGGCCGTACTTTTTCCGACCCTCGACGAGGGATTCGGACTACCCGCCCTGGAGGCGCTAGCGAGCGGCGCAACCTTGATCGTCTCGGACATCACAGTTCTCCATTGGGTCTGCGGCGACTTCGCTACTTACCTTGATCCTCGGTCTGTGCGCGCCTGGACGGATGAAATCACATTCATCGCCTCTCATCAGTTCCGCCCAGCAGACGAAGCCACGCGGGTAGCTCGACGTGCTTCGGTAGAGAATCGCTTTTCTTGGAAAAAAAGTGCCGAGATTGTGTTCACCGCGATAACTGATCACCGGATCAGCTCTGCTCACGTCCCGAAATAGAAACGTGAAAAAACCCTTGGCGCTACGACGTGTTGCGATGATTTCGACCTCCTACGCTCCGTGGATTTTGGGGGGTGCTGAACGATCGCTTCAAGAGCTAGCGGAGGAATTGACCTCTCAGGGTATTTCAGTCCGAATACTTACTATCGGCCCGAAATCAGAAGGGACAACAGTCAGTCATATCGGTGGTGTAGAGATCATCCGTTTTGGAAGCCGGGCCTTCATCCCGTTTCAAGCCGGCAATGTGAACGTTTCGCTGAGCCAAAAAGTCCGTTTTCACCTGGCTGAAATGTCAAGAGTTCCAACGCTGAGATTCTTACGTCGCGAACTCGTACGATTCAATCCGGACGTCGTTCACCTTCATAATCTCGCTGGAATAGGGTGGGTTGCTTGGCTCGCCGTTCGAGGACTTCCAAGCGTGCAAAGTTTGCGAGATTACTACCTAATCTGTCTGAAAACGACTGCAGATCACAACGGTAAAAGCTGCGCCAAAGCGCGAACACTTTGCGGGTTACGGCGCCTTTCCTTCAGGTTATGCAAGTCACGGCCGACGGTATTTGCCGCGGTGAGTGACGGTATGGTTCGAGTGCACCGCGCGGCAGGGTCAGTGACCAACACCGACGAAGTTTTCACCGTTTACAATCAACCGACGAAACCGGCGAGGCTCGAGAATCAGACAGAAGGTCGTGAGATTTTTGGTTTATTCGGGACAATCTCTCATGAGAAGGGGACCTGGGTCGCTGTAGAGGCGTTCAAGCAGGCGCGAGACCTCGCTCCATCAGCGGGGCTGAAGCTCATAGTCGCCGGGACGGGGTCCACGGCGCAGCTGTTATTACTAGCGGCTGTAGTGGCCGAAGATCGCGATATCACCGCGGTCGGGGTGATCTCTCCAGAGCAGTTCTACTCGCTTGTCAACGCAGTCATCGTGCCCACCCAGTGGGAGGAACCATTTGGAAGGGTCGCGGCCGAAACGTTGCTCGCCGGAAGGACGTTAATCGCTTCGGCAGTCGGCGGACTTCCCGAAGTGACTAAACTATACGGCGGCAATTACCTGCTGGTGAATGACTTTCGAAATGTCGCAGTCTGGGCCGACTCAATCCTTGAGGTATTCGCAGCGATCCCAAATTTCCGCAGGTCAACAATTCCACTTTCTACATCCGTATCGGCGGTTCTAGAATCCATTTATCTGCAGGCAATATCGATGAAACTTCGCCGGCCGAGAACACACAGCGATCATGTTTGACAAAAATGCTAGCCCGTATGAAGTAGTCCAGTACGAAGAAGCCCCGTATGAAGTAAAGGCTCGACAGAGCGATTCTCAACGGCTGAACATTCTTTATTTTGGAGTTCATGATCTCGCTTACCCGCGTAACCGGCGACTTCGTACCTTCTTTATAGCCACCCACGGTGATCGTGTCGATGTGCTGCCAATCGAACCCACACGAGGGTATTTAAGAAACTTTGTTCGGTTACTTAATTTCACAGTTCGTCAGCGAACAAAGACTGATGTAGTTATCCTTTCGGAATTCTCGCTTCAATTTGCTATTCTAGGCTGGCTCGCGGCTAGGTTGCGTGGGGCGATTTTCGCCGTCGATTGGTTTGTAGGTCTGCATGAGACAAGGATCGAAGACAATAGTTTTTCGAAACCTTCCTTCGTGCGACGAATTGGCTATCAGGTCGCTGATTGGGTAGCTGTGACGCTAGCGGATGAAGTATTTTCTGATACGGATTTGCGCGCAAATAATCTCACAAAGAAGTTTCTTCTGAAGTCTCCCGCCTTGTCCGTACCGGTCGGGGCCCCTCCCTGGGCGACGCCCTCGCTGGGAGTCCCACCATTGCGAGCCGTTGGGGACCAGGGCGCGGGCAAACCTCCACTCCGGTTGCTTTACTACGGAAATTTCCTACCGCTTCATGGCGTGCCACTCATCCTTGAGGCTGTCTCCTTAGCTGCTAGGCGGCGTGAGATCGCACTCACTTTGATCGGGGATGGGCGTCAAAAACGTCGTGCCCTCGAACTTGTGTCCTCCTTGGGGATTTCCTCGCGATGCAAATTTGTGGAACCGGTGAGAGAAGTAGATCTTCTAGCTCACATTCATCAGTACGACGTCATTTTGGGGATTTTTGGACCTTCGCCGAAGGCCCGATCGGTAATCGCGAACAAGGTTTGGCAGGGGTTGGCCTGCGGAATGCAAGTGGTTACACAAAAAAGCCAAGCACTCGACGAGATATCTGAGTTCGCCGGAAATCAGCTCGTTCAGGTCGACGCTTCGTCGTCGAAAGAACTCTCGGAATGGTTTGTACAATCTCAACCGTTCACCGTGAACGACTCATCAGCGGATGCGATTAATCTCCGCTTGGAAGAATATGTCGAGAGCAAATGCACTGAGTTGCGAGATAGGTTGATCTTGAGATGCCATTGACGATTCTGACGATTCGCCTCATTTCGTATGTAAAACAGGCTCGGATCTCGCACGTAAGAATATATTTCCCGTGTCCTTGATCGATTCTCAATCAGGACGTTCTGCCGTCGGAGCAATAGGTGCTGTTACAGCGCGTGGTGCGCGATGGATGTTTATGGGCCAAAGCGTGAAGGTCTTGACCCAGATGGTCGGCCTCGTCGTGCTTTCGCGGTTTCTTAGCCCTGCGGAGTTCGGCTATGTAGCCATTGCCACGACCGTGGTTGGCCTAGGTGAGGTGCTGAGGGACGCTGGTTTGTCGTCAGCAGCTATCCGGAGCTCGACGCTTACGGCGGCTCAACGCGATATCCTCTTTTGGATCAGTGTCGCTTTTGGGCTGATTCTAATGATTCTGGTATCCGTTTTTAGTAGTGTTATCGCTGCTAGTTTCGGAGTTCCTCAACTTCAGGGGATTCTTCCATTTCTTTCATCGGTGTTTTTCTTGGGGGGGATAACTTCTCAATATCGGGCTAACCTGAATCGCCAAATGAGGTTCGCGGTAATGGCAGGCATCGATGCGATTTCTCCCGTGCTGGGGCTCGCGGTTGCTATTGCTGGCGCAATCGGTGGCCTAACCTACTGGGCACTCGTGTTGCAGTTAATGGTGACATCAGTGGTTACTATGGTGCTCACGATTTGGGCAGGAGGTTGGTGCCCGCGTCGTCCTCAAAGATCAAGTGGGGTCTGGCCGATAGTCAAGTTCGGTGGCCAGATGACAATTTCACAAGCTCTTACCTATGCGGGAAACAACTTCGACACAGTAGCGCTAGGACTGTACTCCAGCCCATATTCAGTGGGAATCTATACTCGGTCTTTTCAGCTAGTAATGTCTCCTCTCAATCAATTAAAAAGTCCCGCCACAGCGGTAGCAATCCCTGCACTTTCATTGCTTCGCGACGACTCGCGAAAATTTGAGGGGTATGTGCTTCGCGGTCAGGCTGTGATTGGTTACCTGATCGCACCCATTGGTGCTCTTCTCGTGGGCGCTTCGGTTCCCATAGTGAATATTTCGCTCGGGTTGGAGTGGTCGGGTGCGTCACCAGTTGTGGCGTTGTTAGCAGCGGCCGGGACGATGCAGCAGCTCTCCGGTGTTGCTAATTGGATCTTTGTGGCGAAAGGTAACGGCAAGGCCTTGACGAATTTCAGCTTGGTTTCGCTGTGTTTGAAGACGTTATGCGTCATCAGTTTGGTTTGGTTCGGTCCGATCGGGGTTGCGGCCGGGTATGCGCTAGCGGTCTGCCTTGCCTGGCCAATTGCGTTAACTTGGGCAACAAAATCGGCAAATATTTACTCAGGACCCCTTCTGACCCAGGCAATACGCCTCCTGTCGGTCGCATTGATAGCCGCGGGTGGGTCGTTTGCAATTGTTCAGATGACTGCGGCCCTGGGGAATCTTCTCAGTTTGGCCGCCGCTGTCGTCTCGGTGATTGCGGTGTACGCCGGTGCAATTGCAGTTCCCCCGGTCAGGCGGGATTTAAAGCTTGTATCTAAAACGATTCGTATGGCGTTGTCACGTTCGTGATTAGGGTCATTGGCAATCAATTAACCACCCTCGAACCAGAGATGAAAAGACACCCATGACAAATAGCATTTTACGAGCGGCACTCATGGGGGCCTTCGAAAGAGATAATTTCGGGGATCTCCTGTTTTTGTCCGAAACGAGGAGATATCTAGAAGAATTTCCCCTAGACATCACTGCCTCAGCACCGTTCCCGTCAACGGGTAGCGTCGCATTACCGGGGTATGTGAGGGGATACGTTCAAGCCGCACAAGAAAGCAGATTCGAGCTGGTTTGGGTGGTGGGCGGTGAAGTTGGGGGAACGACAGTCCAGGACGCATTTCGAATGTCCTCGTCAGAGGAGCTATTTGACGAATGCCAACAGCTTTCCAGATCCGAGCGAAGGCGTCGAATTACCGAATTATCGGGGCTGAGCGATACTGCATCGCCTTATCTTCCTCGAATGTCGGCGTTGCCAGAGACGCTGAGGTCCACTCTGGTTGTGAACTCGGTTGGTTTGAGCGGCGTGAGAGCCCTGCGTGGAACGCATCGCCAAGAGGTAATCCATGCGCTGCGAGAGGCCACGTTCATTTCCGTTCGCGACCGGGCTTCTAGCGATCTGCTCAACGATCTAGCTCTGGAGCACATTCTTGCGCCTGATCTCATTCAATCAATACTCCTTTCTCATCAACCTGATGGTGCAGCGGCGGACCATATTGCGTTGGTTCAGGTAAAAGCGAGTATTTTGAGGGAGTTTGGCGTCGACAACTTCGCTGCGATATTGGCAAGTAGTCGTGAACTGAGAAACTTTGAAATTAGACTTTTTAGTGCGGGCTCAGCACGCGGGCACGATAGCAATGATCTTTATCGGAGACTGCAACGTTCCTTTAAGGAACAATCGAACGGTCGGGAGTTGTCGTTATCTCAGGCGCTCGACCCGATATCAAAGGTCGACGAGATCGCTAAGTCAGGTTTGTGGGTAGGCACATCTCTACACGGTCTGATTATTTCCTCAGCATATGATGTTCCTCGCGTCGGCTTAGAGTTACAGAAGTTGGTCAATTACGGCAGGACGTGGGCCGAAACAATGCCAATAGGCGTTGCTCCCGATGATCTCAATTCTGCTATTGAGACCGCACTCGGAGATTCTGAGCAATCGAAAACTTCCGGGCGTGCTCGAGAGCTGGCTCAGATGGCACTTTCGAGCGCCCAGCAAGGAATCGCAGCGGCGATATCCATATCGGTTTCAGATATCCAACTTCAAAAGCGAATCGAAACAGAAAGACTCATTTCCAGTGACCGATTATTGCTGAGACGTCGTCTACTAGACAGCTCGAGGGCTCTTGTTCCGTTGGTCAGAAACAGTGCGATTTCGCACAAATTGCAAAAAAATTTGCTGGTTCGCACCATGTTTAATAAATAGTATTGCTTACTTTCGGGATGAGATTTCGGTTAATTACCTAAACGAGCCTTCACGATATACTCAAACGTATATGATCTTCGTAAATTTGCAAAAACAGAATTGATGTCAATAAAAAATATCTAATAATCAGTTGATCGCTAATCCGTTAAAGACGGCATGTGCGACGATCGATCCACCCAGTCTTCGAGTGCTCATTGAGAGAATGGAGGTGGCGATGCTGAACCCGAACAGCGTGATGCCAGTAACGAGAATTCGGGTTGTCGTTGTCTCTTGTGTGAGATGCATAACGGCAAAGAAGGTGCTCGATATAAGGGCTAGTAAGGCTTTGTAGCTGAAAAGCGGCCTATGTCGATTGCGGTCGAATATGGCTCTCAATACCAGCCCACGGAAGAACAGCTCTTCGACAACAGGCGCGATTATGATCGGAGCCACAATTGAAGTAAGGAAGTAAATGATCCCGAACTCTGGAGAGTTGAGCGACACCGCAGGGGACGGCAGGTGCCCTGTCACCACAACCGCGACGACGTTGGCAAACACTCGCAAGAGAAGACCGACAGAAATGCCCCAGAGCAAATCGATGGGGCGGAATTTTGCACCGACGCTATCGCAAAATGAGTCGGCGCCCCGGGTCGAAGTGACAAATGCGACCGCGGTAAGTAAGGGAATCCAAACGACGCCGTACCCGAGGGCCACACTTCCGAGACCGGGAGTTTCGGGTACAACGCTCAGGATCCTTAGTGCTGTGAACACCCCGATTACGCCTCCAACGAAACCGAGAAAAACCCTCATTTGTATCGCACGAACCACCGATTAAAACTAGCGAACAATTTGGCATCGGGGCAACGCGAGGGCTATCAATTGGATTTTTGAAAGTGTGCCAAACTTGGGGCGTAAATCGCAGATCGGTCTGGGGGATGTCATCCAAATGTTATCAATCGCACAAATTCATTCGGTAGAACATTTCCCGTTTTCAATGTTTGCTGACTCGATATCCTTGTGACCTCGCAACTAGCCGAGTTGCGGCCTTTTGAAATTCTTACCGTGTGTACTGGCAACATTTGCCGTTCGCCGCTTACCCAGTGGCTTCTTATCGAAAGATTGTCGATGGGAGAGCTCATCAAGGTGGGAAGCGCTGGAACAGGAGCGATGGCTGGCCAGGACGCGCCCGACGAGATCTGGGATGTGGCCGCGGGGTTTGGGCTGAAACGAACTGCCAAGCACTCCGCGCGCCAATTGACTGCTGAAATGATTACGAGCGCTGATTTGGTGATCAGCGCCACGAAAGAGCATCGAGCACAGGTCGCGCGGCTCGATCCAAAATCAGCCTCCTACAGTTTCACCCTCAACCAATTCGCGCGGCTCATCAGCCATCAAAGTGCGTCTTTTGTTCCGCTCACTTCAGACCCGCTGCTAGCACTTCGCGATGTCGTCGCAGAAGTCGCCCGCAATCGAGGAGCCTTCGCGCCGCCCGCGGATGGCGCCTCCGATGACGTCAGCGATCCGTATCGCCTTTCCGTGAGTGACTACCAGCGGGCCGGTGAGCAAATTTCTGAATCGGTAGACACCATCGTGAAGGAACTCAGGGCGTCACTTCAGGGTGGGTCGGCGCAGTGACCGGGCTGAAGGATCTCACGAAGCAGGCACCTAACATTGACGGTGATTTTTGTGTCAGTTCGCAAATTTCGAACACTCGTGCGGCCGGAACGGACTGGCACCGACGATACGCACGCCGACTGGCCTTTACAGACCTTTTGGTACTCTGCTGGGTCGTCATCGGAGTGCAGCTGCAGTGGATCGGTGTCGCTACCAGTCGCGACAATGTCGACGCATCATCCTCCGAGGTCGCAATCTCCTACTCCTGGGTGTCGGCGGCGATCATCCTCGGCTGGATGTTCATTCTGCATTTCTTTGGAAGCCGCGATTCCCGGGTGCTTGGCTCTGGTCCGGAAGAATATCGCCGAATTTCTGACGCCTCGCTGCGGCTGTTTGGGCTCATCGCGATCGCGGCGTTCCTGCTGAAGTTGGAACT
The DNA here is from genome assembly GCA_014377425.1 of Microbacteriaceae bacterium. Lineage (GTDB taxonomy): Bacteria > Actinomycetota > Actinomycetes > Actinomycetales > Microbacteriaceae > Marisediminicola. Next base: position 57,023 of record JACMPQ010000003.1, on the reverse strand, counting down.
CGCTCGCGGCTACGTGCTGTTGGCGCTTCCGGTTGGCTTGGTGTTTTTGCTCATCTCCCGCTGGATTTGGCGACAGTGGTTGGCCGCCCAGCGCCAGCTCGGGCGATTTACCTCGACGGTGCTCTTGGTGGGTTCGGCGGAATCCGTGGGCCACGTCGCCGACGTGCTGCGGCGGCAGGTGGAGGCCGGATACCGCGTGGTGGGAGCGTGTCTTCCCGACGGCCACGGGTTGCAGACACTCAACGGCACCGCCATCCCCGTGTTAGGCACCTTCGGGGATTTGCTCGTGGTGTTGGAAACGAGCGGTGCCGACACCGTGGTGGTTACCAGCAGCGACGAGTTGTCTGCCCAACGCATTCGCGAACTGAGTTGGAGCCTCGAGCCCGGGCGGCACAATCTGGTAGTTGCACCGAGCCTCACCGACATCGGTGGGCCGCGAATTCACACCCGTCCGGTGGCGGGACTTCCCCTCATTCACGTCGAGATGCCGAGATTTGAGGGGGGTAAACAGTTCTCCAAACGGGCTTTCGATATTGTCGGATCCGCACTTCTCATTGCTGCGCTGTCGCCAATTCTTTTCGCAATCGCGATTTTGGTGCGAATGACGAGCGCCGGCCCCGCGCTTTATCGCCAGGAGCGGGTCGGCCTCAACGGGGCCGCCTTCAACATTTTCAAGTTCCGGTCGATGGCGCTGAGCGCTGATAGCCAGTTGGGTGCCCTGCTCTTGGCTCAGGGCACCGCCGACACGCCCCTGTTCAAAGTGCAAAACGATCCGCGTATCACCACGATCGGCGCGGTTCTGCGCAAACACTCGCTCGACGAATTTCCGCAGCTTTTCAACGTGTTTCTCGGCAATATGAGTCTGGTGGGGCCGAGGCCGCAGCGTGACGGCGAGGTGGCCCTCTACGACTCGGCGGCACATCGCCGACTCTTTGTGAAGCCCGGGATGAGCGGACTGTGGCAGGTCAGCGGGCGCTCACTCCTGTCGTGGGAAGACAGCATCCGGCTCGATCTGTACTACGTCGAGAACTGGTCGATGACGGGAGATCTGCTCATTCTCTGGCGCACGGTCAAAGCTGTTTTTGCGCCGGGCAAAGAAGCCCATTGACCGGAAAACTTTGGCCCGCACCGTGGCCCGCACGTCGCACCATCGTGATCTCGATCGTGACGCTCAGCGTGGCGCTTCTCGCCTGTGCGGCGTGGGTCGGGGTGCGTGGTCTCTTGGCCAAAACCGAGCTGGAGAACGCGGAGACCAGGCTCAGCGCCATTCGAAGTGCGGTAATCACCGGCGACATCGCCGGTGCCCAAAAGTTGAGCACGCGCTTGAGCGCAGAGACCGCCGCGGCCTCCGGTTACACCAGTGACGTCGTGTGGCGTTCCTGTGAGTGGCTCCCGTGGGTGGGCCCGAACCTGACCGCCACACGCAGTGTGGCCACGATCATTGACGAGGTAGACCGAGATGCCGTCGTTCCGCTCGTGCGAGTGGCGAGCAGCGTGCACCTGCGGGACTTTCACCCGGTCAATGGCGCCATCGATCTCGCCCCGCTGGCGGTACTTCAACCGGTGGTGGCGAAGGCAGCCCACGCGCTGCTGCTTGCCCAGCAACAGACCCGGAATATCACTACTGACTCCACCGCTGACTCTGTGCGAAGGGCTGTCGGGCGACTCGACACCACGCTGCAGACGGCGGTCACCGCCCTAAGCTCCGTGGATCGCACCCTGCGTCTGCTCCCCCCGATGCTCGGCGCGAAAGGGCCGCGAAACTACCTGGTGCTGTTTCAAACCCCGGCTGAGCTACGCGCATCGGGGGGCATCACCGGAGCGCTGGCGGTCATCCACACCGAAAACGGTCGAATCTCCTTAGCGGCACAGGCCACCAGCGGAGATTTTCCGCATCATCCGCAACCGGTGCTGGCACTTCCCGCAGAGACCAGCGCGCTCTACGGCGACATCGTCGGAGAGTTTATTCAGGATGTCGGCCTCACCCCGAATTTTTCCCTCACCGCCCAGCTGGCTCGCGAGATGTGGCGTCTGCGGTACGGGATTACGGTGGATGGCGTGATCACCGCCGATCCTGTGGCGCTGAGCTACCTCCTCAATGCCACCGGCCCGATCGTTCTGCCGAGCGGCGAGCGCTTGACCTCGGCGAATGCGGTGAAGTTGCTTCTCAGTGACGTCTATCACCGCTTTGTCAAGCCGTCCGATCAGGACAAATTCTTCGCCTCCGCGGCGGCCGCCGTGTTCGGCGAACTCGCGAAGGGGAAGCCCGATTCGGTCGCACTCGTGAAGGCCATGGGTCGGGCAGGAACGGAGCGTCGAATTCTTATTTGGAGCGCGCATCCGGAGGAGCAGGCGGTGCTCACCGACACCACGTTCGCCGGTGGGCTGCCGGTGAGCACCGCAAAAGCAAAGCGATTCGGGGTCTATTTCAACGATGCCACCGGCGCAAAGATGGACCGGTATCTTTCGCTCACCACCGGGGTTACGAAGGTGGAGTGTCGAAAAGATCACCGGCCGCAATACAACGTACGGGTGACCTTGACCAATACCCTTCCTGTGAATGAGGTGAATTCCCTACCCGAATATGTTTCCGGGGGTGCGCTCTTCGGGGTGCCGTTGGGCAGCGTAAAGACTCTTATCTCGGTCTATGGCGCACCCGACACCACGAGCCTTTCAGTGTCTCGTGATGGGGCTCCCACGGGGTACCGCCCCACGCTAGACACCGGATATCCGGTGAATTCGGTAGGCATTCAGCTTGCACCCGGCCAGTCCACGGAGTTAGTTTTCTCCTGGCTCGGGAAGGCCCCATTTTCTGGACAAATCCTCACCGAAGGAAACCCTGTAGAAAACTCAAATTTGCTGGTCACAAGGGGTAACATGTGCGTCGTCTGAGTGCGCTAGTCTCTGGGCACGAGGCGCACTTACCGAGCGCACGACCCACAGCGAGATAGAGGCGAATGCTCATGTTCAAGACCACCACCGCAGCGATATCACTGGTGATTGTGGCGCTCCTCGCCGTGCCCACCGCCGCATTCGCCACCGACTATGTTCCGGCCCAGAATGTGACCACCTCGGGCCCGGTTGTTGCGGGTGCCCCGGTTGATGTTGCCTTCGCCCCGGGATCATTCGCTGGCGACGAGAGCGTCAGGTTTGTTGTTGTCGGCGACGGTCCGGAAGCGCAGCTTGCTGTCCTGAAGGCCAGGAGCACCGCATCCCTCACGAAGCAGGCCCACGGCGGCGCCGTCACTATCAAGGTGACCATCCCCGTTGGTGCGACCGGCACCTACACGACCACGGCCACCGGAGTCACCTCCGGCCGGGTCGCCACCGCCGCTCTCGCAGTTGCCCCGGTAGATTCCGCCGCCTCTACCGGCGGTAAGGCTCTTGACAGCACCGGTGGCAAGGCTCTCGCGAGCACCGGCGTCAGCCCCATCACCATGCTGCTTATGTGGGCAGCCGGCGGCGTCCTGCTGCTCGGGATCGCACTCTTGATTGTGCGCGTTGCCGTGCGTCGCCAGCGCGCCGCCGCCTAACCGGCAACAAAGCTGCACGCCTAACACGACGGTGGGCCCCGGACTTCGGTTCGGGGCCCATCGCTTTTTACCCCGCGCCTCTGTCAACCGGTGCCACGGCTTGCCAAACTACGCGACAGCTTTCCCGCCTGCATGCCGTTTTTCTCATCGGCGCGCTTTCTAATCGGCCCGTTTTCTCACGTGCCGTTTTCTTGACGGCCCGTTTTCTCAACGGCCCGTCAGCGCTCGACATCCGTATTCCAGACGCGGTTGACTACGAGCGGAATCAGCACCAGTGAGCGCAAATCGATGAAGGCGTGCACGATGATGGCCGCAACGATCGAACCGGTGGCCACAAAAATGGTCATCAACACCACCCCGATCAAGCCGGAACCGACTACTCCTTCCGCGCCCTGATACAGGTGAAGCAGGGCGAAAAGGACCACGGCCAAGGCGAACGACACGGCGCCGTTGCGCGTCACAGCAAAAATGAGGGTCGGGATGGCGAGCCTAAACATCAGCTCCTCCACAATGCCGGCGTTGATCGACAGGGCAGCGCCGTAGCGGAGTTCTGCCCGATTGCGGGGCAGGAGGGCCACAATATCTCCGATCGAGGCCACCGGATCGCCCCGGCGGGCAGCGAAAACTCCGATAACGAGGAGAGCCAGAACGGCGAAAGACCCCGCCAGCATGATGCCCGGTCCGAGTGCGCCGGAGGCGCTGAACCCGCTTCGCAACTGGTCGATCCAAGCTACGCCGTTGATGTCGGCGAGAAGAAGCGGCACATGCCGCCAGAGCAAGGCGAGCAGCAGGAGCGACCCGCCGCCGAAAACCGTTGCCGACTGGATGAGCCATTTGCGATACATGCGCTGTCGACGATCGCTGCGGATAAATGACTTGAACCGCTGGTATTCGCGGCGATCCTTGCGCACCGCCCGCAGCACCAGCAGCGCGACCACCACCAAGAGCAGGGCGCCGAACAGCACACGTGCGTATTCGGCGGTCGGGCTGATCACCGTGCCATTCTTCCAGATGTGTGTTTGGAGACACGCGCTCGGTCGATCGCTGTGCCGAGTGGGATGATGGCCGAATGCCTGAGCTCACGCCGGTCCCACTGCCGGTTCCACTGCCTGTCCCACTGCCTGCAGGCACGCCAGACGCCGGGTCGGGGCATCCGAAACTGGCCGAACTCATCGCAGTGCTCGCTCAGCTGCGGGCACCGGGCGGTTGTGCCTGGGACTTGGAGCAGACCCATGAAAGTCTCGTGAAGCACCTCATTGAGGAGACCCACGAGCTCGTCGACGCAATCGATTGCGGAAGTCGAGACGAGTTGCTTGAGGAGCTCGGTGACGTGCTCTACCAGGTGATTTTTCACGCCGACATCGCCGCTCATTACGCCGATGCACCGTTCGACCTCGAGGACGTGGCCGCGCACATGACGGCCAAGATGGTGGGGCGGCATCCGCACGTCTTCGCCGAAGCGCGGGAGCACACCGCCGCCGACGTGGTGGCCGCCTGGGACGACCTCAAAGCCCGCGAGAAGCCCACCCGCACGAGCGTGCTCGACGGCATTCCGCAGTCGCTACCGTCACTGCTTCTCGCTGACAAACTCCTCGGCCGGGCGGCAAAAGTGGGGCTGAGTGTGCCGGATGCGGCGGCGCAGCCTGCCCAAGCTGCGGCCACTCGCCCACCCGTCACCGTTGCCGACGAAGCCGAACTCGGAGCGCTGCTGCTAAGCATTGTCGGCGCAGCGCGGGTGGCCGGATTCGACGCCGAACGCGCCCTGCGCTCCGCGCTGCGGGAACTGCAGCGGGGTATCCGTGCGGTTGAAGCCACAGCGACAGCCGCAGCGGCAGCGACAGCCGCAGCGGCAGCAACAGCCGCAGCTACTGCTACTGCTACAGCTGAGCTAGCCCCCTAGGCGATCCGGGTACCGGTAGGCAGTTTGCCGCTCGGGGTGCGGGTACGCCGGTACGCCCAAAACAGCGACCCCAGCGCGAGCAACAGGTGGAGCGCCATCCCGACTGCCCAGCCCGGGGCGGTGGAGTTGATGATCTGCTTCGCGTTTGGTCCGGCTGCAAAATCTTTGCAGTAGTCGTTCACCGGATGAAGGTCGGGGGCAATCTGCACGCTACGAACCCCCATCTTGATCACGCCGAAGAGATCCACCGGGTAGCTGTTTGTATCAAATTGGGTCGGCACCGCATCGGCGAGCAGCACGTAGGGGTTGGCGACCAGAATTCCCCAAAAGTGATCAAATCGCGGAACCGTTGATTCAACGACGGTGGGGGGCCCGCAGGCCATCGGGGCGTCGGGATTGACCGGCAGCTCAGAGCCGGCCGAACCATCGGTCGGCTCGTTGACAAAGGTGCGTTCGGTACCCACCACTTGGGACTGCACCACCACACCACCCAGTCCGAAAGCGATGAGCGTGCCGACGCTCAGGGCGGCGACGACCAGATAACTCACCACGATCGAGAACAGCGGTCGGTTCAGGATCCCGCTCAGGCCAACCCCGATGGCGGCGACGATCCCAAGCTCGAAAATGAGCACAAGGGCGGAGACGATCATGGTCGCCCAGTCGATTCCGCCCTGAATTGCCGCGTAAATCAAAAACGGCAGCGCGGCGGCGAGAAATGCGAGCGCCGCGAGCCAGGCGGCCAAAAACTTGCCCAGTAGGAGCTGTCCGGTGGTGATGAGCGTCACTTGAGTGGTGGCGAGGGTTCCGGAGTCACGGTCGCCGTTGATGGCGGTTCCGCTCAGTGCCGGAGCCACCAGTGTGCCGAGCAGCAGCACGAAGTAAATTACGGCGGAGAAGATCGCCCCGCCGCCGGACGCTCCGCCCGAGTCGCCTACTCCTTCGCCGCCGGTTGGATAGAAGCTGAACGCCAGCTTGAGCAGCACGGTAACGATCGCAACGAGGAAGACGAATACGCCGAGCAGCACGTACCAAGCAATACCGCGCACGCGCTGTCGAAGCTCAAGCGAGAGAATGACAGCCACGCCGCCCCAGAATGCGCTCATCGGCCGTCTCCATCAATCGAAATGGAATCGGTCGGCGTGGAGGTGATTGGCATGGAGGTGGTTGGCATGGTGGTGATTGGCGCTCGCGTCACGCTTACCGCCGCCGCACTGCGGCTCAGATCGAGGAAGGTGTGTTCGAGGTCGCCGACGGCGGGAGCGAAAACGCTTATTGGCAGACCGGATGCCACAATCCGCCGCAACAACTCCGCGGCGGCGGTTTCGCTGCCGACCGCGACAAGCAGCTCGGCTCGGTCTCGCGTGATCTCGGCCTGTGCAACCCCGATCGACAGCAGAGCGTGTTCCAGCCCCAAGAGGTCGCTCGAGCGGATGCGCCAGGCCCTCGCCGAGCGTTTCGCCCCGGCCACGCGATCCGTCGAGGCGGTAACGCCGTGCTCGATGTAGACCGCGGCATCCGCCATCTCGTCGAGTTCGGCCAACACGTGGCTCGATACCAGCACCGTTTTGCCTTCCGCGGCCACGCGTCGCACCAGGCGTCGCAGTTCGATTCGGGCCACCGGGTCAAGGCCCGAGGCCGGTTCATCCAGTAAGAGCACCTCTGGGTCGTGCACGAGGGCGCGGGCGAGGCTCAACCGCTGCTTCTGTCCCCGCGACAGCACGCGCGTGGGCTGGTCGGCGAGTTCGGTCAACCCGACCAAGGCGATGAGCTCGGCGGCACGGGCGGCGGCTGTCATCCGGTCCATTCGATACAGGCGGCCGGTGGTTTCGAGCGTCGAGCGCACGCTGAGGCTGGCCCAGGAGCCGAGCACATCCGGCATCCATCCCACCGCTTGTCGCACGGCGGAAGTTGCGGTGAGCGGGTCGTGGCCGGCGATACGGATTCTGCCGGCATCCGGTCGCAGAAGTGAGGCGAGCATCAGCATGAGGGTGGTCTTGCCGGAACCGTTCGGACCAATCAGCGCGGTGACCGTGCCGGGCTCGGCGGTGAAGGAGACATCCCGCACGGCGTACACCGTGCCGAAGGCTCGACGCACCCCGCTGACTACGATCCCGCCCGAAAAAGATTGAGTGTCGCTCATGGCCTTAGGTTAGCGGGATGCCGCAACCGAGGGGCCACCGCTTGGGATGCTGCTGGCGCGTTGGTTCTGCCTAAAACGCTGGCGCGTCGGTACGCCCAATAGAGCGAACCAACGGAAAGAAGAAAGTGGGCTCCGATTCCGATCGCCCATTCGGGAATGTGGGGGTCTGTGTCCGGTTGAAACGCGACAGCGAGTAACCACGCGATGAGTGTTGCGCCCGCAACGCACAGACTCACCAGGTAGCTGGCCGCGATCGAATACAGCGGGCGGCCAAAAATTCCACTGAATCCGACCCCGAGTGCGGCAACAATTCCGAAGTGGAACACCAGGAGCATGGGCGCGAGAACGATCAGGGAAGGATCTATCGGGATTCCCTCCGGCATTTGGTCGGCGGTGAACGCCGCATAGGCCAACGCGGGCAGTGCGGTGATGAGGAAAGCGAGCGTGCTAAGCCATGCCGCCAAAAATGTACCGATCACGACCTGACCCTCAGTCGCCAGCGTTGACCGAGTAGGAGCGCGCCGATGCAGGTCAGCGAACCGCCCGGCCTCCCTGTCGTTGTTGAGCGCGCCACCGCTGAGCGCGGGAATAAAGAGCACGCTCAAGATCGCAACAACATATATAATGCCCGAGTAGAACGCCGCTCCAGTTGCGCCATTGGTGAGGCCCACAATCAGGTACACCAGAACAGTGCCGAGGGCCAGGAGTGCAAAAAATACGCCGATAAGCACGTACCAACTGATCCGGCGTACGCGGTACCCCAGCTCGAGCGCGACCACGCTGGCCACGCTGTGCAGAAATGCGCTCACAATAATTCCGTCGTTAGGTGACTACGGGCCGTTCCCGGCCCTAGGTTAGCGGGATGCTGGTGCGTGGGATTCCTGCCGGCGCACGCGCCTGCAGGCATGCGCCACACTGACACTATGGCGTCTTCCGTTAACCCTCCGCGCGGTATGCGCGACTTTTTGCCCGTTGAGAAGGCCCGCCGCGAGCGGGTGCTGGGAGTCATCCGCTCGGTTTACACCTCGCACGGGTTCGACGAAATTGAGACCCCGGTGATGGAAGACACCGCGCGGCTGCACGCCGGCCTCGGCGGAGACAACGAGAAACTGGGTTACGCGATTATGAAGCGCGGGCTCGGCGCAGAGGAGCTTGCCACGGCATCCGATCCTCTCGCGCTCAGCGACCTGGGGTTGCGCTTCGATCTCACCGTGCCGCTCACCCGTTTTTATGCCTCGCACCGCGCCGAGCTTCCCACCGTGTTTCGGGCCATTCAAATCGCGCCGGTTTGGCGGGCTGAACGGCCGCAGAGGGGTCGCTACCGCCAATTCGTGCAGTGCGATATTGACATCATCGGTGAGTCCGGGCCGCTGGCCGAAGTGGAGCTGATCACCGCCACCGTCGCCACCCTTGCCGCCCTCGGGCTCAGCGGCTGCAGCATTCGCATTAATGATCGACGGCTTCTGGCCGCAGCGCTAAGCGCATTGGGGTTTGCGTCTGACGCCCACAGCAGCGCGGTGATCACCATCGACAAGCTCGACAAAATCGCAACCGAGGGAGTCATCGCCGAGTTGCGCGAGCGCGAGTTCGCCGTCGCCGCGGTCGACGCACTCGAAACCTTCTTCGCGCGCCCTGCCACGCTGCCATTCCCTTTCGGCGTCGAGGCGATCACCGCGGCACTGCCCGCTGGAGTCGACGCCGCGCTGATTGCCGAGCTGGCGGAGCTTGGCCTCGCCGTGGACGGCGACACCGAGATTATTTTTGAACCGTTTCTCGCCCGCGGCATGGGCTACTACACCGGCACCATCTTCGAAATAACACACCCCGATTCGGCCGGTTCTCTCGGCGGCGGTGGACGCTACGACGGCATGATCGGCCGCTTCCTCGGTGAAGACGTGCCCGCTGCCGGATTCTCGATCGGCTTTGAACGCATTGTCGACCTCGTGGCCCTACCGACGACTGAGTTGCCGGATGCCGTCGCGCTCATCTACGACGTCGACCTCCCGCCGGCCGCGCTGCTCGCCCTCAAAACTGCGCTCATTGCCGAAGGTCGACGCGTGCGACTGGAGCGCCGACCGCGCAACCCGAAGCCGCTCTTGGCCCAGTTGGCGGCATCCGGCTATCTGAGCGTGGCCAGCGTTACGGCCGCCACGACCCGTGACAGCTTGGTGTTCCGCCCGGTCGCCTAAACACCGATCGACTAGACACCGATCGACTGAGCACCGGTTGCGCGGGTCACCAGCTGGACCCCTCTCGTCCACAGCACGTTTGCGAGCCGTCGGTAAGATATTGAACGCGCTAGAGCGCCCCCGAAACGAAGGAGATCACTGTGTCAGCGATCGAAGTGGTAAGAGCCCGCGAAATTCTCGACTCACGAGGAAACCCCACCGTCGAGGTTGAGGTACTGCTCGAAGACGGCACCGTCTCCCGTGCCGCTGTGCCCTCCGGTGCCTCCACCGGCGCCTTCGAAGCGTATGAATTGCGCGACGGCGACAAGAACCGCTACCTCGGCAAGGGTGTGCTGAAGGCCGTCGACGCCATCAACGAAGAGATCTCCCTCGAGATCGAGGGCCTCGACGCCACCGACCAGCGCGTTATTGACGCCGCCCTGATCGAGCTTGACGGCACCGAAAACAAGAGCCGCCTCGGCGCCAACGCCATCCTCGGCGTGTCCCTCGCCGTCGCGAAAGCCGCCGCGGATTCCGCCGACCTGCCGTTGTTCCGCTACCTCGGTGGACCCAACGCGCACCTGTTGCCCGTGCCGATGCTGAACGTGATCAACGGCGGCTCGCACGCCGACTCCAATGTTGACATCCAGGAATTCATGCTCCTGCCGATTGGCGCTGCAACCTTCTCAGAGGGACTGCGCTGGGGTGTCGAGACCTACCACGCACTCAAAAGCATCCTGCACGGCAAGGGACTCAGCACCGGTCTCGGCGACGAGGGCGGCTTCGCGCCGAACCTCGACAGCAACCGCGCAGCCCTTGACCTCCTGATGGAGGCCATCACCACCGCCGGCTTCACCCCGGGAACCGACATCGCGCTCGGGCTGGATGTGGCCTCAAGTGAGTTCTACAAAGACGGCAGCTACCTCTTCGAGGGCAACAAACTCTCCGCCGTTGACCTCAGCAACTACTACGCCGAGCTCGTGGCCGCCTACCCGCTGGTCACCATCGAGGACCCGCTGGATGAAGACGACTGGGAGGGTTGGGCGCACCTCACCGCCGAACTGGGCCAGAAGACGCAGATCGTGGGAGATGACCTCTTCGTCACCAACCCGGAACGCCTCGCCCGTGGCATCGCCCAGCGGGCAGCGAACTCGATCCTGGTGAAGGTCAACCAGATCGGTACCCTCACCGAGACGCTCGACGCCGTGAGCCTCGCGCAGCGCAGCGGCTACACCGCCGTGCTCTCGCACCGCTCCGGCGAGACCGAAGACACCACGATCGCCGACCTCGCGGTGGCGACCAACTCCGGTCAGATCAAGACCGGTGCCCCGGCCCGCTCCGAGCGCGTGGCCAAGTACAACCAGTTGCTGCGCATCGAAGAAGAGCTCGGCGACGCGGCAATTTATGCCGGTCGCAGCGCGTTCCCGCGCTATACCGCCTAGACCGCATTTAGTCTGAAGAGCATGACGAGACGGCAGCGCACCCAGAAGGTTCCGGTGGCGCTGCCGACTGCTAATACCCTCAGCGCCGGCTGGCTCCGCAGCATTCGGGTTTCCGGGTTCACGATCGTGGCCCTGCTTTTGGTTATTCTCACCGTGATCGTTCTGGCACCGAGCCTGAAGATTTTGGTAGAGCAGCGCCAGCAGGTTGCCTCACTTCGGGGCTCTCTCGCCCAGGAACAGAAGGCCGTGGATGATCTCGGCAAGCAGCGTGCCCGCTGGAACGACCCCAGCTACCTGCAGGCCCAAGCCCGCGAACGTCTCGATTACGTGTACCCGGGCGATTTCAGCTTTCTGGTAATCGATGACGGCAAGAGTGAACCGGCTGTCGGTCAATTGCCGATCAGCTCCGACATTCAAACCGCCACCGTTGACTGGGTGGGCGCCCTGATGACCTCGGTGTTCACCGCAGGCCTCACCGATGCCCCGCGTGGTGCAGTCGCCACCCCGGCACCGTCCTCGACATCGGCGCCGTCGGCTCCCGCGGCACCGTCAGCGTCGGCTACGCCCACCACGAAAGAAAAGAACTGAGCATGCCGACCCCACCTTTTGCTGAGCCCAGCGCTGAGGACATCGACATCGTCTCCCACCAGCTCGGCCGCCCGGCCCGCAACGTGGTCGGCATCGCGGCTCGCTGTAGCTGCGGAGCCCCGACCGTCGTGGCCACCAAACCCCGGCTCGACGACGGCACGCCGTTTCCTACCCTTTATTACTTGTGCCACCCCGCGGCGACAGCAGCCATCTCCACCCTCGAAGCCACCGGGGTGATGCCGCAACTGGCCGCCCTGTTGGGGGAGCAGGATGACCTCGCGCGCGACTATCTCACGGCCCACCAGGCGTACCTCGCCGATCGAAACTCCCTCGAGATCGTCGACGAGCTGGCCGGAATTTCCGCCGGCGGTATGCCCACCCGAGTGAAATGTCTGCACGCCCTCGCCGGCCACGCACTCTCTGCCGGCCCCGGAGTAAATCCGATCGGTGATCGTGCGTTGGCACTGGCAAATTGGTCGCCTGAGGTGTGCCAGTGCGAAGACTATTCAGCCCGAGGGTGAGCGCGGCCTCGGCTGACGGCGGTCGCGGCACCGGTCGCGGAACCGGTCGCAATCGCAGAGGCAAGGCAACTCCGGCCGGCAGGAGCGGGGTCGCAGTTCTCGCGGCAATCCTCTCGCTCGCAGCGGCAGCCGTAATGCTCTCCGCCCGACCCGCGCAGGCAGATGAGCTCCGCGACGCGCAATACTGGCTCACCCAATACGGCTTCACCACCGCCTGGGCAAGCTCTCGCGGTGCCGGGATGACCGTCGCAGTGATCGATTCCGGCATCGATGGCAGCGTTGCCGACCTCAGCGGAACCGTCATCGGCGGCGCCGATTTTTCGGGCGGGGGGAGCTCAAACGGGCAAACTCCGGTGGGGGATGATCCGAGCCACGGCACATTGGTGGCCTCGCTTTTGGCCGGGCACGGCCCCGGTCTCGGCAACGCCGACGGCGTGATCGGGGTCGCCCCCGAGGCGAAACTACTGTCGGTTTCGGTCGGTTTCGGTACCGGGGCGATCGACTCCGACGAGCAGATCGCGAAGGCGGTGCGCTGGTCGGTTGATAATGGCGCAAACATCATCAACATGTCGCTCACCCGAAACACCCTTGATTGGCCGGAGAGTTGGGATAGCGCCTTTCTATACGCCATGAAAAAAGACGTGGTAATCGTTGCGGCGGCTGGCAACCGCGGGAGCGGCACAACCGTGGTGGGTGCTCCCGCCACAATGCCGGGTGTGGTGACCGTCGCGGGGGTTGGCAAAGATTCCACCGCGAGCTTCGACGCTTCGAGCCAGGGCATCACGATCGCCGTTGCCGCGCCGAGTGAATCACTCGTCGGTGCCGGCCCCGCAAATCGCTACTACGAATGGGCTGGAACGAGCGGGGCAACACCGTTGGTGGCGGGCCTTGTGGCTTTAATCTGGGCAAAGCATCGGCAACTCGACGCAACGAACGTGATCAATCGGTTGATTCAAACGAGCACCCCGACCGGACAGAGTCGGCCGAGCCCGATCTACGGCTACGGTCTGATTAACGCCGCCGCGGCCGTGACTGCGCCGGTCGTCGCGGTGACCCGGAACCCGATGGGTAGCCTGAGTGAGTGGATTCGGATCCATCGGCGAGCAAGTGCTGCCCCCAGTGCTGCGCCCAGTGCTGCGTCCACAAGGACGCAACCGGATAAGTCTGCGGGTGCGGTGCCCGTGCCCGAGGCATCCGGCTCCGGCGTCGGTACGGAGCAAAATCCTTGGCTCCCGACACCGCAAAACTGGCGCGAGACCTGGATCCCACTCGGGGTTTTGGCAACGTTCGGTTGCGGGGCCACAATCGCGATTAGAGCGTTTCGACGTGAGGCCCGGCTAGCCCGACGAAAGTGAGGCTAAGCCCTGCCGTGTAGAGTTTCTCAGTGACTAAAATCCTTATTGTCGGCGGCGGCTATGCCGGTTTCTACACGGCCCTCGGACTCGAAAAATGGTTGACGGCTGGCGAAGCTGACGTTGTTCTCGTAGATCCTCTTCCCTATATGACTTACCAGCCCTTCCTTCCGGAGGTGGCAGCCGGCTCCATTGAGCCGCGTCACGCGGTGGTTGCGCTCCGACGCCACCTGCCCAAGACCGAGGTCGTGACCGCACGCGTCACCAACATCGACCACGCAACCAAGACCGCCACCATCACTCCCGAAATTGGCGAACCATGGCAGCTGGAGTACGACCAGATCGTAGTCACCGCCGGCTCCGTGTCGCGCACCTTCCCGATCCCGGGAGTGGCAGATGTTGCCATCGGGCTCAAAACGGTGGAAGAGGCCACCGCAATCCGCGACCGCCTTCTCGCCAACTTCGCCCGCGCCGCCAACCTTCCGGCCGGTGCCGAACGCGATCGCCTGCTCACGGTCACCGTCATCGGTGGTGGCTTTGCCGGCATCGAGGTTTTCGGTGAACTGCGCAGCCTCGCTAGTTCGCTCCTGAAGTTCTACCCGAACCTCAAGTTCGAAGACACCAGCTTTCACCTCATCGAGGCCATGGGTCGCATCATGCCCGAGGTGTCTCTCAAGACCAGCTACTGGGTTCTTAAAAACCTCGACCAGCGCGGTGCCCAGGTGCACCTAGATACCCAGCTCACCTCCGCCGTCGGTGGAAAGATCGAGCTATCGACCGGCGAGAGCTTCGAATCTGACCTCATCATCTGGACCGCTGGCGTCATGGCCAACCCGGTACTGCGCAACACCGACCTGCCGGTTGAGGAACGCGGACGCCTGCGCGTCGGTGCCGACCTGCGAGTTATCAACGATGACGGCGTTATCGCCGATGCCTGGGGCGCCGGAGATGTTTCTGCTGTTCCAGATCTCACCGGCAAGGGTATTGGCGGCTTCTGCGTGCCAAACGCCCAGCACGCGGTACGCGAGGGCAAGCTGCTCGCAAAAAACGTGGTGTCGGTTCTGCGTGGCGACGAGCCGGTTCCCTACCGCCACGAGAACGCGGGCGCGGTGGCGACCCTCGGCCTTGGCGTGGGGGTCTTCCAGTCCGGCAAGATCGCGATTACCGGCTTCCCGGCCTGGGTGATGCACCGCGGCTACCACGGTCTCGCCATTCCCATGTGGGAGCGCAAGATTCGCGTCTTCACACTGTGGGCACTCAACGTGGTGCTGAACCGCGACATCGTGTCGATCGAAGCCCGCGAGACCCCGCGCAAGGCGTTCGAAGAATACGCTTCGCGCCCCCGCGTCTAACCAAGCAGTACGGGAACGCGCCGTTGTGCACCATCAAACGGCGCGTTCCCTCTTTGCCCTCGTAGCCCAATCGGCAGAGGCAGGCGACTTAAAATCGTCACAGTGTGGGTTCAAGTCCCACCGAGGGCACCCAATTTTTTGGCTGGTTTACAAGTCAGGCCCGCAGTCGCGGTTCGACAAAGCGAACGAAGCCCCACACCACCACGCACAGTCCGGCAAACGCCGCCACCGCCAGCGCCCACGGAATTGCGGCCGAGACGGTGGCCGTTGATCCGAAGATGGTGCCGGCCGACACGCTCGCCGCTACCACGACTGTGGCGGTCCAGCCGAGTGACGACCAGTTCAGAATGATCCGGCCGGGAAGCGTACCAAGCGGGAGCACGAGCACCAGCACTGATCCGAGACCGGCCAGAAACACGGTTGCCAGGGTTTCGCTGGTGAGCGCGGCCCAGAACCCCGTGCCGTTTGCCACTTGCCCGTGGGCGAACCATGCCAGAATCCCGAGCACGGTGAGCGAGCCGAGTTGCAGAAGACTCAGCACCGCCGAGTGACGTGCCGAGGCGGTGTTTGCGATCACCGCTCCGACCAGCACTCCAGCGATCAGCGGTGGGTCGATGCTCAGTAGCCGCGACAACAGGCTGGTCGCGGCGGCGGCGACCAGCATCCCCGGCAGCCAACGTAGCGTCGTGGCCAGCCCGAGCAGGCGAGATGCGCTTCGAAGTACCAGCGCGGTGAGACCGTTGAGCACGACCAACCCGAGGGTGATCGCCAAGAATAAGCGCAGGTAGCGTACCTCGCCGCCCACACCGCCACTGATCGCGATAACGGCTGCCGTCACCATGATTGGGGCGATGACGCGCAGCCCGCGCTGGGTTCGTGTTGACGCCGGCACCGCGGTGGCGGGGTGGCGCTGTGACTGGTTGCGTCCGGTGAAGCGCGGCCGCGGCATCCGGCCCGCAACCGCGGCCACCAGCAGGCGCAAAGGTATTGCGACCAGTGCCAAAAAGAGCAAACCGATGAGGGGTCCGGCAAGCCAATTCTCGTGAACGGGGCCGGCGGGGGGCAGGGTGTTTCCGCGACCGAAGCCTGTGGTGGTGCCCCAGCCGCCGGAAGACGGAACCGCAGCGGATGACGCGCTGGGGGTCGGTACCGTTACCGGATCGGGTACTACCGGCTCGGCGACTGCCCCGGTGTCGGGGGAGGAATCGGCCGGAACGGGGCTTGGTACGGCGGGTGTCGTGATCCGGGGGGGACTTGTTGGCGGTACCGTCGCCGACGGCGCGGGCCCGAAGGCTACCCCGATCTCGGCGCTCGGCGGCGCGTAATTTCCGGCGGCATCGTGCTGAAGCGCGCGGAGCGCGTGCGCCCCGTTCGCGAGGGCAGTGAGCACGCAGCTGAACTGCGAATCGACCACCACGGTGGAGCAGCTGGGGGTGCCGTCGAGGTACACATCAACCGTGGCCCCGGATTCGCCGGTGCCAGAAACGGTGAATGATTCCTCGGTGATGCGGGTGCCAAAAACCGGTGTCGCAATGACCGCTGCGGCCGGGGCATCCCGATCCACCACCACCGACTGCACGTTGGAGTACTGCGAAAGCGAACCCGCCCCGATGGCCGGGTTCGATTGCTGCGCCCGAACGGTGTACGGCCCGCCGCTGGCAGCCGAGAGTGGGCACGACCAGAACGAGTTGGGATGCACGACAGCGCGAGTGCACCCGGGGTCGGGAGTGCCGTTCACCGACACGATGACCGTCGACCCGGGGAATCCGATACCGGTCAAATTTCCCGCGGTAAGAATCGTGCCGTCGCCGTCGAGAAAGGGTGCGCCGAGTACGTCGATGAGGGTGTCGACGGATGCCGGTGCCAGAGCCGCGGAATCGCTCAGGGTCTCCACCGCGGTGAGGCGCTGTTGGCCGCCATTTGGCAGCAGGGCTGCGCAACTCCAGGTGTCTTGATCGTCGGCGGCGACGCTGCAGGCCCGAACGTTTCCGGGCGACAGGGTAACCATGACAGAACTTCCCACGGTTTTGCTGCCGTAAATGGTTATTCGGCCATCGGGGGAAAACTTTTGGGGGGTGGTCGCGATGGTGGTGGCATGTCCGTTGGCCGCGGACGCAATCAATGAGCTGGTGCGGCTCTGCGGCAATGGGGCATCCAGCGCGCTGGCGGCGCCGGATGACGCACCGGCTAAGCCGGCGGCGAGCAGCAGCACCGCGAAAACGTGACCCCCAACGCGACCCCGGGCACCACGGAACGCCCAGCGGGGAGCCGCGTTGCGATGCATGGTGGCCACGGAGTTCCTGTCAATTGGTGGCCATCCCCGGATGGCAGGTAGCCGTCGCCATCAACACCAGCTGGAGGCGGCGATCGCTGCGGCGAGGGGAGGGCGCACGAGGCGATAGGTTCAGAATAGGGCGCGGGTAAAGCCACCAGATGAATTTTCGGAAACATTTGTCATTTTTTATTAGCCCGATTATTTGATTCACTACAGCTAAGGCGCAGCACATGATCTCCGAGTGGTTGCATGATCCGGCAGGGCTGGCCGCGCTCGTCCCAGCCCACTTCACTATCGGCGCGCAGACCTCCGCGTTTCAGGTGGAGGGTGCGGTGCGGGATGACGGCCGCGAGCCCTCCACCTGGGATATTTTTATGGCCCAGCCCGGTCGCATCAGCGACGACAGTTACGCCGCAATCACGGCCGACCACTACCACCGTTTCGGCGACGATCTGCGCTTCATGCGCGAACTCGGCATTGACTCCTACCGGTTCTCGCTCGGCTGGCCGCGGCTGCAACCGGCCGGTCGGGGCGCCGCGAATCGGGCCGCGGTGGCGTTTTACGACCGGCTGCTCGATGGGTTGCTGGCTGTGGGCATCCGTCCGATGCTCACACTGCACCACTTCGACCTGCCCGAGCCTCTGCAGCACGTGGGCGGATGGCTCAACCGCGACACCGCGTCGAGACTCGCCGACTTCGCCTACCTCGCCGCAACCACCTTCGGCGACCGGGTCGACTCCTGGGTCACCCTGAGCGAGCCGGTTACCGCCATGATCGAGGGCTACGCCGTGGGCAGCCATGCCCCCGGCGCCTCACTCAAGATGGGCGCGCTCGCGGTGGTGCACAACCAGCTGCTCGGGCACGGGCTCGCCGTTGAGGCATTGCGTGCGGCGGATGTCTCGGGGCGCATCGGTATCGCCAACCTGCACACCCCGGTGGAGCCCTCCTCCGATCGCCGTGAAGACGTTGATCAGGCAGAGCTGTTCGACCTGATTCACAACCGGTTGTACGCCGACCCGATTCTGCTCGGCCGGTATCCGGATGCTCCGGAGGAGACCCCCGACGTCTTCTCGCTGTTTCGCGAGATTGAGCCCAGTGAGTTGCGCACCATCTCGCAGCCGCTCGACTTTTACGGGCTGAGTTATTCGGGCCCCACCCGCATCCGTTCATCAAGCGCTGCTGGCGGTCTTGCCGCTACCGGATTGTCTGTTACCGGATCGCGCGCCTCCGGGTCGCCCGCCGCCAGATTTTCCGCCCCCGGTTTTCCCTTTGTTGCGGCGCCCTGGCCGGAGTTTGCCACCACCGGTGATGGCACGCCTGATGCCCCCGTGTTTCTAGCAGCTGCGCTGGCCGAACTCGGTGCGCGGTACGGCGAGGCGCTGCCGCCGGTGGTCATAACCTCAGTCGGTGCGAGCTGTGCCGACGTGGTCGACGTCGAAGGCGCCATCAATGACGAGGCACGCACGGCCTACCTCGCCGAGCACCTTGCCGTCGCCTTCGCTGCTACCTCCGCTGCGATCGCTGCTCCCGGTGCGACCGGTGTCTCAGGTTCGACCGGTGCTGCTCGGGTTGCCGTGAGCGGGCTGTACGTGCGTTCGCTGCTCGATGGATGGGAGTGGGCTCGTGGTTACGAGACGCCCTACGGTCTCCTGCACGTCAACTCCCGCACGCAGGACCGCACCCCCAAGCGCAGCTACCGCTGGCTGCAGCAACTGCTCGGCGAGCGCTAAGACTTTCAACGAATGAACCTTCAGGAGCAGTTAATCGTCGACCTCGAGCGCGCTCGGCTCGGGTTCGAGGTGGTGTGGCTGGATGCTGCGAGCGTCGACGCTGATTCCGTTGTGCTGGCACCGCTTCGGCTCACCAGTCCGGCCTGCGGTGATGAGGTAACTGTGGAGCTGACGGTATCGCGGCGGGTCGGCTCGCGAACGGCGGGCGAGGTTCAGCTCGGTGAGGTTCGGATCGACCGCGTTCGTTGGAGTGGGCACGGCTGCACGGTGTCGATGGCGTCAGCGTCGGCGCTCGCCGAGATGTTTTGCGAAATCGACACCGGTGATTTTTTTGTGCTCAAGACGCGGTTCGAAGCACTCGTGCGTGCTGACGGTGTTTTTCTGGAGGACGTCGCAAGCGCCCTCGACCCCAGCGCCAATAACGCCAATGACCTCGACCGACTTGACGCGCTTTCCGCGGCCACCGGCCTTGGCTCGGCGGTGGCGTTCGCCGGAATTGGCCGTCTGCCACTTCGCGCAGACTGTGCGCTCCTGGCTTGGCGGGCGGCTGCTCAGGCGTTGGAGGGTGCTGCTGAGGCATTGGAGGGTGCTGCTCAGGCTGTGCAGGGTGTGGCCAAGGCTTCAGAGGATGCGGCTCAGGCTGAAGAGGGTGCCGTTCAGGCCGGGGAGGGTGCCGACGCGGGGTAGCTGTCGACATCCCGCCCGTGCCAAAGGTCGCCGCACTCCACCGCGACCACCCCGTGTCCGAGCAAATAGCTGCGGCCCCCGGTGTCTCCGGCGAGGATGTCGATCAGCGGTGTCCAGTGTTGCCGTCCGATCACCACGGGATGTCCGGGGTCGCCGCGGTAGCTGGCCTGGCAGAGGGTAGTGGCGGGATCCGCTGCAATTTCGGCCAGCATCCGAGTGATCACGGCCACCGGCAGCCCGGGGAGGTCGACGAGGGTGATGACCACGGCGGTGGCATCCGTTTTTTGAGCCGCTCGTAGGCCGGCCGCGAGCGAGGCCGACAGACCACTTCGCCAGTCATCGACTTCGACCACCGCAAACCGTGGGTCGCTCGGGAGCAGTGCACGGGCCGCCGAAAGCTCGGCTCCCAGCACCACCAGAACCCGTGCACAGCCGGCCCCCACCAGGGTTCCGGCCGTGTGCGCCAACCACGAACGGCCGAGTTCGTCGTGCACGAGAGCCTTCGGCCGACCCATGCGGGTTCCACCGCCCGCCGCCAGCAAAATGCCGAGCGGCACCGGAGGCGGCGGCACCTAGGCTCGGCTCGAGCGCGGTCGCGAAACACGACGGCGCAGAATGGACCGGGCAATCGCCCGCCAGCCGAGCAAAAATATGCTCAGCACCACGGTGGTGACCGCGATAAAGGCCGGGGCCACCAGTTGTCCGCTCAACCCGCGCAGCAGCATGCCCAACACCACGGTGCATCCGACAATCAGCAGACCGGTGAAG
The DNA here is from genome assembly GCA_014377425.1 of Microbacteriaceae bacterium. Taxonomy (GTDB): domain Bacteria; phylum Actinomycetota; class Actinomycetes; order Actinomycetales; family Microbacteriaceae; genus Marisediminicola. Next base: position 36,567 of record JACMPQ010000003.1, on the reverse strand, counting down.
CGAATCTGAACCGGATGCCGCCACACCCGACCCAGTAACCACCCCAGCAGCGCGCCCGCCGCGAATGGCCACAGCGTCGCAAGAAACCCGGATGCCGTGCCCGCCTCGGCGTGGCTTCCCCGGCCGATCAATACGAAGACCGCGATCAGCAACAGGTCGATGGCCGCGGCGAGAATCGGGGAGATACGAATGACCGGAGCGGTGCCGCGGGGTGATTCGCTGGGCTGGGCTGCGGCAAAAGTCATCCGTCCAGAGTAACCAACCCGCCCGAGTCGGTGGCTCAGCTGGAGTGCGGCGACGCCGGTCAACGGGGCTCCGCGTCGCCGATCGGCAGAGCGCAGTCAGCGCCCCTCGCTATGCTGGGAGTCATGGAACTGCTCATCGTTGTCGGGGTCATCGTTGTATTGGCCATCATCGTCGGGATCTACCTTTGGTCGACCTACAACGGTTTGGTCACCCTGAACGTGCGGGTAGATGAGGCCTGGAGCGACATCACGGTGCAGCTCAAGCGCCGCGCCGACCTCCTCCCGAACCTCATCGAGTCGGTGAAGGGCTACGCCGCGCACGAGCGCGGCGTATTTGAAGCTGTCACCAAGGCGCGCGCCGAAACCCTCAGTGCGCAGGGCCCGGCTGACACCTCAGTGGCTGAAAATCACATGCAGACCGCGCTCAAGAGCATCTTCGCCGTCGCGGAGGCCTACCCGCAATTACAGGCCAGCCAAAACTTTTTGCAGCTGCAGGCAGAGTTGGTTGACACAGAAGACAAGGTGCAGGCGTCGCGCCGCTTCTACAACGGCGGGGTGCGGGAACTCAACACAAAGGTGAAGCAGTTTCCGAACACGCTGTTTGCCAAGCGCCTCGGATTCGCGGCCCGAGACTTTTTTGAGGTCGCCGACCGTGCCGCCATCGCCGAGCCGCCGCGGGTGCAGTTCTAAAATCTGCATGTTGACCACGATCTTGATCAGCACGACGACCAGCAAAGAGTGACATGTACCGGGCGATAGCAGCGAACAAGCGCAACACCATTCTGATCATTGCGCTTTTTTTGTTGATCATTGGTGGGCTCGGCTATCTCGCCAGCGTCGTCTACGGAAACACCACGATCGTGATTGTGACCCTTGTGATCGCCGCTGGCTACGCCCTCATCCAGTACTTCGCCGCCAGCGGCCAGGCGGTGCTGATGAGCGGAGCGATCGAAATTCAGAAGTCCGACAATCCGCGGCTGTACCGCATCGTCGAAAATCTGTCGATCACCACCGGCATGCCGATGCCGAAGGTGTACATCGTGAACGACCCGGCACCCAACGCGTTTGCCACCGGCCGCGACCCGCAGCATGCCGTCGTCGCCGCCACCACCGGGCTCCTCGACATCATGGATGACGCAGAACTCGAGGGTGTCATGGCGCACGAACTTGGTCACGTGCAAAATTACGACATCCGAGTGTCGATGATCGTGTTCGGTCTCGTGGTGGCCGTCGGTTTTATCGCGGACATGTTTTTGCGCTTCGCATTCTTCGGTGGCGGCAACAACAACCGCGACAACAACAATGGCGGCGGGGGAGGTGGCAACCCGTTCCTGCTCGTGTTCGGGTTGGTCGCGATTCTGGTCGCACCGCTGGTTGCGGCCGTGGTGCAGTCGGCGGTGTCGCGCCAGCGGGAGTATTTGGCCGACGCCACCGGGGCGCTCACCACGCGGCATCCGGATGCCCTCGCGAGCGCATTGGAGAAGCTCGGGGCCTACGGCCGCCCGATGCAGCGACAAAACTCCACCATGGCGCACATGTGGATTGCGGACCCAACCAAGCCAGGCATCATGGATCGCCTGTTCAGTACCCATCCACCGCTGGCCGAGCGGGTTGAGCGGCTGCGTAAGAGCGGGCTCGGCTTCTAGCTCTTTAGCGCTGTCACAACCCCCAGCTCGCCCGCGATCGCCCGCGCGAGTGTGCCCCGATCGGTGACGGCTAACGATTCAAGCCCCTGCCAGTGGGCCGCCGAGCGCAGGAGCTCGGCCGTTCGTGCTGCGGTATCGGGTGGGGTATCCGGTTCGCTCCACGCCGACTGGACCCGCAGCACCCGGTTCTGGCGGTCGCTTTTAAGATCGATTCGTCCCACCACACGATCGTCGATGAGGATCGGCAACGAATAGTAGCCGAACACGCGCTTGGCGGCCGGGGTATAAATCTCTATCCGGTAGTGAAAGTCGAAGAGTCGCTCAGCCCGCGGCCGGTACCAGAGCACCGGGTCAAAGGGCGAGAGCAAGGCCGTGGCCGAAATTGTGCGCGGCGTGCGCGCGTCACGATGGAGGTAGGCGGGAGACTCCCACCCCTGAACCGAAACCTGCACGAGCTCCCCGGCATCGACGAGGTCGTGCAGTGCCGCCTCGGCAGGGGCGCGTTTGAGCCGAAAATAGTCGGCGAAGTCGTCACGCGTGCCGACACCGTGCGCTCGCGCCGCCGCGCGCATTAGCTCCCGAATGGCGTCCTCGCGCGGCACCTCCGTATCGAGAATGTGCCGCGGTAACACCTGTTCGGCGAGGCCGTAGTGCCGCTCGAATCTCGTGCGCCCGGCGGTGGAAACCTCGCCGAACAGAAAAAGATACTCGAGCCCGGTCTTCACCTCCGACCAGCCCCACCACGATCCGCTACGCCGGTTGGCATCGTGCTCGATCTTGCGGGCCGGTATCGGGCCGGTGTGCAGCAGTTCGGCGCGCAGCCAGTCGAGCATCGGCTGATTGCTCGCCACCCACCCGTCCGCGGTGCTGCCATAGCGCTCCCGAAGCTCTGCCATGCGCCAGCGAAAAAGCGGCCACGATGGCACCGGAATGATCGCGGCCTGGTGGGCCCAGTACTCCACGTAATCACCGGGTCCGGAGAAGGCGAGCCGGTCGAATTCGGCCCGATCGTAGGCGCCGATGCGGGCAAATAGCGGGAGGTAATGGCTGCGTTCGAAAACGTTCACCGAGTCCAGTTGCACAAGTCCGAGACGGCCGATGGTGCGGTTAATTGCGCGCTCTGGCCGTTGCGCAATGGTGTGCTCTGTCGACCGGATGCCGGCAGCCGCCGTCATTCGCGTGCCAAAGCCTTGAGCGGCGAGGGCGATCCTCCGCGCCTGTCGCACAGAAATACGTTCCACCATCGCGAACCCCCCTGAGCTTGGGTTTTAGTGGTGATCGCGGGAATTGTTAGTGATTTGTTTACACCGCGGTTACCGTGAGCATACCCATCGCGTCATCTCGGTACCTAGATTCGAAGCTGGTCAAGCCGGTTCCCCACCGCATTGAATGTGCGGCGGCCGGCCGGATCCCTGAAAGGAAAACCCGTGTTCACCAAGCGTCACCTCACCGGACTCGTCACAGCAGCAGCCGTATCCGTCTCCCTCGTCGGCTGCTCCGCAGCCACCCCGCCGGCCGCCTCCATGGCTCCCGTCAACGCCGCCACCGCCACCAGCGCCGAGGCGTTTGGCGGACTCGCCGATCTCGTCACGGCGGCAAAGAAGGAGGGCGCGCTCAACGTCATCGCGCTTCCCAACGACTGGGCCAACTACGGCGCCATCAAGACGGCATTCGCCAAAAAGTACGGCATCACGGTCAACTCCGCTTCTCCCGACGTCTCGAGCGCCGAAGAGATCACCGCGGCCAAAAACCTCAAGGGTCAGGCCACCGCCCCCGACGTCTTCGATCTCGGCGCCGCCGTAACCCTGAGCAGCACCGAATACTTCGCGCCCTACAAGGTCGCCAACTGGAAAGACATTCCGGCTGCCAACAAAGAGGCCTCCGGCATGCACGTCAACGACTACACCGGGAGCATGTCGATCGGCTACGACTCGACCAAGCTCCCCAAGCCCACAGCGATCGCCGACCTGCTCAAACCCGTCTACAAGGGTGCGGTTGCCCTGAACGGCGACCCGACGCAGGCGGGTGCGGCGTTCGCTGCCATCGGGCTGCTCTCGGTACAAAACGGGGGGAGCCTGGATGACTTCAAGCCGGGCATCGACTTCATCACCAAGCTCAACAAGGCCGGCAACTTCATCCCCGTCGACGCGTCTCCGCAGACCATCGCCTCGGGCGAGACCAAGCTCGTCTTCGACTGGAGCTACAACAACCTGGCGCAGTCCGCTGTTGTTCCCGGCTGGAAGGTCACGACCCTTCCCGGCACGGCGTACACGAGCTACTACAACCAGGCCATTAACAAGGATGCGCCGCATCCGGCCGCCGCGCGCCTCTGGCAGGAATATATCTTCTCGGCTGAGGGCCAGAATGCCTTCCTCGTGGGCGGCGCCTACCCGGTGACCATCGCCGCGCTCACCTCCTCGGGCAAAATCGACAAGATGGCCCTGGAAACCCTCGGAAAGCTCGACAAGCAGGTCACTCCGACCGACGCTCAGGCAGCAAAGGGAGCGGCTCTTCTCGCCGCTTCCTGGGCCGCAGCGATCGGCTAAGACCGAATTATGACCGTTGCCAACGCCCCGACGCTCGTCGCCAACCTCGAAGCGCCCACCCCGGCGAGGGAACCTTCGAGCTCGGTACGCCGTCGGGGCCGCGGCATGGTCGCCATGCTCGGGCTTACGCCCTTCGCCGCCTACGTACTGCTGTTTCTGCTGCTTCCCACCCTGATCGCCCTGGCCACCGGATTCTTCACCGGAAAAGGCGCATTCACCCTGGGCAACCTTGCAGCGCTGTTTACCCCCACGATCCTGATGACCTTCTTTAGCTCGTTTTGGGTGTCGGCACTGACCGCTGTCCTCGGTGCCGTGATCGGCGCCTTGGTCTGTTACGCGCTCCTGGGTACCAAATCTTCGGGGGCACTTCGAACCGTCATTGACTCGGCTTCAAGCGTGCTGGCGCAGTTCGGCGGGGTGATGCTCGCCTTCGCCTTCATCGCCACCATCGGTATTCAGGGCGTCGTAACAACGCTTCTGAAAACCCAGTTCGGAATCAACATCTATGCCAACGGTGTGTGGCTCTACCAGGTACCGGGGCTCGTGCTTCCCTACCTGTACTTCCAGGTGCCGCTCATGATCATCACCTTCATGCCGGCGCTCGAGGGCCTCAAATCGCAGTGGGCCGAAGCCAACGCCACCCTCGGCGGAACCAAGTTCAGCTACTGGACGCGCATCGCCGCCCCGGTTTTAGCGCCGTCGTTTTTCGGGAGTCTGCTGCTGTTGTTCGCGAACGCCTTCTCCTCGTACGCTACCGCCGCCGCGCTGATTAGTCAGGGATCGCAAATCGTACCCCTGCAGATTCGCAGCGCGCTGATCAGCGAGACCGTGCTCGGCCGGGAAAACATGGCCGGCGCTCTGGCACTCGGAATGGTCGTGGTGATGATCGTGGTAATGACCGGGTACTCCCTGCTGCAGTCGCGCACGGCACGGTGGCAGCGATGAGCGGCACTGCCGTGCGGATCGGCGCCGAACCCGGTCGCCTCGCGCGCGTTGTCATCCTCTCCGTTGTCGGGCTGGTCTTTCTGATCCCGATCGCCGCAATGGTGGAGTTCACCTTTCGAATCGGGCTCGCCGGAAAACACACAGTGAGTCACTGGACCGACCTTACAAACCCGGCCAAGGCGGATCTGTACAGCAACCTCGTCACCGCAATCGGTAACTCGCTTACCCTTGCCGTGGTCACGGTCGCCATCGTGCTGGTCATCCTGTTGCCGACGATGATTCTGGTAGAGATTCGCTTTGCGCGGTTGCGCCGGGTGCTCGAATTCGTCTGCATCATCCCGATCACCGTGCCCGCGATCGTTCTCGTTGTCGGCCTCGCCCCGATTTACGGCGTAGTGGTTACGGTCTTCGGTGGCGACATCTGGACCCTCGCCTTCGCCTACGGAATCACCGTGTTGCCCTACGCCTATCGCGCCATCCAGTCCAATCTCGGCGCCATCGACGTTGCCACCCTCAGTGAGGCGGCCCGCTCGCTCGGCGCCGGCTGGGGCAACGTGCTCTGGCACGTGCTGCTGCCGAACCTTCGACGGGGAATTTTAGCCGCTTCGTTCATCTCCGTCGCGGTGGTGCTCGGAGAGTTCACGATCGCGTCGCTGCTCAACCGCGTCAACCTGCAAACCGCGCTGCTGCAGCTTTCGCAAAGCGACGCCTACGCAGCGGTTATTTTTGCGCTGCTAGCACTGGGCGTTGTCTTTCTACTTCTACTCATCATCGGCCGGGTCTCCTCATCTCGCCCGGGCACGCCAAGGAGCGCCTCATGACCACTACCGTTGACACCCCCGCAACGACGGTGCGCGGTGCCACCGTTGAGCTCAGCTCGGTGGTCAAAAACTATGGGGGACAGCGCGCTCTGGACGGCATCAGCCTGTCGATGCGACCGGGCGAGTTCGTGGCGCTGCTTGGCCCCTCGGGCTGCGGCAAGACCACCGCGCTGCGCGCACTGGCGGGCCTCGAACAGGTCGACGCCGGCAGCATCCGCATCGACGAAAAGGACGTGGTGGATGTTCCGGTCAACCGCCGCGACATCGGCATGGTGTTTCAGTCGTACTCACTGTTTCCGCATTTGAGCGCGCAAGACAACGTGGAATTCGGGCTTCGGATGCGGCGCGTTCCCGCCGCGGAACGCCGCCGCCGCGCTGCTGAGAGCCTAGAACTTGTGGGTCTCGGCCACCTCGCCGGCCGCTACGCCCACCAGTTATCCGGTGGCCAGCAGCAGCGCGTGGCCCTCGCCCGAGCGCTGGTTACCCGACCCCGCGTTCTGCTGCTCGACGAGCCGCTGAGCGCCCTGGATGCCAAGGTGCGCGTGCAGTTGCGCGAGGAGATCCGTCGCATCCAAACAGAATTAGGCATCACCACCCTGTTTGTTACCCACGATCAGGAGGAGGCCCTCGCGGTGGCCGATCGGGTCGCTGTCATGCGGGAGGGCCGCATCGAGCAGATCGGTACTCCCGAGGAGCTCTACACGAGCCCCGAAACGCCGTTCGTCGCCGAATTTGTTGGCCTTACCAACCGGATGCCGGGCCAACTCCGCGCGGGCGGCGTCACGGTTTTGGGAACCGAGCTGCAATTGCTCGGCACCCCGCAACCCGATGGCGCGGTGTTCGCGCTGGTGCGCCCGGAAGACATCGTGCTTTCTGCCTTCGGTACCCCGGCGATGGTCATCGGCACGAGCTTTCTTGGCTCGCTGCGTCGCACCCGCGTGAGCCTGGAAGACGGCCTCGAGCTGTCGGTGCAACACGAGGCCGGGGTGAGTCTGGCCCTTGGCGAGCGAGTGCAATTGAGCCTGCGAGGCCGAGCGGTTGCGGTAATTCCGCGCCCGTAGACTGAAAAGGTGATTTTCTCCCGCCGACCCCCAGAAGCGGGTGCACCCGTGCCTGGGCGTGCGCGGGGTTCATCGGCGGTGGTTTTTCCTGCGACTGCTTCCAACCCTGTGCCCCCGGGCATGCAGATTGCCGGAGCGTGGGCGTGGCGCGCGCTGGCGATCGCCGGTGTTGGCGGCCTGGCTATTTTTCTTGTGGTGCAACTGCGGCTGATCGTCATCCCGTTCATGATCTCGATGCTGCTCGCGGCGCTTTTGGTGCCCTTTGTGAATTTTCTGCAGCGTCACCGCTGGCCTAAGGCACTGGCGGTTGCGCTCGCCGAAATCGGTCTGATCGTGGTGGTCGGCGGGCTGGTCGTGCTCGTGGTCAGCCAAATTCGCAGCGGCTTTCCCGAACTGCAAACGCGTGCTGTGGCATCCTTTGAGCAGTTCACGAACTTCTTGCACGGCGACCCGCTCAACCTCAGCAACGAGCAAATCACCGGGTATCTCGGGCAGTTGGCAAAGGGTGCGCAAGCTGACAGCGGGGTATTGGTCTCCGGGGCCCTCTCGGTGGGGGCGTCTGCCGGTCACGTGCTCGCGGGCCTCCTGCTGACGCTGTTCTCTACCCTGTTTCTGCTGATCGATGGACGTGGAATTTGGCGCTGGGTCGTGCGGCTGTTTCCGCGCGCGGCTCGTCCCGCCATGGATGGTGCGGGACTAGCCGGATGGGTCACCCTCACCAATTTCGTGCGGGTGCAGATCTTCGTGGCCGCTGTCGATGCCGTGGGTATCGGTGCATTCGCCTTCTTTCTTCAGCTTCCGCTCGTGGTGCCAATCGCCGTCGCGGTTTTCCTCGGGTCGTTTATCCCGGTTGTTGGCGCCGTGCTCACCGGAGTAGTTGCCGTTTTCATCGCCCTCATTTTCAACGGCCCAGTGGCCGCCCTCGTCATGCTTGCCGGCGTGCTGATCGTGCAGCAAGTGGAGGGCCACGTGCTGCAACCATTAGTGATGGGTAGTGCCGTAAAGGTACACCCGCTCGCCGTTGTGCTCGGGGTGGGCGCCGGTGGTTTCTTGGCCGGCATCCCGGGCGCACTATTTGCCGTTCCGGTAGTGGCAACCGTAAACGTCATGGCCAACCACGTCGCCCACGGCAGTTGGCGCACCGAGACTCTTTCATCACCGACAGAGGCGATAGCCTCAACATCAAAACCAAAATCAAAGCGAAAAGATACCGCCGAATGACTGAGATCACCCTCGCCGGACCGACCCTGGCAGAAATCGAGTCGGCCCGCGCGGTCGTGGCCAGAGTCGCGGATGTCACGCCAATGGAAAGCTCACGATATCTCTCGGAGTTGCTCGGCTCACCGGTGTTTATGAAGTGCGAGAACCTGCAACGCACCGGCTCCTACAAGATTCGCGGAGCCTACAACCGGCTGTCGAAGCTCACCCCCGAGGAGCGCGAACGCGGGGTGGTCGCGGCTTCTGCCGGCAACCATGCCCAGGGTGTGGCGTTCGCCGCCCGCGAGTTGGGCATCAAGGCCACTATTTTCATGCCCGTCGGTGTTGCCCTGCCGAAACTTCAGGCCACCCGTCACTACGGTGCCGAGGTCATTTTGCGCGGCCACACGGTCTCCGAGCCGCTTCGTGCCGCCGCGGAGTTCGCCGAAACCCACGGTGCGGTGCTCATCCCGCCGTTTGACCACCGCGACGTGGTTGCCGGTCAGGGCACGCTCGGGCTCGAAATTCTCGATCAGGTTCCCGACCTGGAGACCGTGATCGTGCCAATCGGTGGTGGCGGCCTCATTTCCGGTGTTGCAAGCGCCCTCAAGCAGCGTTTCGCCCGCGACGGGCGAGTCGTGCGCATCATCGGGGTGCAGGTGGTCAACGCTGCGGCCTACCCGATTTCGCTGGAACGCGGCGAGGTCACCGAAATCACGGTTCTGCCGACAATCGCCGACGGCATCGCGGTCGCGCGCCCCGGCATCCTCAACTTTGAAATTATCAAGGACACCGTCGATCAGGTCGTGACGGTGACCGACGACGACACCGCTCGGGCCCTTTTGGTGCTTCTCGAGCGGGCCAAGCTCGTGGTGGAACCGGCCGGGGCGGTTGCGGTTGCCGCGCTGCTCACCGGCCAGCTGAAAGACCTCGGCACCACCGTGGTCATTCTCAGCGGGGGCAACATTGATCCGCTGGTAATGGAGCGGGTGATCGCCAGGGGCCTTGCCGCTTCCGAGCGGTACCTCAAAATCAAGCTCATGCTGCCGGACCGCCCGGGGCAGCTCGCCCGCGTCGCCGAGCTCATCGCCGAGGCCAACGCCAACGTGGTGGAGGTGCTGCACACCCGCCACGGTCGTAACGCCATGATCAGCCAGGTGGAGTTGGAGCTCAGCATTGAAACCCGCGGGCCGGACCACGTGCGCGGCGTGTTGGAGCGGCTGCGCGAAGCTGGCTACGACCCGCGGGTCGACTACTAGGCATCGAACTAACCGACGTAGGGCTCGACATTGGTCACTTTGACCGAAATGTCTTTGCCGTTCGGCGCGCGGTACACCACGGTGTCACCTACCCGGTGGCCGAGAATGGCCGCCCCCAGCGGGCTGCCCTCGGAGTACACGTCGAGGTCGCTGTCGGCGCCCACAATTTCGCGGCTGCCGAGCAGAAATACGGTTTCATCGCCCTGGATTAGCGCCGTGATCACGGTGCCAGACTCGACGACTCCGTGGGTGTCGCTGCCCGCCCCCACCTTGGCGTGCCGGAGCAGCTCGGTGAGCACCCGAATGCGGGCCTCCATCTTGCCCTGCTCCTCCTTCGCCGCGTGATAGCCGCCGTTTTCTTTGAGGTCACCTTCTTCGCGGGCCGCCTCAATTTTCTTGGCAATATCCGTGCGCCCTATGCCTGCGAGCTGATCGAGTTCCGCGCTGCGGCGGTCAAAGGCTTCCTGGGTCAGCCAGGTTTCGATCGATTCAGTCGACATGGGGCAACTCCTTGCGGGGGTCGAGTTCAGGGGGCGGGCGACGGCGGGGGCCGCAGCACAAAACAGTTCAGGACCGGCACATAATGGCCGGCCCCAGATGATCGCAGTAGCTTACGTGAGCCAACAGCGGTAGATCAACCCGGTCACGGCGCGATCGGTGGTGTTGATGGTGCCGGTGAACGACTGTGTTCGCTGATCGGATGCCGGAACGTCCACGATTTTCCAGCCCACCGTGGCGTGTACGGTGTTCTGAGCCTGCAGGGCGCACTTGCCGTGGGTGCCGGGGGTGAGCGTCACCTGCCAGGTCATCGACACTTGGCGGTCACTCAAAATCTTGTACGCCGTGTTTTGGCTGTCCACCGCGGTCGAGGCGCCATCCAGCCCGCCCCAGACCACCCACGACGCCACGACAAAGACTCCGGCACCCGCAGCGATCAGGGCGATTCGACGGTTCCAGCGTCGGCGACTGCGGGTGCGACCGTAGCGCTCGTCGAGGGCGTCATCCGTAAGCATGATTTGCCCCTCTTGGCTAACGCGGCCCTACCTAATCCCGCACCACCTCGCCTCGTGCCACGCCACGAGAAGGCGACATCAGCCACGGAGGTTTAGTCTGAACTCCTAAGGATATTCGCTTTCTTATTGGAGTTCTGTGTCTCTGCGCTTGCTTGCCGTTCATGCCCATCCCGACGACGAGTCCAGTAAAGGTGCGGCAACCTACGCCTACTACGTGAACCGCGGCGTGAGCGTCACCGTGGTGAGCTGCACCGGGGGAGAGCGCGGCGACATCCAAAACGAGAGCCTCGAGCCTCACGCTATGGCCAACCGCGACATGGCGGGGCTGCGGTTTCGCGAAATGGCGGCCGCGGCGGCTGCGATCGGCTGTGACCACCGATGGTTGGGCTACCTCGATTCCGGGCTCCCCGGCGAGGGTGAAACCGTGCCGGCCAACTCGTTCGCCGTGGTGCCGTTGGAGTTCTCCGCCGAACCGCTGGTGAAAATCATCCGGCAACTGCAACCGCAGGTGGTGCACACCTACGACCAAAGCGGCGGCTACCCCCATCCTGACCACATTCGCACCCACGAAATCACGGTGTATGCGATCGCTGCGGCGGCAGATCCCACGCGGTATCCCGATGCCGGCGCCCCGTGGTCTGTCTCCAAGCTCTACTACGACCGCATCTTCAATCCCGACCGCATGAACGCTGTTTACAACCGGTTGCTCGAGACCGAGCCGGAGTCTGAGCGCACGACTCAGATGACGGAGATGCAGGAGTGGATGAGGGATCGCCCGGCAGTTTCGCCTGCCACCAGCCAGGTCGCAGCGGCCGACTTTTTCGACACGAGGGATGACGCGCTCAGAGCGCACGCCAGCCAGGTGGCCCCCAACAGCCGTTTCTTTTTCTGGCCCAACGATCTACAGCGGGAGGTGTGGCCCTTCGAGGATTACGAGCTGGCCTGGTCGCTGGTTCCGGTCACTCTGCCGGAGACTGACCTCTTCGCCGGGGTCACCGATGACGAGACCGGTGTCGTTGTCGGTGCCGATAGCGCGAATGAGCCGGTCACCGAAACGAACCCCGCATGATCGCCGCTGTTCTGAAATCCGCTGTTCTGGAATCCGCTGTTCGTGCATCCGCAGCCCGTGTATCCGAAGCACTTAGATCTGCAGCCAGCGACAGCGGCTCTAATGGGTTTGACACCAACACAGTCACCCCCGGGGTCGCCGGATTCATCGCCATCTTCCTGGTGGCGGCCGCGATTGTGCTGCTCTTGCTCGACATGACCCGTCGGGTGCGTCGGGTGCGCTATCGCGGGGAGATCGGTGAACTGCTCGACGCCGAGGTGAATGAGCAGGCTGCGATGGATCGGGCAGCCGGTGATCGGGCAGCTAAGGGGCCAGAAACCGATCGCTCCGCCGGGCTAGAACCACCCGCCTAAAAAACCGGCGGATGGGTGGCTACGAGATAAATCGCAAGCCAGTGGCACAAAAACGCCGCGAGGGTGAGGCTGTGAAAAATTTCGTGGAACCCGAAGACACCCGGAAACGGATTCGGTCTTTTCAGCGCGTAAATCACCGCACCGATCGTGTAGCAGAGTCCCCCAACCAAAATGAGCGTCATCATGCTCGCGTTGGCCGCATAGAAATCGACAGTGAACGCCAACGACGCGTAACCGAGCAGAAGGTAGAGCGGAACATAAAGCCAGCGCGGGGCGCCAATCCAGAAGATTCGAAACAGGATCCCGAGACCGGCACCTATCCATACCAAGGTGAGCAGCAGGCCTGATTTGCCGGGCGGCAGGGCGAGCACCGTGATCGGCGTATACGACCCGGCGATCAGCAAAAAGATGTTCGCGTGGTCCATCCGTTTGAGCAGGCGCTTACCGCTCGGACCCCAGTTGATGCGGTGATACAGCGCCGAGACGCCGAACAACAGCAGCGAGGAGACCACAAACACCACGGAGCTGATCGTTGCGGCGGCTCCGTCGGCCGCCACCAACAGCACCACCCCGAGCACGATGGCCAACGGAAACGTTCCGGCATGAATCCAGCCGCGCCAGCTCGGTTTTCGGTCGGCAATGTCGATCGCATCATCCAAAAGTGGAAGTTCGGGCAGCGGCGGAAGGGGGGAAGGTTCGGCAGCCGGGTCGACGCCAGCACCCGCATCGGATCGTGACATCAGGCCAGTTTAGGTGCCCCGACTCGCGGGGATCGTTGTTGCTTGGGGGTATGCGGATCGTCTTGGGCGTGAAGTGCGGAGGGGTGTATTGCCCGCCTCGAGCGAGCATCGCGGTCGGGAGGGTGGGCTAGTTTTAGAGCGTGCGGATCAGGCAAATGAAGTTGGGGCACGGGCTGCTGTACGGCCTGTACCAAAATCGAATTCGCCGGTCGCTGCGGGATGGTCCGTTGCCGTGCCATGTGGCCATGATTCTGGATGGAAACAGGCGGTGGGCTAAGCAACGCTCGCTCGAAACGGCCGCCCACGGCCATCGCGCCGGGGCCGTGAAGATCGGGGAGTTTTTAGTCTGGTGCGACGACCTCAAGATTGACGTGGCCACCCTGTATCTGCTGTCCACCGACAACCTCACCGGGCGCAATTCCGACGAGCTAACCGAGCTGTTCGATATCATTGCCACCCTCGCCGACGATCTGTCGCACTTTCGCAACTGGCGGGTCCAGCACGTCGGCTCCGCAGACGGTCTTCCGCCGGCTCTCGCAACTGCCCTCGCATCGGCCCAAGAACGCACCCGCGACAACACCGGGCTGCACGTCAACCTCGCCGTCGGCTATGGCGGGCGGCGAGAAATCGCGGATGCCATGCGCAGCATTGTGCGCACGCATGAAAGCCAGGGCGGTGCGCTCGATGCACTCGCCGAAATTCTCACCCCGGAACTGATCGGCGATCACCTTTACACAGGTGGGCAGCCGGACCCCGATCTGGTGATCCGCACCTCGGGGGAGCAGCGGCTCAGCGATTTCATGCTCTGGCAGAGCGCCCACAGCGAGTTCTATTTCGTGGAAGCGCTCGGGCCCGATCTGCGCGAAGTCGACTTTTTGCGAGCCATTCGAGATTACGCCCGGCGGCATCGCCGGTTCGGAGGCTGAGTAGTTCGGAGGTTGGGCAGTTCGGAGGCTGAGTAGTTCGAGGATGGGTCAAGTTCCGTTTTGGCGGGATTAGGCCGCCGGGGATACTGCCCCCTAGCCTAAATTTTATGAACACCGTTGACGAATTCACCGCCGATTTCGATGAGGAACCCGGCTACCTCGATTTTGCGCGGGTCGGGCCGCTCGGTCTCGCCGTAATCGAGGAGGAGCGCGGGCTCAACGAGCTGCTGCGTCGGGCCCGGTTCGGCAGCCTCGACGCCCTCGACCGTCAAGACGAGCGCGTACGCGAAGCCGTATCGGCACTCATCGGATTTCGCCCCGACCAGGTCGTTTTTCAACCCAACACCAGTTCCGGCCTTATGCACGCCATGTTTGGCTACCGGGGCTCAGTGGCAATGTCTGCGGCCGAGTACCCCGCTATCACCTTTGCAGCGGTGCGTGCCCAGGAGTCACTCGCAGTACTACATCCCGTTTGGCTCGACGGTGACGGCGGCAAGATCACGCCGGGTGGAATTCGGCAACAGCTCACCGACGACTGCGGTGCCGTCGCAGTGAGCCTGGTGGATTTTCGCACCGGCTATTTGGTTGATCTCGAGGGAATCCGTCAGGTGATCGGCGATCGCCTTCTTATTGTGGATGCGGTCCAAGGTTTCGGAATTGTTGACGCCCCCTATGAGCTCGCCGATGTGGTGGTATCCGGCGGCCAGAAATGGGTCCGGGCGGGCTGGGGCACCGGATTTATGGCGCTGAGTGATCGGGCGGTCGACCAATTGGTTCCGGTGTTCTCCGGCTCCCACGCCTCCGAGGACGATTTTCCGCTCGACGTGGTCTTGCCGCCGCGACGCGGTGCCGGAGCATTCAGCATCACCGCTCCGAGCCCGATCGCCGAGGCCATGTTTGCCACCGCTCTGGAAGACATTTTCGAGGTGGGTGTCGAGACGATCAACGGGCGGCTCGCCGAGAAGGTAAGCGAGGTTCTTGATCTGGCAGATCAATTCGGGATTCCGGTCATCTCGTCGCGAGCCGATAACGAGCGAGCCGGCATTGTGATCTTGCGACCTCCGGTCGACCAGCTCACCGTGCTCACCGCCTCCCTCTACAACCACGGGGTAACCGCCACGGTGCGTGACGGCGCCGTTCGCCTCAGCCCGCACATCTCCACCAACGCCGAGACGATGGCGATGCTTCGCGCGTCCTTCGTGAGCTTTGGAACCACGATTACTCTCTAAGTCGTCACCTTCCGAGCCAGCACCCTTTAGCGCTGCACCGGGGAGATATCCCTCGGAAACTTCGAGTTCACCGGAGCGTAACCATTCGCGGGCGTGTCTGATTGGGCCGCGCTGCCTTGTCGACGTAGCGTCGAAGAATCGGACATGGCGTCCGATCGAGACGGCCACGTACGTTCGTTTAGCAACAGCAAGCTGGCCGTCTGTGCGACAGGATCCGAGCGTCTAACGCCCGGGAATGGAGTGCCAGTGCCACCGTTCAACCAGTCAAACAAGCTAGGCCAGCCGGACCAGTTGGGTCAGCCGGACCGGCTAGATCGATTCAATTCCACCACGGCGATAGCCACAGCAGTCAATGTGTCATCCGGTGTCCCAGAAAAATCCGCTTCCTCCCGGCAGTCGACCGCCCAGCGCACCTACGTGATTGACACCTCGGTTTTGCTCTCCGACCCCCAAGCGATTTTTCGTTTCGCCGAGCACGCGGTTGTTTTACCGGTGGTGATCATCTCCGAATTGGAGTCCAAGCGACACGATCCGGAGTTGGGGTTCTTTGCCCGGCAGGCCTTGCGCAACCTCGACGAA
The DNA here is from genome assembly GCA_014377425.1 of Microbacteriaceae bacterium. Taxonomy (GTDB): domain Bacteria; phylum Actinomycetota; class Actinomycetes; order Actinomycetales; family Microbacteriaceae; genus Marisediminicola. The sequence goes on along the minus strand of JACMPQ010000003.1, from coordinate 20,938 downwards.
CTGCGCATCAAGCACGAACGGCTCGACCTGCCGATCGCCGTCGGTGAGCTGGGGGGATCCCTGAGGGTCGAGCTGAATCATTCCAACCCGTCGGTGCTGCCGTCGGGGCTGCAATTAGGAGACAACGACTCCCGCATTCTGGCAGTAGCGCTGAATCTCGCCAAAGACGGGCTGGCCGTCACCGTGGTGTCGAAAGATCTTCCGTTGCGGGTGAAGGCGGCCTCTGTGGGGCTTGCGGCCGAAGAGTATCGGGCCGAGCAGGTGGTCAATTCCGGCTGGCTGGGAACGGATGACATCACCCTCACCTCAGAGCAAATGGCGAAGCTCTACGAGGACGAGAAACTCAGCACCCGACTGGTGGGCGAGTTGCCGATCAATACCGGACTCATCATCCACTCAGATCGTGGTTCGGCGCTCGGTCGGGTCACCGCTCGCGGTGAACTGCGGCTGGTTCGTGGTGACCGCGACCTCTTCGGTTTGCACGGGCGCTCGGCGGAGCAACGCCTCGCCATCGACATGCTGCTCGATCCGGAGATTGGCATCGTGTCGCTTGGCGGTCGTGCCGGTACCGGCAAATCCGCCCTCGCCCTCTGCGCGGGACTGGAAGCGGTGTTGGAGAAGCAGCAGCACCGCAAAATTATGGTGTTTCGGCCGCTGTACGCGGTCGGCGGTCAAGAATTGGGTTTTCTTCCAGGGGATGCCTCCGAAAAAATGGGTCCGTGGGCGCAGGCGGTGTTCGACACCCTCGGCTCGGTAATCTCCCAAAATGTTCTGGAGGAGGTTGTTGAGCGGGGACTCCTGGAAGTACTGCCGCTCACCCACATTCGTGGGCGCTCGCTGCACGATGCCTTCGTAATCGTCGACGAAGCACAATCACTGGAACGCAATGTGCTGCTCACCGTGCTGAGCCGCATCGGACAAAATTCGCGGGTGATCCTCACCCATGATGTGGCGCAGCGCGACAACCTCCGGGTGGGGCGCCACGACGGTGTGGCCTCCGTAATTGAGACGCTGAAAGGGCACCGCCTGTTTGGGCACATCACCCTGATGCGGTCAGAGCGCTCTGCTATCGCGGCATTGGTGACGGAGCTTTTGGAGGCGAACGAGCTGAGTTGAGCTTCGTGGGAGCCCGCGCGCACACCCCGCAAGAAGGTTGCCGGGGCTCCCAGAGACTTCGCGAAAATTGGAAATGGCGGCGCAGGGGCGGTGCGGGTGGTGCTGGCGGCATCAGCGGCAACCCCCCCCCCCCGAGTTGCGACACGTAAACTCAATATTTCGAAGTCATGGTGAGTTCATCGGGAGCGGTCACGACGAGCCGAAATTGCTCGCACGAGGGGGATGAAGTGGGTGTCGCCCTAGTGCTGGTGTCGCTGGGTGCACTTTTTTTGTGGGGTGCACTGGCACCGCGACACCAATGGCATTGCCTGATCAGCTGGACCCGCGACAATCCGCGCGGGAGCGAACCCGGTCAGACTGCCTATTTTTTTGTGCGTCTCGTCTCCCTCGCTGGCATTCTTACAATGCTCGTCGCGGCGCTGGCTCCCGTTGTCGGGTCGATTCGCTTTCGGGAACCACCCGCTACCCCGGCCCGAAACAGTCTCGAGGTGGTCTGGGGACAGCCGCGCCCGGTGCTGGTGGACCGCGTCTTCACGGCGGCACAGATTCCGACGCCGGGGTTGGTGCAGCGAGCTATCACCGGCTTTCAGATAGTGGACAGTGCGCGTCGATTTCCGAGCTACCTATTCGCCGCTCCCGCTCTTCGCAGCGCCGGCGTCGTGGCTCTCCCCGGATTCTTGGGGGTGGCGCCTCGCCCCGATTCCACCGCATTGGCGACGGCATCGCTCGTCGTGCAGGTGCGCGGAGACAGCCGCTGTATTCCTCGGCAGGTTATCGTGCGCACCCTCGCCGACGTTGTCAGCATCGGAGTGTTTTTTGGTCGGCCCAACACCGGCGACGGGGCTCCTGCCGCCCAACCCGGCGACTGCGAATTGCACCCGCCGCTCGCGCGCACGCGGGCATTTCTGATTCCCGTTGATCTGCCGGGGGGATTGAATGGCCGCGCGGTGAAGTCGCTCGACGAAAAAGCCATCCCCGCAGTTGCGTTGCCGGCGCGCTGATCGTCGGCAACGCCCCCAATCTCTGGTCGGATTGCTAGTTCGCGCGCGGCGGCCGGGTCATAGACAGCACATCCAAGGCGGTGTCGAGTAGCTCAAGTGTCACTTCGCCGCGCTCCACAAATCCGAGTTCGATCACCGATTCGCGCACTGTGAGACCCTTGGTGACGGCATTCTTGGCAACCTTCGCGGCCGCCTCATAGCCGATCACGCGGTTGAGCGGAGTAACGATAGCCGGGGAGGACTCCGCCAACGCCCGCGCACGGTCGAGGTTCGCCTCCAGCCCAACAATGGTTTTATCCGCGAGGGCGCGCATGGAGTTACTGAGCAGCCGGATCGACTCCAAGAGGGCCGTTCCCATCACGGGGATAGCTACGTTTAGCTCAAAGGAGCCGGATGCCCCGGCCCAGGCGATCGTCGCGTCGTTGCCGATCACGCGTGCCGCGACCATCAGCACGGCCTCCGGAATCACCGGATTCACCTTGCCCGGCATGATGGAGGATCCGGGCTGCAGGTCAGGGATCTGCAACTCACCGAGCCCGGTGTTCGGGCCGGACCCCATCCAGCGCAGGTCATTGCAAATCTTGGTGAGGCTGACCGCGATGACCCGAAGCGCCCCGGATGCCTCGACGAGGGCATCCCGCGCCCCCTGCGCCTCGAAATGGTCGACCGCTTCGGTGATCGGCAGACCGCTATCGGCGGCCAGCTCGGCAATCACTTTTTGTGAGAAACCGGCCGGGGTGTTGATGCCGGTACCGACAGCGGTGCCGCCCAGGGGCACTTCGGCGACTCGCACGATGGTGGACTGCACGCGCTGAATACCGAGGCGGATCTGGCGTGCGTAACCGGCGAACTCCTGACCGAGGGTCACCGGGGTGGCATCCATGAGGTGGGTGCGTCCTGCCTTGACTGCGGTGACCCACAGTGCGGCTTTGGTGTCGAGCGCCGCAGCGAGGTGTTCCAGCGCCGGAATCAGGTCGCGCAGCAGAGCCCCGGTCACGGCCACGTGCACCGAGGTGGGGAAGACGTCGTTTGATGATTGTGACGCGTTGACTTGGTCGTTGGGGTGAACCGCCGTCCCGAGTCGTTGGGTTGCGAGGTTGGCCAAAACCTCGTTCATGTTCATGTTCGAGGAGGTGCCGCTACCGGTCTGGTAGGTGTCGACCGGAAATTCCGCGTGGTGTTCACCGGCGATCAGCGTGTTAGCGGAGTCGGCGATGGCATCCGCGATCCCGGCGTCGAGAATACCAAGCTCTTTATTTACCAGCGCCGCGGCTCGCTTGATCCGCGCCAGCGCCACGATCTGTGCGGATTCCAGCCCCGCGCCGGAGATCGGGAAGTTTTCGACGGCACGTTGGGTTTGGGCGCCGTAAAGCGCGGCGATTGGCACCCGTACCTCGCCCATGGTGTCGTGCTCGATGCGGAACTCTTGAACGTTAGTCACGGCGGTGTGCTGTCCTCTAGTAATCGGGGTGTGGTGGGGAGTAATCGGGGGTGTGGTGGGTAGTAGTCAGGGGTGTGATCGAGGATTCGGATGCTGAGTGCGGCTGGCTCAGCCGTGCTCTATCGAACCCAGCACGATGTCTGCTGTTGCGCGGCCCTCGAGCAGGCGGTAGGAGGCCCCGACGATCGCCAAGCTGCCAGCGGCAATGGCATCGCTGATGAGTTCGGATGCCGCCAGCAGTTCGCTGATCGTGTCGGAGAGGTGTTCGCGGCCCACCTCCAGACTGTCTACCGAGTCTCGCTCGATGGTGCCGGTTGCTGAGCCGCCTACGCGGCGTACCGCGGGCACAATTTTGGCGATCAACCGGGCAATGTGCGGCGGGAGCGCCGCGGCATCCGCAGATTGCGAATCGATTGCGGCAAGAACTGCGCCGCATTTGTCGTGACCGAGCACCACAATGAGCGGAACTTTCAGCACCGCCACTGCGTATTCGAGTGAACCGAGAACGCTTTCGGAGATGATCTGGCCGGCGTTGCGCACAACAAACAGGTCGCCCAAACCGAGGTCGAAAATGATTTCAGCGGCGAGTCGAGAATCACTGCATCCAAAGAGGGCGGCGAGGGGTTCCTGCCCGAGGGCGGTCTCAGTTCGACGTTCGGCGTCTTGGCGATCGTGGCGTGGTTTTCCCGCCATAAATCGCTCATTTCCCTGCACCATCGATGCCCAGGCACTGGACGGGGTGGTCAACTCTGAGCGCATGCGTTACTCGCTTTTGATCGTGGCGGACGGGCTCGGCGCTGCAGAGGGCGTAACGGGAGAAGTTTTCGCGGGGGCGGCGGCAATCCCTGCCGCAACTGCGGCAGCGAGGGTTGCGACCTCCGCATTGGGCGCGGTACCGTGCAGCAAATACCGAGACATCTCCACGCTAGTGCCCAGAGAGTACGCATAATTACCGGGATCTTGGGCCTCACGGCGGTCATACACCTGCCAGGCAACGCCGTCGATTGTGGTGGCAGACGTGGGTTTCGCCCGACCCAGTTGATCCACAAACCAGCCATTGGAAGAGCCGATGCCCTGCACCAATTCGACGTATTGCTGGGTGGGGGTAATGAACCCGATCCGCCAATTTGCCTCGCCGGGCGCGATCGTTTGTAGGGTAGCGCTATTGGCGGTCCACCCCGGGGGCAAGATCGGAGTCGCCAGCGGTTCGGCAATCTGAGACTGATATTGCGCGGCCACGGTCGCCCAGTTCACCCGAGCCAGCGGAGCTTGCTCGGGTCGAACCACCACGAGCACCAACAGGGCGACGATTCCGAGCGACGAAGCGAGGGCGAGTACGAGGTTACGAACGGTTTGATTGGCGCGATGTTTTCGCGTATTTTCGGCACGTCGTGCCGCCGTCTCGGCGGGAGTTTCGGGGCGCCCGAGTTCTGCGACGATGCGCGGAGCTTTGTCCACGGGTTACTCGGCGGCCGCGCGCGCCGCGTCGAGCCGGGCCTTCGCGCCGATGAGCCATTCCTCGCACCGTTTGGCGAGAGCCTCGCCGCGCTCCCATAGGGCCAGCGACTGCTCGAGCGTTGCGGAGCCCTGCTCCAACTCGGTGACGACGCTGATGAGCTCGTCACGTGCTTGCTCGTAACTCAGCTCAGCGACCGGGGAAATCATGTTTTCAACCACGATCGGAGTCTACCGAGGCGGTGTCGGTGATCGGGCGAGGGTTCACGGTGGTGGAAAGTTTTCCGTCGGCGAGGGTGAGGAGAAGCACCGCGCCCGCCGCCACATCCGCGGAAGTGCGCACGATTGCACCATCCTCGCGGTGGGCAATCGCATACCCGCGATCCAGGGTGCGCTGCGGCGAGAGGGCGCGTAACTGACCCCGCAGCTCGCCAACCTGCTCCCCAGCACGAACCAGCCGACGAGACAGCAATTCGGTGCTGCGATGGATGAGGCGGGCGAGTTCGTCGGCTCGAGAATCGGTGATCCAACTCGATTGATAAAGCACGGGCCGGCTGCGGATTTGCTCGACGCGGTCGATCTCCCGAGAGACCGCGTTCGTCATTCGCAGCCGCAGCCGCGAACGCACCTGCTGCACCTTGTTGAACTCCTCGGCGACATCCGGCACCACCCGCTTGGCCGCGTCGGTGGGGGTTGACGCCCTCAGGTCGGCCACGTCGTCGAGGAGGGGCCGGTCGGCCTCATGACCGATCGCGCTGACAATCGGTGTTGTGCAGGCTGCGGCCGTACGCACGAGGGTCTCGTCGCTGAAGGTGAGGAGGTTCTGAAAGTCGCCGCCCCCGCGAGCGACGATGATCACGTCGACTTCGGGATCCCTGTCGAGGGCAATAAGTGCCGCAGTTACCTCCCCGGCGGCGCGATCACCCTGCACCGTGGTGTGGCGTACCCGGAAAGTCACCGACGGCCAGCGCAATTGGGCGTTGCGAAGAACATCTTTTTCGGCATCCGAATCTTTGCCGGTGATCAGCCCAATGCAATTTGGTAAGAACGGGAGGGCGCGTTTGCGATCAAGGTCGAACAGACCCTCGGTGCGCAGGGTCATCCGGAGCCGTTCCAGCCGCTCCAGCATCTCCCCGATGCCGACATGGCGCATGTCCTGCACGATCATCGAGAGGGTGCCGCCCTTGGCCCAGAAATCCAGTTTGGAGTGCACCAGCACCCGGTCGCCGGCGGCAAAGCGTGCCGTCATCCGATTTTTCACCGACGCCCAGACGGTGAAGCTCATGGTGACTTCGGAGTCTAAATCTTTGATTTTTCCGTAGATGGTGGAGCCGCGGTCGCTCCACTGGGTGATTTCGCCCTCTACCCAGGTGGTGCCCAATCGGTCAACATAGCCCTTGATGCGCTGGGCGAAGATCGCGACCGTCCACGGAGATTCGATGGTGGAGGGACTGTCAACGATCGTCATGCGGTGCCTTTCACTTCGTGCGCAGTGGCCCCCGAGTACAATTCACCCGTGAGCAATATCACTAATGGTGCCCTCATTGGCGCCCCCTCCGCGGCGGTTGACGTCGGGCTTCCTCGGCTTCCCGCCGTTCGAAACAGGTTAACCGACACCCCCGTCATCGGAGCGAAGCGGGTGATCCTCGCGGCCCCGCGCGGTTACTGTGCAGGGGTTGACCGTGCGGTGATTGCGGTCGAGAAGGCACTGGAACGTTTCGGAGCGCCGGTCTACGTGCGCAAACAAATTGTTCACAACATTTACGTGGTGGCGACGCTTGAGCGGCAGGGCGCAGTTTTCGTCGACGAAGTCGCTGAGGTGCCAATCGGGGCGCACATCGTTTTTTCGGCGCACGGAGTGAGCCCGATGGTGGTTGCTGAAGCCACCGAACGCAGCCTCGAGGCCATTGACGCCACCTGCCCCCTGGTAACCAAGGTGCACCGGGAGGCGGTGCGATTTGCCCGCGACGGCTTCGATATCTTACTGATTGGCCACGCCGGGCACGAGGAGGTTGAGGGAACGATGGGTCAAGCGCCGGAGAAGACCACCCTCATAAACGGACCGGAAGATGTCGCGGGCCTCGTGGTGGCCGACCCCGACAACCTCGTGTGGCTCAGTCAAACCACGCTGAGCGTCGACGAAACGATGGAAACCGTGCGGCTGCTGCGGGAGCGCTTCCCCAACCTTCACAATCCGCCGAGTGACGACATTTGCTACGCGACCCAAAACCGTCAGGTGGCCATCAAAAAAGTGGCGGAATCCGCCGAGCTCGTAATCGTGGTCGGTTCGGCCAACAGCTCCAACACCGTGCGACTTGTCGACGTGGCACTTGAACACGGAGCTCGGGCGGCGTATCGGGTGGATTACGCGAGCGAAATTCGCCAGGAGTGGCTTGACGGGGTCAACACGATTGGCGTGACCTCGGGGGCATCCGTTCCCGAAATTTTGGTGCGAGAGGTTCTTGATGACCTCGCCGACGCGGGCTACGGCGATATTAGCCAAGTGGTGACTGCCGAAGAAGACCTGATGTTCTCGCTGCCCAAAGAGCTGCGAACGGATGCCGCCGGTCTTCCCGACTCCCGCGGTCTGGGTGGCCGCACCCGCAAACTGGATTGGCAACTCTGATGACCGAAGAACGACCCAAACCCCGCTACGGCGAATATGCCACGCCTCAAACGCAGGCCGAGGCCGTGGCCGATTCGATGCCGCCGGTGTCGCCGCTGTTAGCCGCTCGCACGGATACTGCGGCGACCGCGCACGGGACGGTAGCGAGCGGTGCGGTAGGCACGGAATCAGCGCATGGATCGAGATCGGCACCGGGGTCAGTGCCAGTTTCGCCGCACACCGCGGGAGCGGTCACGCCGAACGGCGCGACGTCGACGTCCGACCGTGCGACGTCCGACCGTGCGACGTCCGACCGTGCGACGTCCGACCGTGCGACGTCCGACCGCGCCCTAGTAAAGTCAAGCGAGGGCTCGTGGTGGGCGTCAAAGGATTCCGCCGCAGCGATTCAGAGCCGCCCGCAAAAGCGCTGGGATCTCGTTCTCACGATCGCCTTGCTGGCCTACGGAGCACTAAACGTGGCAAGTCAGGTGTCGCAGTACAGCGACATCACCGGCTTCCTCAACCGGATGGCAACGCTGTATCCGGTTTTCGGTGCCGGCACATTCAGCCCCACGGGCCGGGAGGCCGCCGTGGGTCTGGGCATCAACGTAATCAACATCACGCTCTACCTGGGAACCCTGCTGCTGTCGGTACGGCGACTTCGACAGCGCAAATTGAGTTTCTTTGTGCCCCTGATCGGCGGAGCGGTGGCCGCAATGGCCTCAGCGATCCTGCTCACGACGATTTTAGCGAACAGCCCGGGCTTTGTCGGGGCGGTTTCCGGAGTTTAGCCCGCAAGCCGTCTCGGGCCCGCCGTACAGTGACGGCGGACCCGAGAGCTTTTCACTAGCGCGAGATGGCGTGTCCGGCGGAGCCCAGCTGGCGGGTCGCCTCCACGATGCGCGCTGCCATGGCCGTTTCGGCGGTTTTGCCCCAGGCGCGAGGGTCGTACTTCTTCTTGTTGCCGACCTCGCCGTCAACCTTCAGAAAGCCGTCGTAGTTCTTCAGCACGGTGTCGGCGATCGAGCGGCTGAATGCATACTGCGTGTCGGTGTCGATGTTCATTTTGATGACGCCGTTCGCCACTGCGGTGGCAATCTCTTCGTCGCTTGAACCGGATCCACCGTGAAAAACTAAGTCGAGCGGCAGAGCGGCGGTGGAGTAGCGCGACTGGATGCCGGCCTGAATTTCGCCGAGGAGCTCCGGGCGCAGCTTCACGTTGCCGGGCTTATATACGCCGTGCACGTTGCCGAAGGTGAGAGCGGCAATGTAGCGGCCCTGCTCGCCGAAGCCGAGGGCCTCTACGAGAGCGATGACATCGTCGAGCGTTGTGTACAGGTTGTCGTTAATGTCGTGGCTGACGCCGTCCTCCTCGCCGCCGACGACCCCGATTTCAACTTCGAGGATGGCGTTGATCGCGTTCATCCGGGGCAAAAGGGTCTTGGCGATTTCGAGGTTCTCCGCCAGGGGCACGGCCGATCCGTCCCACATGTGCGACTGAAAAATGGGGTTGTGCCCGGCGCGAACCGCAGTTTCCGAGGCCTCAATGAGCGGGAGCACAAAGCCGTCAAGGGCATCCTTCGGGCAGTGATCGGTGTGCAGGGCCACGGTGATCGGGTAATTTTTGGCGACCTCGGTGGCGAAGGCTGCAAAGGCGAGGGCACCGGATGCCCGATTCTTCACCGAATGTCCGGCAAAGTAGTCCGCGCCTCCCGTGGTGACCTGAATGATTCCGTCGGATCCAGCCTCGGTGAGGCCCTGTAAGACGGCATTGATCGTCGACGATGACGACACGTTGATTGCGGGAAACGCGAAGCCGGAGGCCTTAGCTGTTTTGAGCATTTCGGCATACTGATCGGGGGTGGCGATGGGCATGAAATCTCCTCTTACGGGCGGGAACGTTGCGGGTAAAGCATAGCCAGCGGTCGGATATTCGGCTCGAGGACTGTTTGGAGGGGGCGCAAAGAGAGAGCTATCGGTAGGCTGAGCGCGGTTACCGCCGCTCCCGCACGGCAAACCGACATTGCGACTGGTTCGCGACCCTGCCCCCACCTGCGGTTGATCAGAATGAGGACTCAACCGTGAGCACCGAAAGCGCGACACTCTTTTTGCACCCGGACCGCAACCTCGCAATGGAGCTCGTGCGAGCCACCGAGGCAGCAGCAATTCGGGCGGTGCCCTTCATCGGTCGCGGGGACAAGAACGCCGCCGATGCAGCCGCCGTTGACGCGATGCGCAAATTTTTGGGCACGGTGAACTTCGACGGCGTTGTGGTGATCGGCGAGGGCGAAAAAGACAAGGCGCCGATGCTCTACAACGGCGAGCACGTGGGCAACGGGCGGGGCCCGGCCTGCGATATTGCGGTTGATCCCATCGACGGCACCTCACTCACCGCCGCCGGACGGCAGAACGCCATCTCGATGATCGCCGTCTCTGACCGCGGCAGCATGCTGGATGCCTCGACCGTCTTTTACATGGACAAGATTGTCGCCGGCGTCGAAGCCATCGGCGTTGTCGACATCCGTCTTCCGATCGGCGAGAATCTGCGGTTGCTTGCGAAGGCGAAGAACAAGCGCATCGAGGAGATGGTGGTGGCGGTACTGGATCGCCCGCGGCATGCCCAGCTCATTGACGACATCCGGGCCGCCGGCGCGGGAACGCGGTTGATGCTCGACGGCGATGTGGCCGGCGGAATTAACGCCGCCATGCACGAAACCCGAATTGATATGTGTGTCGGTATCGGTGGAAGCCCGGAGGGTGTTGCTGCCGCCTGCGCCATCAAGGCCCTGGGCGGGCTCATTCAGGGGCGGCTTGTGCCGTCGACCGATGAGGAACGGCAGAAGGGCCTCGATGCCGGACTGCGTTTTGACTACGTGTATGAGGCCGACGAGCTCGTCAGTAGCGACAACACCTACTTTGTGGCCACCGGCGTGACCGATGGCGGCCTGGTTGAGGGTGTTCGCCGCATCGGTCCGATCATCCGCACAGAAAGCATTGTTTTGCGTGGGCGCTCTGGCACCATCCGCCGCGTCATTGCCGACCACCTGGCCGAGAAATGGCTCGGCGAACTGAACCTCGCGGGGCTCGACGCGGACTAGCGGCGCCGCCCACTGCTCGCTACTAGGCGCGCTCGGCGTCGAGAGCGGTAGTGAGCTCCCACGCGGTGAGTTCGCGCGGGATGTCGTCAATCTCGCCGAGTACCGGCAGTACCTTGGTCTCGTCAAGCATGTTGAGTTTGCGGGCCGAGGGCAGCACCTGGCGCTCCAGTGAGCCCACAAACGCGTTGTAGTGCTTGACCGTACCCTCGATAGAACGCCCCAGTTTCTCCACGTGGGAGGCGAGTACGGCCAGGCGACCGTACAACTCGCGGCTGAGGTCAAAGAGCTGCTTAGCTTCCTGAGTCACGACGTGATGCTGCCAACTGACCGCCACGGTTTTGAGCGTCGACCACAGGGTGATCGGAGACGCCAAGGCCACTCCCCGGCTGAACGCAAATTCCATCAGCGACGGGTCTGCCTCTATTGCTGACGACACGAGCGACTCTGTCGGGATGAATGCGATCACGAGCTCCGGGCTGGCGTCGAGCCCCTGCCAGTAAGCCTTGGTGCCGAGGGTGGTGATGTGGTCCCGCAGGGCCTTGACATGCTGTTTCATCAGCTGATCCCGGCGGGCAAGTTCCGCGGTGGAGGAGGCGGCCGGAATGGCGCTGGCCTCGATGTAGGCGTTGAACGGCACCTTGGCGTCGACGGCGATGCTCTTACCCCCGGGGAGGTAGACGATCATGTCGGGGCGCCCGACACCGGCATCCGAGGAAATGCTGGATTGCACGTCAAAGTCGACCCGCTCGATTAGCCCCGCCGCTTCCACCACGCGCCGCAATTGGGTTTCTCCCCAGACACCACGGGTGGCGTTATTGCGCAGCGCCGACGCCAGCGACTCTGCCGTCGTGCGCAGGCGCTCCTCTGACTCAACCGAATTTCGTAGTTGTTGGCTCAGCTCGCCGTGCTGCAGGCTGCGCTGGGCTTCGAGCTCGGTCACCTTCAGCTGCATGCTGCGCAGCGATTCCTGTACCGGGGTAAGGGCCTGCAGCACTTTGCCCTCGGTACGTTCGCGTTCGGCGGCGACCCGTTGCTCGGCATCGTGGCGCTCCAACAACTCGCGGTGCTGGGTCTGCTGGGCGGTGACCTGGTTGGTGAGGGCGGCGGCGGTCGCCTGAATGCCGGCGAGGTGGGCGGTGAGCTCGGAGCGAATACCGGCCTCCTCGGCCCGCAACTGAGAAAGCTCGGCCGCATGCCGCAACTGAACGATCGCGGGATCTTCCGGTGCCCCGGCGAGCGGGTTGTCCCGAGCGGTGGCGGCGATTCGTGCCCGCGTGAGGAGGATCCCGATCAGCACGCCGAGCGCGGTGCCGAGCAGTAAACCGAGGAGGAGGGGCAGCAGGAATTCCATTTACCGAGTGTGACAGCGGGGTACGACATTGCTCGGCAGAGCTCCTGGTGCGGCGCAAAATGAGATTTAGCATTGCCCGATGACCATCGTTGAGTATTGGATAGCCGGCATGTGCAGTGGATAGCCGGCATGTGCAGTGGATAGCCGGCACCTTTTATGGGTCCGACTCCGAGGGCACCGCACCGTTCCGTGGCCTCGCAACCGGGGGAATCAAGCTCGGTTTTCCGCAAAGCTAGCCGAGAATCCGGTGGTGTCGACGGCGAAATGAACCGTTGGGTAGCAGAGTGCCTTCGTTTGCCGCCACACTGGTGCCCGGTTCCTAAATTTCTCCGTACTGAACCAAATCCCTCCGTAGCGAACCAAGTGAAGAAAAGCGGTTTTACATGTCCGAGCTTCCCGTTGTTGCCCATTGGATTGATGGCGCAGAGCGCGCCGGTAATTCCGGGCGCACCTCGCCCGTGTTCGACCCCGCTTTGGGTGTTGTAACCAAGAATGTTGCTCTTGCCAATGCCGAGGAGATCGAAGCGGCCATCGCCTCGGCCCAGGCCGCCTTCCCGGCCTGGCGCGATCTCTCGCTCGCGAAGCGCCAATCAGTCATGTTCACATTCCGTGAGCTGCTCAACGCACGCAAGGGTGAAATGGCCGAGATCATCACGGCCGAGCACGGCAAGGTGCTTTCCGATGCTCTCGGTGAAATCTCCCGCGGCCAGGAAGTCGTCGAACTGGCCTGTGGCCTCCCGCAAATGCTCAAGGGCGAGTATTCCGAGAACGTCTCTACCGGCGTCGACGTGTACTCCACCCGCCAAGCGCTTGGCGTGGTCGCGATCATCAGCCCGTTCAACTTTCCCGCCATGGTGCCGATGTGGTTCTACCCGATCGCGCTTGCGGCCGGTAACACCGTCATCCTCAAGCCGAGCGAAAAAGACCCGAGCGCGTCGATCTGGATCGCCAAGCTTCTCAAGGAGGCGGGCCTGCCCGACGGAGTGTTCACCGTGCTCAATGGCGACAAGGAGTCGGTCGACGGTCTACTCACCCACCCCGACGTGAAGGCAATCTCCTTCGTCGGCTCCACCCCGATCGCGCAGTATGTCTACGAGACTGGAACCAAGCACGGCAAGCGCGTGCAGGCCCTCGGTGGAGCGAAGAACCACATGCTGGTGCTGCCGGATGCCGACCTCGACCTCGTCGCTGATTCGGCAATCAACGCCGGGTTCGGCAGCGCTGGCGAGCGGTGCATGGCCATCAGTGTAGTTGTCGCGGTCGAGCCCGTGGCCGACGTGTTGATCGAGAAGATCGTCAGCCGCATGTTGACCCTTACTGTGGGCGACGGCCGCCGGTCCTGCGACATGGGCCCGCTCGTCACCGAGGTTCACCGCGACAAGGTTGCCAGCTACATCGAGATCGCGGAGCAGGATGGCGCAACCGTCGTCGTTGACGGCCGCGGCATCGAGGTCAACGGTGACCCCAACGGCTTCTGGCTCGGCCCGACCCTGATCGACAACGTGCCAACCAGCTCCAAGGTCTACACCGAGGAAATCTTCGGCCCGGTGCTCTCCATCGTGCGCGTTGCGAGCTACGACCAGGGTATTGAGCTCATCAACAATGGCGCCTTCGGCAACGGAACCGCCATCTTCACCAACGATGGGGGAGCCGCCCGCAAATTCCAGAACGAGGTCGAGGTCGGCATGATCGGCATCAACGTGCCGATACCCGTTCCGGTGGCCTACTTCTCCTTCGGGGGATGGAAGAACTCGCTGTTCGGTGACACCAAGGCGCACGGTGCGGAGGGCTTTCACTTCTACACCCGAGGGAAGGCCATCACGAGCCGCTGGCTTGACCCGAGCCACGGCGGAATCAACCTCGGCTTTCCGCAGAACGGCTAATCAGGGCAGCAATACCGTACGTGCAACACGTGCGCCGCACCGCTCGTCTTTCCTGACGCCGGTGCGGCGAACTTCACGCCAGAGACGAACCAATGGGGGTAGCTCGTGTCGGACAAGTGGTTTTACGCGCAGGGTTCTTTGAGCCGCGACGGGTGGGAGTCCGTTGTCGACGAAACGATCGCCGGATGGCAGTACACCGGCATTCGCGTGGCGGCGATGGCCCCCGGTCGTGAGGTGCGGTTACCGGCCGAGGCCACGGAACGCCTGATCGTTCCACTTTCCGGGTCGTTCACCGTGCGCTACCGACTGGCGGGGGAGGGCGAGACTCTTATCCAGGATCTTGCCGGGCGGGCATCCGTATTCCACGGCGCTACCGACACGTTGTACCTGCCCACCGGAACCAGCCTTACCATCACCGGATCGGGCCGGGTCGCCATCGCGACCGCGCCCACCGCGGAGGTACACCCGGTCGCCTACCTGCCGGCGCGTTCCGTGCCGGTGGAGTTGCGCGGCGCCGGGCGCTCCAGCCGCCAGGTGCACGACTTCGGTACACCGCAGAGCCTCGACGCCGCGCGCCTGATCGTCTGCGAGGTGATCACCCCGGCCGAGAACTGGTCGAGCTACCCGCCGCACAAGCACGACGAATACCTGCCCGGCACCGAAAGCCAGCTCGAAGAGATCTATTACTTCGAGACCGCCGTGGCACGTGGGCAGAAGGCACCCGCCAGCGCCGACCCTTTCGGTTACCTCCGCAACTATGCATCGAGCGCGGGAGACATTGACACCCTCGATGAGGTGCGCACCGGAGACATCGCCCTGGTGCCCTACGGCTGGCACGGCCCCTGCGTCGCCGCGCCCGGCTATGACCTGTATTACCTCAACGTGATGGGCGGCCCCGACCCGGAGCGCACCTGGAAAATCAGCGACGACCCGGCCCACGCCTGGATTCGTGCCACCTGGACCGGTCAAGCGCTCGATGCTCGGCTGCCGTACACGCGCTAACCGCGGTTGTTCAGCGCTGCCCAGTATCTGAGGCTGCCAAGCGACGGGGTAACGGGTTGTGCGAGACTAAGTAAATGAGCATAGCTCTGCAAAGAGTTTTTGGGCACTGATCGTCATGCTGTTTTCTTAGAGTTGGCCACCTTTCCGCTTTAACCCTGCACCGCTATCGCCTTTTGCTGCTGCCCTCAGTGTGATTGTTCCCTGTGCCGTTATGCCTCTGTATCGCGGGATGGTGGCGCGCGGCGGCCCGGGTAGTCCGGGTCAAACGGGGCGCGCCAAAACAGCACGGTCATCCAGGTGAATAGAGCAAAAGCCACACCAGCCAATGTCCAGAAGGCCCAGTACCCGTTGCCGAGGGCAATGACAAAAAAGCCGAGTGCAGCGGTGAGGAAGATGCAGGCCAGAACGATGTAACGATCCACGGCGACGGTGAGCGGATGCAGTTTGGCCACGGGTGTCGCCGGCACCTTCGCTCGCATCACGATGGCGACCGTGGCGAGGGGGCCAGCGATCAGGGAAACAAGAAACCAGACCAGACGGCCACGACCTTTTTGCTCGGCGAGACCCGCATTTACGACGGCGAGGGCAAACCACGCTCCGCCGTTGAGAAACCAAATATTCTCCGAGTCAATTTGGGATTCGATCACGTTTTGACCCTAGCCGGATGCCCCCGACGCCAGTGTCGCGATCGTCCTGCTGGGTGGGGCAACAGCCGCGATTGCGGTGCTCGTTATTCGCGCGCGGATTTCAACGCAGGCTGGCTCTGGCTGAGGGCCGTGCCCGTTCGGCGGCGGCGCCGATCGTCATCGTGCCGGTTGATTTTATGCCGATCGATTTCAGACCCACGCCGCATAGTTCGGCCAACTCCTGAACGGATGCTGCTCCATGCCGGTTCGCCGCGTGCATCACGATCGCGGCACAGGCAGCCGCATCGTCGATCGCGTTGTGATGCTCGAAGTCTTCGAAGCCGGCGGCGAGGGCGGCATCCGGTAGTCGGTAGGAGTCCAGCGAATAGGTCTTTCGGGCGATCGCGAGGCTGCAGAGGTAGCTCAGAGTAGGAACGGCCAACAGGCTGGCCACACTCGCCGCCGAGATTACGCCGAGGTCGAAACGCGCGTTGTGGGCGGCCAATACGTCATCGCCGATGAAAGACAGCAGCTCGGAAAACTGTTCGCTCCAGAGCGGCGCGTCTGCGACATCCGACTCATAAATGCCGTGGATGGTGGAGTTGAAGGGCGCGAAAGTATCGAAGCCTGCTGGTGGACGGATGAACCAGCCCACAGTGTCCACGACGACACCGCCGCGCACCTTCACGAGTCCCACCGAGCACGCCGAGGCCGGGGAGGAGTTGGCGGTCTCAAAGTCGATTGCGGTGAAGTCGAGGACCATTACGCGATCGTCCCACGGCGCACCGACATGGCCGGTGCGCCGCACCGCGGTGCGCGAGCTTCGCACCGGCCGCTTCGTGTGAGCGCGCGCTGCCCTCCCGGTACGATTGACCCTCGTGGCTCTCACTATTGCAATCGTTGGACTCCCGAATGTCGGCAAGTCCACCCTGTTCAACGCCCTGACCAAAAACTCAGTGCTCGCCGCGAACTATCCGTTCGCCACCATCGAACCGAACGTCGGCATCGTGACGCTACCCGATCACCGACTCGAGAAGCTTGCCGCCATCTTCAGCTCCGAGCGCATCCTGCCGGCACCGGTGTCATTCGTTGACATCGCCGGAATTGTGAAGGGCGCGAGCGTCGGCGAAGGGCTGGGCAATAAGTTCCTCGCCAACATCCGCGAAGCCGACGCCATCGCCCAGGTCATTCGCGGATTCGCTGATCCGGATGTCATCCACGTCGACGGCAAGGTCGACGCGGCTAGCGACATGGAGACCATCAACACCGAGCTGATCCTCGCCGACCTTCAAACGCTCGAGAAGCTGCAGGCCCGGGCCGAGCGTGACCTGCGCGCCAAGAAGATCACCCAGGCCACGATCGACACGACCGTCGCTGCCATCAAATGGCTCAACGACGGCAAGCCGCTCTCGGCCTCGACGATTGACCTCGAGCCGATCCGCGAACTCGGACTCCTCACCGCTAAACCCTTCATCTATGTGTTCAACGTCGACGAGGCGTTGCTTGGCGACGAGGCCGGGCTTGCCAAGCTCGCCGCGCTGGTCGCCCCGGCGCACGCGATCTTCCTCGACGCCAAGCTCGAATCCGAATTGATCGATTTAGATGCCGCGGATGCCGCCGAGCTCCTGGCCAGCACCGGTCAGGCCGAAAGCGGTCTGAACCAGCTCGCCCGCATCGGATTCGACACCCTGGGGCTGCAGACCTACCTCACCGCCGGGCCGAAAGAGACCCGCGCCTGGACAATCCCGAAGGGTGCCAAAGCGCCGCAGGCCGCCGGTGTCATCCACACTGACTTCGAAAAGGGCTTCATCAAGGCCGAGGTCATCGGCTTCGACGACCTGATCGAGACCGGCTCGATCGCGGAGGCTCGCAACCGCGGCAAGGCGCGCATCGAGGGCAAGGAATACGTTATGCAGGATGGCGACGTGGTGGAGTTCCGCTTTCAAGCAACCTCTGGCGCCCAGAAATGAATTCAATCCCCAGAGACATAGGTCGCGGCTAGTTTTAGCATGTGTCCGAGTACCGCCGGTCCAAGTATCGCTTATTAGATCGTCGCGGTCGCGACCGCTGTGGCCGCAGTGTTTGCGATGGTGGCAGCCTTTGTCGCGACGCAAGCATGGCTAAAGCAAAAGGAGATTGCGGATGCCGAAGGAAAGCGAGTTGCGTCAGAACGTGTTGGCCAATTCCTGACAGCTCTCACGACAGGAGTCCCCCTCGGCTCGATAGGAGTTCGGAGCTATTTCTGTCTACGGTGCCCGCTGTTGCAACACCGTTGCTATCACGCGTGCCCGTACCCTAAATAGGAATATCCATAATCGCGGTGCTGGACGTCCGACAGCACGAGTTCGCACACCTGCTTGATTACCGGCAGGTCACACTCGCGAATGGTCCCGGCCAACGCGATCTCGGTGATCGGCATTCAATCCAGCGGTTTCGGCAAACTCGGACCAGTTGTCGACAGCGTTGTTCACCTCCTGAAGGATCGACTTGGCTTTTGGTACGGAACGTTGCTCTGCAAACTGCATCAGCTCTGCACGTGTTGTCTCTATGAATTTGCCGTTCACGCCCATCAGATGTTGGGCTGTCCACTCTCCGCCCGGGTTGTAGGCGTGGGTGACGTCGTAGGCCGGAGACAACGACCAGGTGCCGTTTTCATCCATCAGAAAGCCATGGTTCTTCGCGTGGTCGTCGCAGTTGGCAGAAGCTATGTTGAACACCATTCGCCGGAACGCTTCACCTCGAGCTGCACTACCGAGCTCAAGCTGGTCGATGGTGTTGAAAAGCTGCGCGTAATCATTGACGCCGATTGCGTTGAAGTCGATGCCGGTCATCCCGGTAAGGGTCTGCGAGTGCGATTTCGAGGAGCCGCCCGGCCGATCGAATCGTCGGGTCATGAAATGGGCACGGCTGTTCTCGTGCAGAAGCTGCGTTTCGGAGATGTTGATCCCCGCGGCGGCCGCCATCAAGGAGTAGGCGTACTCGATCCGACCGTAGTTCTGGGTGTCTCCGAGCTGGCGGTCTTCCCCCATGCCGTCGAATTTCAGCAACCACGCGTCGAACCCTGTCGACGGAAGCCGGTTTCCGGCTTGGACCTCGCGAGTCTCAGGATTGAAGTTGACGACTGCTTTAGCTCTGGCACCTCCAGCGGATGTCCCGACGCTGATGATCTGTTGAAGCGACTGCTCTGACTGTTTGTCTGAACCCAACCTGCCCTGCACAGCGTCTCTCGCCATGCTCACAAGCGCCCCTAAGTCCAGCGCGCCGCCGGGTGCTGCGGTAGGCGGGTTGGAAGGCCAGAACTCAAGGGCGCCGAGCCCCCGGTCTCCCAGGTACGTCAACCGGTCCAGCGCAGTTACCTCCGTAGAGGTGACACCTCGAGTTGCCAACCAGGCGTCAACGATCGAGTTGCCGAACCGGTCGGGAAGAGAGTCAGCGATCATCGGCGGCAGTCGATGGAAAGTGTTGCCCGGTAGACCCTGAAACGTGAACGTTCGGGTCGACCCCGAGGTGGGCATCAAAATTGGTGACAACTCGATGCCGCGTCTAGCCCACGAGGCATCGTATTCAAACTCGAAAGCACCAGAGCTGCTCGGTGCGACCGCCCCAACGGTGCGGCCGAACGCCCGAACTTCGACGACCTGAGCGTGAACAAAAGCCATCAGATACCTACGATCTTACGAACGCGGGACCGCACTTTCGGGCGCGCTTGCTCGGCTCGAAGGAGTTCCATTGGACTTGGCTCACTGCGAGTGGCGTGGACGGTGGTCAACCAGTAAACCGAATCCAGTGCCCGCAGCACCTTGATCAACGTCGACAGGCTGCTGCCGCGGCCAGACTCGAGGCTATGCAACGCCGGACGTCCTATCGACGCCAATGCAGCGACCTCGGCTTGGCTTAGGTTCAGTTCCATGCGAAGAGCGCGGATTCGTTCTCCGAAGTCCAGCGCCCATTCGTCTGTAGTCCTAGCTGTCATCGTGTTCCTCCACCTGAAGGCTAGCCCAAACGTATGATATTCGTTACCGTAAAAGCGTTTACGGCCATAGCGTATGCAATTTATTACAGAAATTACGAACAATGCTGATTAAAGCAACACACCGTCCCGCCCGCTGAGGACGGCCCGGTTTCCGGCAATCGATTCCACGCTCTCCCCGGCTTATTCACGGTCACGTTCTCAGATGCGACACTGTGCCGACTGAGGTTTTTACGTGATGACCTTGGCAAGCGCCGGGCGCATGAGTTGAAGCAGAATTTCAGTTTCACTGGTCGATCGCAGGTCTCTGGCAACCCCCAAGTTTTGGAGCTCGACTTTAGAGCGTCACGTGACCACGAGCATTTGATAACGCTGATAACAGTGCATGAGCATCATTGCCTTGTATGAGAAAGTGCAAGAAGACCGTCGCGGTGGACCCTTGCCTGCAGCAGTCCCATTTGATCAGCGGGGCCCACAGACCTGGTCCTTCAAATTGGATGAGTCTTTCCTGCTGGCAGATAAGGACGAGCGGTGTTTGGAGGTGGAAATCTCCCTCCTGGACAGGCGTCCTTACCTCGCGAAGTATCGATTAGAGACATGGCCAAGCGGCTCAATCGGTGGTTAGTTATCATCCCTGCTTGCTCGCATAGACGCATCAGGCAAAGCGCCGCCGACACGAGTTGCTCCTCGTGACTGAAATATGACTCGGGGTCGTCTAGATCGCTGCGATGACATTGTCTGCGGAGCCGAATTCCGATGTAACTGCCGGAGTGGGCCTCTTCGTTCTGGTCGTTCCTGGATCGATCGCGCTGTTCCTGGTCTTTGGAACCTCATTTGCGATCGGGTGCCTGCTCAGACTCGCTGGTCGCCGCAGGATCACCTCTGGCCTGCGGCGCGCGAAGTGAGCCTCCTTGCGATAATGAGGTCGACTCGAATTTAGTCAGCTCCAGAGTTCTTCTGGGGTAGCGGTCGCGTCCGCGAACAACGCACCGCCTTTGGCAAGGAAAGGTGACACTCAAATGTCTACAAGCGGAACGTACGTCGTAATTCAGATCGTGCTGAAAGAGAAGTTTTTAGGCACGGGTTCTGGCAATCTCACCGAATTGGAGGGTGCGATCAATGCACAGGCCGCACTCGGATATCGATTGCACACGATTACAACCGCGGCGTCCGGGAGTAAGGGCTTCGGAGGAGGCGACCGTATTCAGGCGACGCTTATTTTTGAACGAATTGGCTAAAACGGATTGTTACCGATTGGTTGTATGAGTCGAAAAAACCGAATCACCCCATGCGCTGCGAGAGGCGCGGCGGGGATTTCTCGCGCCCGCGATCGAGTGAGTTCGTGGAAATAGGGAGTAGGCAGCGTGCCGACGGCGTCCCGCCGCTATAG
>JACMPQ010000028.1 GCA_014377425.1 Microbacteriaceae bacterium | reverse complement strand
GCTCAGGATGCGGATGCCACGGCCATTTTGCGCGACGCCTATCCGGGGCGCGAGGTGGTGAGTGTGGATGCCCGGCCGCTGTTTGCCCGCGGAGGCGGCATTCACTGCATCACGCAGCAGCAGCCCGCAGTCTGAGCTCACTAGCCGGTTAGGGCAGGCCGAGGAGACGGAGGCACGCAGCCGCCAGAGCTCCAACAATCACCACCACGATGAAGGGCGCTTTGAGCCAGAGGGCAACTGCCGCGGCGCCCAATGCGCCGAGCCGGGAATCAAGGCCCAATTGCTGACCACTCGCGACCGTGTTGGCCACGGTGAGAGAAGCGAGGAGACCCACGGTGAGGGTGGTCGCAATACGTGCCACCCGGGGATTGGTAAGCCATTTCAGCGGCACCAGATAGCCGAGCAGTTTGGTGAGGTAGGCCAGAACGCAGGCAAGAAGAATCCAGAACCAGAGGGTCACTAGGCGCCGATTTCCGTTGAATTTTCGCTCCCGGCAGAATGTGCGCCCGCGGCCTTTTGCTGGCTGCCGGCAGAGTTCTTGCTCCCGGCCCAGCCAAGGGATACCGCCACCACTGCCGCGACCAGAATGGGAATTCCCGGCGGCAGGATCGGCACGGTGAGCACCGTGGCGAGGGCACAGGCCACCGCCACCGCGCCGGCATCCCTCGACCGCAATCGCGGCCAAAGAAGACCGAGAAACGCCGCTACTGCGGCACCGTCCAGACCGAATTGTTTGGGGTCACCGAGCGCGTTGCCAGCCAGAGCCCCCACCAGCGTGAAGAGGTTCCAGAACACAAAGACCCCGACGCCGGCAACCCAGAAGCCGCGCTGGTGCTCCACCGGTTCGGTTTGCGCCGTACTGGTCGCGAGCGACTCATCGATAGTCACCTGGGCCGCAACGAATCGTCTAACCCCCCGCGGTTTCAACAGGGAATTAATTTGCATGCCGTAGACGGCATTTCGAATACCCAGAAGCGCTGCGGCTCCGACCGCCGCAGCCCCGCTCCCACCACCGGCCAGCACCCCAATAAAAGCAAATTGTGATCCGCCGGAGAAGAGCAGAAGACTCAGCACGCAGGTCTGGAACACGTCAAGGCCGGAGGTGACAGATAGAGCACCAAAAGACAGACCGTATACGCCCGTGGCGATACCCACCGAGAGTCCGGTCTTCGCTCCCGGGGAGGAACGAAATTTGGTCGCCACTGGGCGAGCCTATCCGTCGCACAGCGGCACAGGGGCACCCGCCGCCCGGGGCTCTCGGGCCACCCGCCGACCCTGCCAAGACCCGGTTAAGCTTGCCCCGGGCTGAAGAGTGCCCGTTTTGCTCGCTCGACCGCTGTCACGCGGCGGGTGGCATTGAATCAGAGCTGATTTCGCACAACACTTGGAGAACCAACATGAGCGACTATGTCGTCACCAACCCCACCACCGGAGCTCGCGGGCCCGAATTTTCCCTGATTTCGGATGACGCCCTCGACGCCGCCCTTGAGGCCGCCACCACCGCGTACCGCGAGTTCTCTCGAACCACCACGGTCGCCGAGCGTGCGGGTCTCATGAACCGGGTTGCCGAGCTGCACCTCGAACGCCGGGAGGTTCTCGCCGAAATTATTGTGCGTGAAATGGGGAAGCCGCTTGCGCAGGCGCTCGGGGAGGTTGACTTCAGCGCAGACATCTTCGCCTACTACGCCACCAACGGCGAAACGTTCCTGGCCGATGAGTCCATCGAACTGCTCGGCGGCGAAGGATCGGCTTTCATCCGCCGCAGCGCGCTGGGCCCGCTTTTGGGCATCATGCCGTGGAACTTTCCGTATTACCAGGTGGCGCGGTTTGCCGGCCCCAATCTGGTGCTCGGCAACCCCATCCTGCTTAAGCATGCCTCGCAGTGCCCGGAATCCTCGGCTGCGATCGAACAGATATTCATCGATGCCGGATTCCCGACGGGCGCCTACCAAAACATCTACGCCTCCAACGATCAGATCGCCACGCTGATCGCCGACCCGCGCCTGATCGGTGTGTCTCTCACCGGTTCCGAGCGTGCCGGCGCCGCGGTCGCCGAAATCGCCGGCCGAAACCTAAAAAAGGTGGTACTCGAGCTCGGTGGTTCCGACCCGTTCATCCTGCTGAGCACGGATGACCTCGATGCCACGGTCGAAGCGGCAGTTACAGGCCGAATCGACAACAACGGCCAGGCCTGCAACGCCGCAAAGCGTTTCGTTGTGATCGCCGAGCTCTACGACGCCTTCCTCGAGCGTTTCACTGCGCAGCTACCCGCCGCCGCCCCCGCCGATCCCATGGATTCGGCCACCGTGCTCGGGCCACTCTCGTCGGCGACCGCAGCCGATCGTCTCAATGAGCAGATCGACCGCGCCGTGGCACAGGGTGCGACCTTGGCCGCTCGCGGAGAGCGTGACGGCACCTATTTCCCCGCCGTAGTTCTCACCGGGGTCACCGCCGGGCAGGACGCTCACCGTGAAGAGTTCTTCGGACCGGTGGCCGTAATCTACCGCGTCGAGAACGAGGCCGAAGCCATCGCCCTGGCCAACGACACCCCGTTCGGTCTCGGCTCCTACCTGTTCACGACCGATCCCGAGCAGGCCCTGCGCGTCGCCGACCAGATCGAGGCCGGCATGGTCTTCGTCAACGGCGTCGGCCTCGACAGCCCAGAGCTGCCCTTTGGCGGCATCAAGCGTTCCGGCTTTGGACGCGAACTCGGACGCTTCGGCATCGAAGAGTTCGTGAACCGCAAGCTCATCCGTATCCTGAAATAAGCCGCGCAGAGCCCAAGACGAAATACAAAGGGTCGGCGTGGTCACCTGACCGCACCGACCCTTTGTTGTTCTGCGCTATGGCGCTACGCGACCGTTCTCGTTGAAGGTCTCGTAGGTAACCGGCATCAACTCGGCAAAAAAGGTTTCCATTTTTTCGGCCGCCATCTCTATCTCTCGCTGCGGATAGGACGGGAAATGCGTGCCCTCGCGCTTGGTACGCAGCGACAGGAAGTTCATCAGCGCCCGGGCGTTCATCGTTACGTACATCGACGAATAGATGTTGAGCGGAAGCACAATGCGAGCCACCTCGCGGGCAACCCCGGCAGCCAGCATCCGCTGATAGGAAGCAAACGCCTCGGTGGACGCGCGTCGGGTTTCGGAATCGACGAGGGCGGTCTGTTCTGCGGTGCCGGGCAAAAAGTCGTAGGCGCCGGGCTTACCGACCTGCAAAAGGTTGCGCTCGGGGGCGGGAACGTAAAACACTGGGTTGAGCTCGCGATAGCGGCCGGATTCTTCGTTGTACGAGGCAATGCGGTGGCGCATAAACTCCCGGAAGACAAAAATCGGCGCCTGCACGTAGAAGGTCATCGAGTTGTGTTCAAAGGGCGACCCGTGGCGGTCGCGCATCAAATAATTGATGAGCCCCTTGCTGCGGGATGCATCGTGCACGGTGTCCTGCGCAGCCTCAAGAGTCTGCTCCCCCTGGGTCGAGACCCGGGCGGCAAACAGCACGTCCGCGTCTGAGGCATTGGCACGAATCAACTCCACCGCGACATCGGAGCGAAACTGCATTTCGGGCGGGGCTGCGTCGGCAACGATGTTCTCTGGCACGAGCTTTAGGGTAGCCGACGCCACCGAGGGGAGCTTCGTGGGCGGCGCGGGCGCGGGTGCTGGCGAGAGTGCTGGCAGCTCTCAGCGACGTCTCGGTTTGTTCTCAGGTAGCCCAATCTAGGGTTGCGTTTTATGCATAGCTTCGACCCCCGAGACGTTCGCTAATGGCGCTCCCGGTCGCATCACTGCGGATACTTATTTCCGGCGCATCCGGTCTCATCGGCACCGAGCTCGCTCAACAGCTTCGCCTTGCCGGCCACTCGGTGTTCTCCTTTGTGCGTCACGAACCCCGGTCGAATTCAGAGATTCGCTGGGATCCGTCATCCGGCTACCTAGATGAAAAAGTTTTGGTTGGCGCGGATGCCGTGATCAACCTGTCCGGCGCGTCTCTTGGCCGACTCCCTTGGTCGGCGGACTACCAGAAGAAAATTCTCACCTCTCGCCTGGAGACCACCAAAACACTGGTGGATTCAATGGGCCGGTCGGGGCGCCCGCCCATCACGTTTCTCTGCGCGTCGGCGGTGGGTGTCTATGGTGACCGCCCGGGGGTCTCCCTCAGCGACGGATCATCCTCCGGCGACGGATTTCTTGCCGATGTCGTTGAGGCGTGGGAGAAGGCCGCCCGCCGCACTCCGGCAGCGACCCGGCTGGTGAGTCTGCGCACGGGATTGGTGATCGCCACCCAAGGTGCGCTCCAGCCACTGTTTCCGCTGACCAAACTCGGCCTCGGCGCGCGAATCGGCAGCGGCGATCAACACTGGCCCTGGATCAGCCTGTACGACGAGGCTGCCGCGATACGGCACCTGCTCAACTCGAGCCTGAGCGGTCCGATCAATCTTGCCGGGCCGGTACCGGCAACCTCCGAGCGGGTCACCTCGACGCTGGCGCGCAAACTGCACCGCCCGCACCTCTTTGCCCTGCCGACGAAGTTGGTGGCTACCGGCATGGGACTTCCCGGGCGGGAGCTGCTGTTAGCCAGCCAAAAAGTGATTCCGAGCGCGCTACTTGCCGATGGTTTCAACTTCCGGCACCCGAGCGTCGAGTCTGCTTTCGACGCGCTGTTCACCCGCTAACGCTTTCGGAAGCCCAAAACCCGCGAGTCACTGTGTGCGGCTGAGCGCAATCGCACGCCGAATTGACTGTCTGGCCCGACGCCGGTCACCGCAGGCGTCGTAGGCGAGCCCGAGACGAAACCAGTTCTGCCAGACACCGGGAGACGCCTCTACCTCGGCCTGAAAGCGCGGGAATTCGGCATCCGCGGCACTGCGAATTGGTCGACCGCTGGGGCGTCTCGGCAGCATATTTAACAACTCGGAACCGACTGCTTCTGCGCCGGACTGCGTCGTAAGGGCGGCATCCTCAGAAATGATGCGAAGCGACAGTCGTTGACTACGCGCGCCAAACACAATCTCGGCAACCAGCGCCCACAGGCCGAGCATTCCGAGCACGACAAGCGCAATGCCGAGACCCTTGGCGAGAACATTATCGACCGCAATAAGGCGCCCGGCGAGTTGAGCCACGAGCACCAGATACAGCAGGAGCACCACCGCCATGAAGCCGGCAGCAAGGCGATTTTTCACGAGGAGCCGCCAAGGTCGATGAGCTTGTCGAGGCCGACCGTGACTCCGCGCGCATCACGCGTGGCGCGAAGTGCCAGCAAAATCCCTGCGGCGTAAGAGCTTGCGTCGAGGGTCTCGTGGCTAATGGTGACGAGCTCGCCGACCCCCCCGAAAATAACATCCTGCTTGGCCAACACGCCCTGCAAGCGCAAACTGTGGATCGGGATGCTCGACACCTGCTGCCCGCGGGCGCGCTGGTCGGTGTGCGGGGCGAGCACGGCGCCGAGTTCGGCCCGAGCAAGCCCCATCAACTCGGCAGTTCGCACCGCGGTACCGGAGGGCGAGTCGACCTTGCTGGAGCGGTGCGCCTCAACAATCTCGATGGAGTCGAAAAACCGCGCCGCCATGGTGGCGAAGGACGTGGCCAGTACCGAGCCAAGCGAGAAGTTGGGGATGATGACCACCCCGACCTCCGGGTGCGCCTGCAGTCGCCCGGTGAGCCCGGCAATGCGCTCGCCGGTCCAGCCGCTCGTACCGACGAGCACATTGAGTCCCTGCCCGATGGCGAAGTCGACAACACCGGGACTGACCCCCGGCAACGTCACATCCACCACCAGATCGGCCCCGACAGCGTCAGTGAGCGGGTCTCTCGAACCGAGGCGGGCAAACAGTTCGAAGTCGTCGGCCCCCTCTATCAATTGGGTGACCAATGTGCCCAGAGAGCCGGATGCGCCAGCAACGGCGACCTTCGTAATCATCCACCAAATCTACCAAGCGCCACCGATTTGCTGGCACGCGGGCGTTGGACTGCTGCAGCCCGCCATTAGGGTAAGGCCATGGTGAGCTTTCGAACGGTTGCGGTAACGGATCCGACTGCGGCGCTCATGCTCGCGGACTACTTCGCCAGCAGAGCGGCAACCTTCCCGGTAGCGATGGGCGTGTACCAGACGCCCGTTCCAGCTCCTGCCCACTTTCGATCACCGCGCGGGGCGTTTTTGATCGCCACTAGCGAGGACGGCAGCTTTGATCTCGGTTGCGGGGGCATCCGGTTTATTGATCATCTTTCGGGCGCGACACGGTTTGAGGTCAAACACCTTTGGGTGGTGCCGACAGCGCGGGGAACGGGTATCGGTAGGGCTCTCTTGAACGAGCTGGAGACGCGGGCGCGGGCATTTGGCGCGTCCGAGCTCGTACTCGACACCAACGCCACGCAGGCGATCGCCGGGCAGCTCTATCGCAGCAGCGGGTACGAGCAAATTGCGCCGTACAACACCAACGTCAACGCTACGCACTGGTTTGCGAAAAATCTCACCACCGAGCTGGAGTAGCGCAGGCCAGCATTGACGGTGCTCCGATGGAATCAGAGAGATTTCCCCTCACTGCGATTGGGAGAAATATTCCCTCCGGTTTCGTAATATTCCACCGGGATCATTTCACTATCAAATATTAATTCTCAGCGGTTGCCGCACTATACGAGAAATTATTTGGGAAATTATTCAGACTTGTAATAGGTCAATTTTTTGACCTTATAACTGAGCGCAAAACGGGAGCCAAAAAAAACAAAATATCGGGTAGGAAAATAGCGCTATTTTGTAGTCGGCTTACAGCCTCGAGCACCTGTTAGTTATCCGTGGCTTACTACGGATCGACTACTGCTCAGATACGGCAATAGCCTATTGCTCAACAAGAAAGCAGTGCCCTAAAATGCTCCTGTCAGCGCGTATCTTTCACGGACGGCGTGATTCCGCCCCGGTTCAATCGACGAATTCGGAGGCCGTAGACCGCGGGGCATGGTCTCGCAGGATTGCCGCGGTGTTGATCGCAACTGCAGTGATCACAGAAAGCGCCCTCGTC
>JACMPQ010000027.1 GCA_014377425.1 Microbacteriaceae bacterium | reverse complement strand
TACAGGCATCCATAAGGGCGGTCGTACACTCGCTGAGATGACCGAGACCTCGAAAGTAATTCGACCCGAGCATCGCTGGCCGGCTGCGACCGGCACATTGCTAGTGCTGGTTTTGTCGGCATTTTTACCCGAGTCGTTTCAATTTGTGCCCCCGTGGCTGATTCCCGCCCTCGGCGTTGTCGTGCTCTTGCCGCTGGTATTTCTCAACCCGCAACGGCTGGATCGCGAAACTGCGTGGTCGCGCTGGCTGTCGATCGGGTTTGCTATCGGGCTCACCCTGGTCAATCAGGTCTATATCGTGCTGATCGTGCAGCACCTTGTGAACGGCACCGCAAAAGGCTCAAGCATTTTGCTCACCGCCCTGCAGGTCTGGGTGACCAACGCGGTGGCGTTTGCGCTGCTGTATTGGGAATTAGATCGCGGCGGACCGATCGCCCGGCGAACGGCCACGATCAACGACGACCACCAGAAAGACTTTCGCTTCCCCCAGCAGGAGCAGGACGCAAACGGGGATGGCTGGCGTGCCGGGTTCGTGGACTATGCCTATTTCTCGTTGACCAACATGATGGCCTTTAGCCCAACGGATGTCATGCCGCTGAGTCAACGCGCGAAAGCTCTCATGGGCTACCAGGCGCTCACCGCGTTCGTTATCCTCGCCCTCGTCATCTCGCGGGCGGTGAACATTCTTACCTGATCGCTAGGGTCTGGGTGTGGGTGTGGAAAGCAGCGCGGCAAGGGCTGCGCGGTAGGCGGCCAATTCACGCGCCTGGCCCGGCGTGGAATGGAAGCTTGCCCGGATGATTCCGGCGGTGTCGATCAGAAAAGTGGCCCGCGTGGCGTACCCCTTTTGCTCGACGAAAACCCCGAACTCTTTGGCTACCGACCCGTGTGGCCAAAAATCGGCGAGCAGAGTGAAGTCAAATCCTTCGGCATCGGCGAAAGCACGAAGCGTCGATTTGGAGTCCACCGAAATCGCCAGCAATTCCACATTGCTGTCTCTGAAAAGGGCCAGATTGTCGCGCAGTTCGCACAACTCGCTAGTGCAGGTCTGACTAAAGGCCAGGGGAAAAAACATCAGGGCAACCGGCTTGGTTCCGCGAAAGTCGCTGAGCCGAATGAGCTCTCCAAACTGGTTGGCGAGCTCAAAATCGGGGGCGAGAGTGTCATTTTCCAGCGCCATTACGAGTCCTTTCATCCGGCGTCAAACTACGCCGGAAGCACAAGGGACACTACTCCTTCCCGCGCTACCCACCTGTACGCCTGCCGCCTGTTCACTGCGGTGAATCGGTGCTGAGCGACGACAAGTAGACTCAAAAGGCCCAAGCGGCCACCGGCGTCGTAACCCGATCCGATTGGTAGCGGGGCCCTGTCTGTCGGCAAACAAAAGCGAGGTCAAGGGTGACGGTCAACGACCAGGATCCGTATTCGGTAAATCACATCGACACGGATCCACAAGAAACAAGCGAGTGGCAAGAATCTTTGGAAGCCCTCGTGGCTGCTCAGGGTCATGAGCGTGGCCGTCAAATCATGCTCAGCCTGCTTAAGCGTTCCAAAGAGTTGCATCTCGGCGTGCCGATGGTACCCACCACGGATTACCTCAACACCATTGCCCCCGAAAATGAACCGGAATTTCCCGGCGATGAGGCCATCGAGCGCCGCTATCGCAAGTGGATTCGCTGGAATGCCGCGATCACGGTGCATCGCGCCCAGCGTCCCGGCGTCGGTGTCGGGGGTCATATTTCGACCTATGCATCATCCGCTGCCCTCTACGAGGTTGGCCACAACCACTTCTTCCGCGGCCAGCACCACGCCGGCGGCGGCGATCAGATCTTTTATCAGGGACACGCCTCTCCCGGGATGTACGCCCGCGCCTACCTCGAAGGCCGCCTGAGCACCGAACAACTCGACGGCTTTCGCCAAGAGAAGTCCCACGGGGCCGGCGGGCTTTCCTCCTACCCGCACCCGCGGTTGATGAAAGATTTTTGGCAGTTTCCGACCGTCTCCATGGGTCTCGGCCCAATCAATGCGATCTATCAGGCGCAGTCCAATCGTTACCTCACCGACCGCGGCATTAAGGATGCCGCGGACAGCCAGGTGTGGGCGTTTTTGGGCGACGGCGAAATGGATGAGGTGGAGAGCCGCGGCGCTCTGCAATTGGCCGCAAACGACGGCCTCGACAACCTCAACTTCGTAATTAACTGCAACCTGCAGCGACTCGATGGCCCGGTGCGCGGTAACGGCAAGATCATTCAGGAGCTGGAAAGCTTCTTCCGCGGTGCCGGCTGGAACGTTATCAAGGTGGTGTGGGGGCGCGAGTGGGATGACCTACTAGCCCGCGATACCGACGGTGCTCTGCGCGATCTGATGAACCGCACGCCCGACGGCGATTACCAGACCTACAAGGCCGAAAGTGGCGCGTACGTGCGCGAAAACTTCTTCGGTCGCGACCCGCGCACTCTGGAGCTGGTGAAGGACTACACCGACGATGAGGTCTGGAACCTCAAGCGCGGTGGCCATGACTATCGCAAGGTGTATGCCGCGTTCAAGGCCGCCTCTGAGCACAGGGGCCAGCCCACCGTCATCCTTGCCAAAACGGTGAAGGGTTACGGCCTCGGCCCGTCGTTTGAGGGTCGCAACGCCACTCACCAGATGAAGAAGCTCACGCTCGCCAATCTCAAGCAGTTCCGCGATGAGATGCGCGTGCCGATCACTGACGCGCAGCTTGAAGAGAACCCCTATCTTCCGCCGTACTACCACCCGGGTGAGAACGACGAAGCGATTCAATACCTGCACGAGCGCCGGCAGGCACTGGGTGGGTACGTGCCCGAGCGTCGCTGGCGCTACACGCAGGTGAACTTGCCCGATGCTCCCACCTACGATGTGGTCAAGCGCGGCTCCGGTAAGCAAGAAATTGCCACCACCATGGCCTTCGCTCGCCTGCTCAAAGATCTGCTGCGCGCCAAAGACTTCGGTCACCGCATCGTTCCGATCATTCCGGATGAGGCACGCACCTTCGGGATGGATGCCTACTTCCCCACCTCGAAGATCTACAACCCGCAGGGGCAGCAGTACACCTCGGTAGACCGCGAACAGTTGCTCGCCTACAAGGAAAGCCCGCAGGGCCAGATCGTGCACGTCGGCATCAATGAAGCGGGCGCGTTCGCGGCGTTTACCGCGGCCGGCACCGCCTATTCCACGCACGGCGAAGCCCTGATTCCGGTTTACGTCTTTTACTCGATGTTTGGGTTCCAGCGCACCGGCGACGCCATGTGGGCCGCCGGTGATCAGATGGCCCGCGGGTTCATCATCGGGGCCACTGCAGGTCGCACCACCCTGACCGGCGAAGGCCTCCAACACGCCGACGGACATTCGATCCTGCTGGCGTCAACCAACCCGGCCGTTGTCTCCTACGATCCGGCCTATGGCTACGAGCTCGGGCACATTATGCGCGCCGGGCTGGAACGGATGTACGGCGGCACGCACGTCGACCCCAACGTGATGTACTACATCACCGTTTACAACGAGCCGATGCAACAGCCCGCCGAGCCGGAACAGCTCGACGTGGAAGGACTCCTGCACGGGATCTACCAACTCAACCGCTCGGCCGGGACCGGGCCGCGGGCACAGCTCATGGCATCCGGAGTGGCCCTCCCCTGGGTTTTGGAGGCGCAACACCTGCTGGCCGACGACTGGGGCGTGGCCGCCGACATCTGGTCGGTGACCTCCTGGACCGAGCTTCGTCGCGAGGGCTTGGAGTCGAACGAGCAAAACTTCTTGAACCCGAACGCCCACCCGCGCACCTCCTACCTCGCCGAAAAGTTGGCGGGCGCTGAGGGTCCGTTCGTGGCGGTGACCGACTTCATGCACGCCGTTCCCGACCAGATTCGCGAATTTGTGCCCGGAGACTACGCCACCCTCGGCGCCGACAGCTTCGGCTTCTCCGACACGCGCGCCGCCGCCCGTCGTTTCTTCAAGATTGACGGTCCTTCGGTGGCGGTCCGTACGCTCGAGATGCTGGTTGCCCAGGGCAAGATCGACGCCGGAATTCCGCAACAGGCAATCGATAAGTATCGTCTCCACGACGTTTCGGCCGGGAGCTCCGGGAATGCGGGCGGCGAAAGCTAACGGCACTCGGCGAGATAGCAGAACTGACGTAATGGTGTCGCGGGTTCAAACCAAAGAGCAGACGCTTTCCTGGTTGAAGACGATTTCGGGTGAGCTGGCCACGGCAACCCTAAAACGGCTGGAGGAGCTGTCCTGGTACGGGGACATGCCCCCCGGTCGCCGGTCGGCGGTGGGGCTCGTGGCGCAGGCTGGCATAACGAGCTTCATCCACTGGTTTGATGATCCGGGCTCAACCCCGTGGATCGCGGCGGATGTGTTTGGTGCCGCCCCGCGGGAACTTTTACGCTCGGTGAGCCTCACCCAGACCCTGCAACTGATCAAGGTGACCGTTGATGTGGTGGAGGAGCGGCTGAAGGGGCGCGACGAGTCGCTTCGCGAGCCGATTTTGCTTTATTCGCGCGAGATCGCCTTCGCCGCTGCGGATGTGTACGCCCGGGCCGCCGAAGCTCGCGGCCTGTGGGATGTTCGCCTCGAGGCGCTCATCATCGATTCCATCTTGACCGGAGAGTACGACGACGAACTGCCGTCGCGCATTGCCGCCCTCGGCTGGCATGGGCACGGCGAGGTCTCGGTCTTAGTCGGCTGCACGCCCCCGCAACTCGACGTCGATGCCCTTCGTCGCACGGCACGGCACCTCGACGCCGATGTTCTGATCGGCGTGCAGGGCAGTCGGCTGGTGCTGGTGATCGGACGGGCGCACCCCACGCGTGCCTACGGCGCCGAGGTGGGCGATCTCGTGCTGCGCCCCTTCTTGGAGATCGCCACGGCGTTGGAATCCGGTTTCGGAGAGGGCCAACTCGTTCTCGGCCACGAGGTTGCCTCTCTCGTCGAGGCATCCCGCAGCGCCAAAGCCGCGCTGGCCGGGTTCGCGGTGGCGCGTGCCTGGCGAGGATCCACACGCCCCACCCTCGCCGACGACCTGCTGCCCGAGCGCGCTTTAGCCGGCGACCCGCTCGCCCGGTCCACGCTGGTCAACCGCATTTACCGGCCTCTGCAAGCACACTCCGAAGAACTGCTGGCGACGCTGTGGTGCTACCTCGACAACGGTCGATCGCTTGAGGCAACCGCTCGCGAGTTGTTCGTGCATCCGAATACCGTTCGCTATCGTCTGCGCCGGGCATCGGATGTGATCGGCTGGGACACCACTGGAGCTCGGGAATCGCTCATTCTGCGAGCCGCCCTAATCTTGGGAAGCATCGCCGAACCCGAGGGGCAAACGCGTAAGAAGCGCCGCTGACCGCCCGTTCTCTGGGCACCACTGCAGGGTTTCAAACAACGTTTTGAGCATTTTTTAGTGCAGTTCACACAGAACCTCGGCCTAGTCGGCGGCCAGACTGTCAAAGTGATCATTGTCGTCTGCCCCGGACAGGGCGCCCAAACTCCCGCCTTTCTCGACCCTTGGTTGAGTGAGTCTTCGTTCCGCGAGCAACTCGAGGCAATCTCCGAGGGAGTCGAAATTGACCTCGTAGCCCACGGCACGACCAGCGATGCCGAGACCATCCGTGACACTGCCGTCGCGCAACCGCTCATTGTGGCGGCGGGAATTCTCACCCTCGGCGCGCTCTTCGCCGACGGACGTCGAACCAAAATCACCGGGGTCGCCGGGCACTCGGTGGGAGAGACCACCGCGGCAATTGCCGCCGAGATTCTTACCGAAGCCGACGGAATGGCCCTCGTGCGGGAGCGCGGCGCGGCCATGGCGGATGCCGCCACCCTCGCCGACACCGGAATGAGCGCGGTGATCGGTGCCGACGAGTCGGAACTTCTGGCTCGACTCCTCGAACTCGGCCTCGAGCCGGCAAACTTCAACGGCGGCGGACAGGTCGTGGTGGCCGGAGAACGAGCCGCCCTCGCCGCCCTGGCCGAAAATCCGCCGAGCAGGTCACGTGTCATCCCGCTCCAGGTGGCCGGCGCATTTCACACCCGACACATGGCTTCCGCTCTGCCGCGGCTACGCGCTGCGGCATCCGAAACCGCCATCGCCATCGCCGACCCGAGCCTGCGCATTTGGAGCAACAACAGCGGCCAGGAGGTCTCCTCCGGCGCGGCGTTCATCGATCTGCTCGTGTCTCAGGTGAGCTCGCCGGTACGGTGGGACAGAACCATGAACGCCCTTGCCGCGGCCGGAGTGACCGGTCTGATCGAGATCGCACCGGCCGGTGCGCTCATTGGCCTCGCCAAGCGAGGCCTCAAAGGGATCCCCACCGTGGCCGTAAAGACCCCCGACGACCTCGCCGCAGCATTCGACATGATCGACAGGACCCCATGACCCTCCCCATCCTCAAACAAATCAGTGGTGCGCGCTTCACACGGATCCACGGTCTCGGTGCCGCACGGGGAGATCTCGTCGTCTCCAATGACGACATTGCCGGCCCGATTGACTCCTCCGACGAATGGATTCGCCAGCGCACCGGCGTGATCGAACGCCGCCGGGCAGGCAAAGACGTGCACGCCGTCGACCTCGCGGTCACCGCGAGCCTGGAGGCGCTCGCACACGCGGGTATTCGGGCCGACCAGCTCGGAGCGATTCTGGTCTCCACCATCAGCAACACCGTGCAGACGCCGTCGCTAGCGGCCCTTCTCGCCGACCGCATCGGTGCCACCCCAGCCCCCGCTTACGATATTTCGGCCGCCTGTGCGGGTTACACCTACGGTATCGCCCAGGCAGACTCCTTTGTGCGCAGCGGCTTGGCCGAATACGTTTTGGTCGTCGGTGCCGAAAAACTGAGTGACTTCGCCAAGCCCACCGACCGCACGATCTCCTTTCTGCTCGGCGATGGCGCCGGTGCTGCGGTGATTGGCCCCAGCGACTCGCCGGGCATCTCCCCCACCGTGTGGGGCTCCGACGGCTCCAAATGGGATGCGGTCGGAATGGATTCCACCCTCGGTGATTACCGCGATGGCGCGGGTTCAGTCGACTGGCCAACACTGCGCCAGGAGGGCCAAACCGTCTTCCGCTGGGCCGTCTGGGAGATGGCGAAAGTTGCTCAACAGGCACTGGACGTCGCCGGAATCACCAGTGACCAACTGGCCGCTTTCATCCCGCATCAGGCCAACATGCGCATTATTGACGAATTTGCGAAGCAGCTGAAACTGCCGGAATCGGTAGCCATTGCCCGGGATATCGCGCACACCGGAAACACCTCGGCCGCGTCCATCCCGCTCGCCACCCATGCGCTTCTCAAGGAACGCCCGGAGCTCAGCGGCGGACTCGCGCTGCAAATTGGTTTCGGCGCGGGCCTCGTCTTCGGCGCCCAAGTCGTTGTTCTTCCCTAGACTGTTCCCCGGTCACACGACACCCCTCACAAGGAGATAACACCATGGCACTGTCCACCGAAGAAGTTCTCGCCGGCCTCGCCGAGCTCATCAACGACGAAACCGGAATCGCAGCGGACACCGTTGAACTCGGCAAGTCGTTCACCGACGACCTTGACATCGACTCCATTTCCATGATGACCATCGTGGTCAACGCCGAAGAGAAGTTCGACGTCAAGATTCCTGACGAAGAGGTCAAAAACCTCAAGACCGTTGGCGACGCCGTCACCTTCATCACCGCGGCCCAGGTCTGAGCTCCGCAAAAAACGCACTCGCACCACCGGATGTGGCGTGACGATCCGACAACTCGGATCGTCCGCCCCTCTCCCCCCACTGTTCTCCTCTCCTGGCCTTCGGCGCCGGCATGACCGTAAGGAACCCCATGACCCCCAAGAAGATTGTGGTCACCGGCCTCGGCGCCACCTCGCCCCTCGGCGGCAACGTCACTGATACCTGGTCGGCTCTTCTGGCCGGAAAATCCGGGATCCGTACGCTTGAGCAGGAATGGGTCGCCAAATACGACCTTCCGGTGACCATCGCAGGCCAGGCGAAGGTGCCGGCCGCGGATGTTCTCACCCGCATCGAAACCAAACGACTCGACCCCGGCGCCCAGTTTGCGCTGATCGCAGCGCGCGAGGCGTGGGCAGATGCCGGAAGCCCCGACATCGACCCCGAACGCATTGCCGTTGACTACGCCACCGGCATCGGCGGCATCTGGACACTCATGGATGCCTGGGATGTCTTACGCGATCGCGGTCCGCGTCGCGTACTGCCGATGACGGTACCGATGCTGATGCCGAACGCCCCGGCCGCCGCCATCAGCATGGCCCTCTCGGCCCGGGGAGGCGCGCGAACCGTCGTCTCCGCCTGCGCGTCCAGCACCGAGTCGATCGCGAACGGCTACGCGCACCTGCAGGCGGGGCTCGCCGACATCATCATCGCGGGAGGTACCGAAGCTGCGATTCATCCGCTGCCGATCGCCTCGTTCGCTGCCATGCAGGCGCTTTCTCGCCGCAACCACGAACCCGAACTGGCCTCCCGCCCCTACGACCTCAACCGTGACGGCTTCGTGCTTGGCGAGGGTGCCGGCGCGATCGTTCTGGAGACCGAAGAACACGCCCTGGCCCGCGGTGCCCGCATCTACGCGGAACTTGCCGGCGGATCGGTCACCAGCGACTCATTCCACATCACCGCACCGGATCCGGAAGGCGCCGGAGCATCCCGTGCCATGATCGCCGCGCTCGCTCAGGCCGGAGCGTCGCTGACTGAGGTGAACCACATCAACGCCCACGCGACCAGCACCCCGGTGGGAGACATCGCCGAGTACCACGCTATGCGCCGCGTGTTTGGCGATCACCTCAACTCCATCGCCGTGTCAGCTACCAAGGGAGCCACCGGACACCTGCTTGGCGGCACCGGCGCCCTCGAAGCCATCTTCACGATCTTGGCGCTGCACCACCGGATCGCTCCCCCCACGATCAACCTCGACAACCAGGATCCGGAAATTCCGCTGGATGTGGTTACCGCACCGCGTGATCTCGGCGCGGGTCAACTGCTGGCGTTGAGCAACTCCTTCGGATTTGGCGGCCACAACGCGGTCGCTGCCTTCCGGAGCATCTAGATCCACCGGCCCCACTCGCTACGGTCGTCACCCATGAACACTGCGCTCGTCTGCGACTACTTTCTCGACTACATCGGCGGGGCGCAAACCTCTATGCGGGAGCAACAACTCGCTCTCACCGCCGCCGGTCATCGGGTAGTCATGGTGTCGGCTGCGAGGCGGGGCCACACGTCGAACCCCGATGCCGCCGGTGGCTCCATCACAATTGTGCCGCTGCTGACCCTGCCCGGGCTCGACCTGCCGGTCATCCCCAACTCCCACGCCACCCGAGTGCGGCTGCGGCAACTATTCCTGGCCCAAGCCGTTGACGTCGTGCACGTGCAGAGTGAGTTTGGGCTCGCCCACGCGGCCGCCGACGTGGCCGCGGCCCTCGGCATCCCGGTAATCCACACCGTTCACACATTTTATTGGGCAAGTGCGGGCCGCTGGCACGCACCCCTGGTACCCCTCGGTCGCTCCCTGCTGGGTCGGCTCACCGGATCGCCCTTGCCCCGCCGCACGCTCAGCACGACGCCGATCGACAATCTGCTGCGCACGCTTACGCTCGGCATGGCGCTGCGCGCGGATGCCGTGATCTCTCCCTCCGCGCATCAGGCCCAAGACCTCAAGGTAGCCGGCGTTTTGGGACCGATCGCCGTCATCCCGAATCCGGTGGCGACCTCGTCGCGGCCCGCCTCCGCGCTCACGGTCTCGAAAACTTCGCACCCGCGCTTTCTCTGGGTCGCCCGCTGCGAAGCGGTCAAGCGCCCACTTCCCTTCGCCGAAGCCGCGATTGAAGCCCTGGCGCGGCTCGCTGCAGACACCGAGACCCGGGCCACCGGTGCCACATTCAGCGTCGATTTTGTCGGTGATGGCGCACAACTTTCCGCCCTACGCACGCTCGTGGCGGAGCATCCGCAATTGCGCGTGCATGGAGCGTTGGCTCATTCAAGCGTTCTCGACTTGATGGATACCTGCTCCGCCGTGGTGCTCACCTCGGTGGGTTTCGACAACCAGCCGATGACGATCGCTGAGGCGGTTAGCCGAAAACGCGGCGTGCTCTACTGCGACCCGAAACTGCGTGAGGGGCTGGCGCACGCCGGGTATCTCAGCTCGAATCCGGAGGTGTCCGGGCTCAGCGACGCTCTGGTTGCGCTTGTTAGCGACCCAGACCTTCTGCAGAACATGTCTCGCGGAGCCGCCGGTGATGGTGCGCAATTTAGCCCCGCGGTCTATGTCGCTCGTTTTGTTGAATTGGTCGGCCGTACTCAGCCCGGGGGCAGCGTTCGCTCCTAGCCGACCTTGTGCAACCAGATGACCTGGTTGATGTCGCTGGCTTGGCGAAACGCTTCGAGCTCGTCATCCCAGGCTTGGCCGAGCGCGAGTCGCAATTCTCGCTGCAGCTCTAGGCCGTTAGCGCCCGCGGATTCCATTGCGGAGCGCAATCGCTCCTCAGAGATGACCATATTTCCGACGCTGTCGGTCTGGGCAAAGAAGATGCCGAGGTCGGGCGTGTGCATCCAGCGACCACCGTCGACCCGGGGGGAGGGGTCCTCGGTTACCTCGTAACGCAGGTGTTCCCAGCCGCGGAGGGCGGAGGCCAAAAGCGCTCCGGTACCCGGGGCGCCCTGCCAAAAATACTCCGCCCGGAGAGAGCCACGTAGTACCGGCTGCGCCGACCACGAGAAGTTGATCGCACGGCCGAGGGCGCGACCTACCGCCCACTCGAGGTGGGGCGCAAGCGCGCGTGGCGCGGAGTGCAGAAAAAGCACGCCGCGAGCTCCAAAAGTAACCACCCTTGCTCCGTTCGATTAGGTGCGACTTCCCCATCGACCTGGTGAACGAATTAGTGGTGATCAAACTGTTACCGCTTGGTCATTATGGGCGACACCCTGCGGTCAATGCAAGGGGCAGCGGCGCCTTCCCTGGCCTTCGGAAGCCGAGCACTATTTCGCATCGGCGTAGCTCGCCACCGCAGCTACGCTTATCGGGAAGCTCACCGGGAGTTGGCCGAATAGTAGCCGTCCAGCGTCTACCGCCGCCGCCCGCAGTGCGGTTTCCACCGATGCGGCAAGGTCCAGCGGGCAGTGCACCACGACCTCGTCGTGGAGGAAAAACACCAGGTGCGGTGAGTTCCTCAGCCACGAGGCACCCGCGTTGGCGCCGGCGCGAGACGGTGCGGAATCCCCCAATTCGAAGACTCGCTGCCGCACCCCGGCCATCCAACACAGCGCCCACTCGGCGGCGGAGCCCTGAACCACAAAGTTGCGAGTGAAACGCCCCCAGGATTTGGCCTGAGCTCGCACCCGCTCCTTTTCGGCGACGGTTGAGGTCTCATCCCAGCCGGGGACTGCCCCTCGCGGCGATCCTCGCCCGAGTCGCGTGCTCACCACCTCACCGCGCTCCCCAGCGCGCGCGGCCTCCTCCACCAGCGCAATCGCGCGCGGAAAAGACTTTGCCAGGCGGGGAAGTAGTCGGCCTGCTTCACCGGAGGTGGCGCCATACATCGCCCCGAGCATGGCCAACTTAGCCTGCTCGCGGGTGTCGACGGCACCGCTGGCCACGATACCGGCATAGAGGTCGCCTGCCTGGCCGGCCTCCGCCATGGCCCGATCAGACGCGAGAGCAGACAGGATGCGTGGCTCGAGCTGGGCAGCATCCGCGACCACCAATACCCAGCCGGGATCAGCCACCACCGCGCCGCGCACCTGCTTCGGAAGCTGGAGCGCTCCGCCGCCGCCCTTACTCGCCCAGCGTCCGGTAACAACTCCCCCCGGAACATAGTCGGGATGAAATCTCCCCGAGATTACGTTGGTTTCAAGCCAATTCCAGCCGTTTGACGAAAGGATGCGCGCCCGCTTTTTGTAATCCAGAAGCGGTGCGATTGCGGGATGATCAATGTTTTGAAGCTCCCAGGAACGGGTAGATGCGGCCTCAATGCCGGCCAATTTGAGCGCGCGGAGGAGTTCTGTCGGCGAATCCGGATTAAGATCCGGCGCCCCGAGAGCCGTGCGCACAACCTCTAAAATCTGCTGCATTTTGGCGGGACGCTCACCGCTTCTCGGACGCGAACCCAGGGTGTCGGTCAGGAGTGCCTCGTGTAAATCGGCGCGCCACGGCAAGCCGGCGAACTTCATTTCTGCGGCGATCAGCGATCCGGCTGATTCTGCCGCCAAGAGCAAGCGGAGGCGGGCCGGATCTGTAGCGCCCTCGATGGCGGCCAGCTGTTCGAAAAATTCGACGGTCGGGTCATCCGCGGTCTCAGGTTCCCAGTCAAACAGCGTGCCCGCTGAGGGGGCGCCGACGGGTGATCGCGGTTCGGGGGTGGGCTGATCCCAGGAGGCGAACGCTGCCCGAGCCATCGGGGTTTCCGCCGTCAGCGGTGACCTACGGATGATCGCCCGCGAGAGTCGCAGGTCGACACAGCGCCGCACGCGCACCCCGGCGCGAATGAGCTCGGGATACCAGCGGCTGGTGTCATCCCACACCCAGCGCGGTGACATGGGCCCCGCTTCGCGGCGCGCAACTTCTTGCTCAAGGCTCGTCACCAGCTGCGGCTCGATGACCATCTGGCCATTCGCGTCGAGCTGCCACAGCAATACGCCGCGGTTGCTTCGGCCCAGAACGATATCCACCCAGCCAGTCTGGTGCCACGGGGAAGTGTTCCGCTGCTACCCGCCGCCGACGGTCGGTCGTAGTTACAGATCGAACGTGGCTGGATGAGTCACCGTTGATGCTTCTATATCCGTGAATTTTTTGACGATCAGGGCCAAAAATTTGATCGTCGTTTGGGCCTCGAACATCTCACCAGTAAATTTTTCGCCCGGTAAACATTTTCCTCGACAGGGCCCGCATCCACGCCTATCGTTGGCCTCCGCATACCGTTCACCCTTTCGAACATTTACCCCTAGTCAGTTCGCAGGGACGCAGTGTGTTGCCGTTTTGGCGACCCGAATACCCCTACGGATCCGACAGGAAAATCCCATTGAAAACTA
This sequence comes from Microbacteriaceae bacterium, assembly GCA_014377425.1. GTDB lineage: Bacteria > Actinomycetota > Actinomycetes > Actinomycetales > Microbacteriaceae > Marisediminicola. The sequence continues at coordinate 1,569 of JACMPQ010000027.1, read as the reverse complement.
AAAATTTGTGTACCGTGCGCCCAGAAACATCTCCGACTCTCCATCTCGGCGAAGGGTCCCATCGGCTGAAACGTTCCACCACTGCAGCGATCATCGCCCTGGCGTTATGCGTTGGCGGGAGCCTGATCGCAGCACCAGCTGCCGCGAATGCGTCACCGGGAAGAATGTCGACGGAGAGCACACCGGCCGCAACGGCCGGCTACGTGGCGCTCGGCGATTCATTTTCTGCCGGACAAGGCTCGCAAGTGTCGGCCGCAGATTTGATTGCGTCGTCGGGCGCCTGCGAGCGCTACACCACCGCTTTCCCAAATGTTTGGGCCGCCCAATACCTGCGGCACGTCAGCCTCACCTCGGTCGCCTGTAGCGGAGCAACGGTGCCCCAGGTTGGTGCAGTGCAGCTACCGGCATTAAGCGCCACCACGAGTCTTGTCACGATCACCATCGGCGGTAACGACGCCGGCTTCGTGCCGGTTGTCCAGGCCTGTGTACAACAGACCTCTTGCCAAGTTGCCATCCAACAATCCGCCGCCTTCATGAAGGATCAGCTGCCGGCACAACTCGCGGCTCTCTACCAGGGAATCAAAACATATGCGCCGCACGCCCATGTTGTTGTACTCGGGTACCCGAACCTGTTCGGGACCGGGCCCTGCACGGTGGTAGGTCAATACCTCAGCGCACCGGTGCGCCAGCAACTGGATGAATTGAACGCTCAGCTCAGCTCCACCATCGCGACCGTGGCGAAAGCATCGCAGGTGTCGTACGTCGACGCTCGGCACATCTTCACCGGTCACGGGGTGTGTGGCACAGAACCATGGATCAACGGGGTCGGGAGCGACCCGGCGTCTCTGCTGCATCCCAACACTGCCGGTCAACGGGCCTACGCCAAACTGCTCACCCGGTCCGTTGCCCCGGGCATGATCGGGATGCCCCCGCGGCTGTCCACCACGAACCCAAGGTCAGTATCAACGGTCATCGACCGCTACGTGAGCAAGCGGTTCGCCGCAGTCGCAGGAACCCGGCCGCTCAGCTACTCAATCGTGAAAGGGTCCCTGCCGCAGGGCCTGAAGTTTGATGCAAAAACGGGTCAAATAACCGGAATCCCGCGCACCACCGGATATTTCACCTTCACCTGGTCCGCCACCAACGCCTTCGGCACCGCAACCGCCGAATATACCTGGACCATCACCCACAAAAACGGACCCTACCCGGGAACCGGACACTAACCGGCAAAGGGTGGGGATACTTCGTCATCCCCACCCTTTTTTTCGTCTGACAGTCTTTCGCCAGACACACTTATTTCGCCGGACACGTGGGCGAAGCCCGAAACGTTTGCGGTTCCGTGCACCCGCGCATTTCCGGAAACAACGGCTCGACCTGAGACCCCTGCCAGACCGTACACATGGGCGTCGCCGTGGATCTCCGCGCGGCCACCGATTCGTGTCACCTCCGTTACGCGAGCATTGCCATAAACTCGGGCATTATCGAATATGCGAGCGTGCCCGGATACCTGGGCGTTGTCGAACACATGAGCGTGATCGGAAATTGAGGCAACTCCCCGCACATCGGCAC
>JACMPQ010000026.1 GCA_014377425.1 Microbacteriaceae bacterium | reverse complement strand
TCCAGACCACGCAGGGCGAGATTGCCGGCGGCTGTGCTGCGGGCCGCCCACAACGTCCAGTCGCCCGCACTGGTCGATACGATCCGTTGGGCGACCGCAAATGTAGTGGCTCCATCAATCACGTCAAATCGCTGAGCCGATCCGGAATAGTTTTCGACAGAATTTTGGATTCCGGTCGGAAGGGTGTTGAGCTCGACCACCCCCTTCGGGCTGCGGATGTAAATCAGCAACCCCTTCCCGGAGTCGTCGATCAGATTGGTAGGGGCGGCCACAATCTCGTCGACGTAGTAGGCGAGGTCATCTTCGGCCAGGGTTCCGTTGGCGGATTCCAGAATCGAAACCACCTGAGACCGCGCCGCAACCAGCGCAATGGCGAAGATAATCGCCGCAATTATCACGCTGCCGAGGGTGATTCGGGTGCGAATCGTGAACCGGGAAAACATTCTCTATTCGCCCGGCGAGTCGGCGATCAACCGGTAGCCGCTACCGCGCACCGTCACAATTGACGCCCCGGTGACCCGCGTAGCAAGTTTCTTGCGGAGGTAGCGCACGTACTGATCAACGATGGTGGGATCAATGTGGCGGGTCGTACCCCACACCTCCTGAAGGATCTCGGTTCTGGACACGGTTGCCCCCAGCTGTGCGGCCAACATCCGCAGGAGCGAGAACTCTTTTGCACTCAGCGCCAGCGCAGCCCCAGCGACGGTGGCACGGACGGTGGCCGTATCGAGGGAAATCGCGCCCACGACCACAATCGGTTTCACCGCAGATGCCTCGCGCCGGACCAGAGCACGGATGCGGGCGCTGAACTCGGCGAAAGCAAAAGGTTTCACGAGGTAATCATCCGCCCCCGAGTCCAATCCGAACACGCGGTCCTCGACCGCATCTCGGGCCGTGATCAGCAGCACCGGCAGCGGGTTCCGGTGTTTCCGCAGGTGCCGACAGATTTCGAAGCCGGTCATATCGGGCACCATCACGTCGACCGCCGCTGCCGCAAACGTGGTACTGGTCGCCGCCATGAGCGCCTCCATGCCGTTGGTCACCCACACAACCTGGTAGCCCTCACCGGCAAGACCGCGTTCGATGAGGGCACCCATCACCTCATCGTCTTCGACAATAAGAATCCGTTTCGAATCAGACACAGGTTCGCCCGAAGGTCTGTATTGAGCCAGGTGTTGGCGCGGAGCGGGCGAGGAATCCGGGGTGGCTCATCAGCTACATCCTCACACCGATTCTTTGGGGCCGCCGTATCGGTCCACTGCATGATTTTAGAGGACGGATCCGCACTCGAAGCCAACGGCAGTCGCCGTCGCTGGCTGGTCTTTGTCACGGCCGGTCTGGCGGTGGCGTTCCCTCGGATTTCTGAATCGATGCCAAGACGGCCTGGAGCAGCTTCGATACCTCCGTCGCCACGTCGGCGATCTCAGGAGCGTCGCTGAGTTGCACCATGGTCTGCGGATCGATTGCCTGCACGGTTGTCACTTCAGCGCTTTCACTGCGGCGGATAATGACGTTGCACGGAAGAAGCGCGCCCATATTCGGATCCGCCGCCAGAGCCCGTTCAGCCATGCGCGGGACACACGCCCCCAGGATGAGGTAGTCACCGAGGGCATCCGCACTCTCTGCACCGAGTTTTTTCGCAAACGTCTCTCGCACATTGATTTCTGTCAAGATTCCAAATCCCTGTTCCGCGAGACTCGCTCGCGTCCGTGCCACCACGACGTCATAGCTTGCGGCCACAGTCACAGAATTCACATACGACACCCGGTACTCCAATCATTGAGAAAAATCGATCAATTGCCCGACCGCAGTTGTCGCCGGACAAGGCAGTTACTTTGACGGTCGAGAAAGATCACCGACCAAACAATCGAGCGAAGAAGGAGCCCACACCGGGATCCCTCGCGTGCCCCGCGCATTGCTGAATTTTGGGAATGTTTCGCATGACTTGTTGGACATGTTGACCGCATCCCGACCAGGTCGTTTTGCCACACGTGCGACAGATAGCGGCGTTGCACATAAATTTTCTCCCAATGATCGCGTCAACTCGACTTGAGCATACCCCCCGGGGTACTTTGGGTCAATAATGATTCAGGTCGGTAAACCGAAATCGACACGTCGTCGACACCGTGCGAACAAGATCCTCATTCAGCATCAATCAAGAAATCCAGTACCAATCAAAAACGGAAGATATTCACATGAGCACGTCAACGCAGACCTCGGCTGACCAATCCGTCGTGGAGACGAAGAAGATCCTCAACCGACTTCGCCGCGCCCAGGGTCAGCTCGGCGCGGTCATCGCGGCCGTAGAGAGCGGCGGCGATTGCCGGGCGGTCGTGACCCAGCTCGCCGCCGTTTCCAGCGCACTTGACCGTGCCGGTTTCACCATCGTCTCCTCCGCGATGCGCCAATGCATCACCAATCCCGACAACAAACTCACCGTCGACGAACTTGAGAAGCTGTTCCTCACTCTGGCGTGAAACGGGTCTCAACTGCTAACTAAGCGAACACCGCTGGCCTCCGTTCGGAAGCCCCGCGTCCGTCCACGCGGGCGGAGAGGCGGACCCGGTCCAGGGTCTCGTAAGTGCAGCCCCGGGTCAGATTCGTTCGCGGCCGTCATCAATGGCGGATATTACAAGGCCAGCCGGTCAGGCTCACAATGTTGCGCCGGTGACGGTCGCCACCCGGATGGCCATGTGGTCGAGGTTAGGCATCGCACGTTCCAGGTGATGCTCGGCCTCATGAACGACCGACTCGGCTCCGGCCCACGCGTCATCAGGAACTACGATCTCGGCGGCCCCCTGAAGGCGATGGCCGACCCACCGTAGCTGCAGGTGGTTGACATCAACGACACCTTCGACCTCACGTAGTGCTTTTTCGGCACGGTCAACAAGGTCGGGCTCGATCGCATCGAGGAGGCGACGGCCGATGCTGCGGACAGTGCCAATGAGGAGAATCAAAATCGCGACCGAAATGAGGATGCCGACAATCGGATCGGCGAGCGGGAATCCCAGAAGCACCCCGATGCCTCCCACGACGACCGCAAGGGAGGTGAAACCGTCGGTGCGGGCATGTACGCCGTCGGCGACCAGGGCGGCGGAGCCAATCTTCTTCCCCACACGTATGCGGTACGCTGCGACCGCTTCGTTGCCGAGAAAGCCGATCACTCCGGCGGCCAGCACCCAGCCCACGTTATGCAGCGGCTGCGGATGGAACAGACGGTCGATTGACTGCCAGCCCGCAACGATCGCCGATGCCAAAACCACAACGACAATGAACAACCCGGCGAGGTCCTCGGCCCGTCCATAACCGAAGGTGTAGCGCCGCGTCGCCGCACGCCGCCCGAGAATAAAGGCAATCCACAATGGAACGGCCGTGAGGGCATCCGAAAAGTTATGAATCGTATCGGCCAGAAGCGCAACAGACCCGCTGATTAGCACAACCACGAACTGCAAAAGCGTCGTTACGAGAAGCACAACGAGGCTGATTTTAAGTGCCCGGATGCCCTCGACGCTGGCCTCCATCGCATCATCAATCGAATCAGCCGCATCATGAGTATGAGGAACGAACAGGCCATAAAAGAAGCCCTTCACGCCGGTCGGGTGACTGTGCCCTCCCGGACCGTGATCGTGATCCCCGTGGGCATGCCCATGAGCCCGGTGCGGGTGCTCATGCTCATGCTCATGCTCATGCTCATGCTCATGCTCATGCTCATGCTCATGCTCATGCTCATGCTCATGCTCATGCTCATGCTCATGCTCATGCTCATGCTCATGCTCATGCTCGCCCGCATGCTGATGATCGGCGCCCGCCGCGTGCAATCGGTCGTGCTCGGCGTCGTGATCTTTTAGTTCGGCCATTTGGCGTCATCTCCTTCAAAGTGGTGGTGGCGGGGATGAGAGTCGAGAGAGTGTTCGGCTTGAAATATCGCATCGGAAACGAGCCGGGCAGCATGTTCGTTAGCTAGGCGGTAGAACACCCGAGTGCCCTCCTGCCGGGCGACAACGAGCCGCCCTAGGCGCATTTTGGCTAAATGTTGCGACACAGCCGCCGGCATCTTGTCTACGACGTCCGCCAGCTCGTTGACCGACTTTTCGCCGTCGCGCATCGCGAGGATCAAACGCACGCGGGTGGCGTCAGCCAACATCGCGAAAACCTCCACGGCGAGCTCGACGTACTGGCTATCGGGCTCCAGCCCGTTTACCTGCATACCTGCATCCATGCGCAAATACTAACAGTCGCGGCCGGTGTTGATGGTCTTGTATCAGCCGACGGAAACACCACGTTGTTGAAGAAACGGCACCGGGTCGATGGCGGTGCCGGAGGTTCTAATCTCGAAGTGCAAATGGCATCCGGTTGATGCACCGGTGTTTCCGGTTCGGGCAATCATTTGACCGGCCGTAACGGTTTGCCCCAGTTGCACGAGGCGACCCCCATCGATGATGTGCGCGTAGGCAGACAGGGCGCCACCCTCGTGCTGGATCATGATGTAGTTGCCGTATCCCCCGTTATCACCGGAAAAAACTACTCGGCCCGCGCTGGTGGCGTAAATGGGTTGGTTGCACCCACCGGCGAGGTCGATTCCCGCGTGGAGTCGATAGCCACCAGTGATCGGGTGGATACGAAACCCGTATGGGCTGACGAGCGCTCCGACGGTGGGGTTCGCCCAGCCAACCGCGGATACGACGCCAGCTGGGCCGGGTCGGGATGCCGCCTGGGCCGCGTCAGCTGCGGCTTGCGCCGCAGCCCGCGCCGCGACACCGAACGCGTAATCGGCTTCGGCTGTTGTCCGTTCGCTGGTGAGAACGGCGAGCTGCGCGGTGAGTTCCGTGCTGGCCTGATTCTGCGCAAGGAGGGCCGCTGCTGCGGCATCGGATGCGGCTTGCGCCTGTTGCAAAGCGCTTGTCGCTATCGTCTTCAGTCGCTCTGTTTCGATGGTCACGCGTTGTGCCTGCTGGGTGCGTGATCGCGCAAGGTTGCCGTCTTGAGTTGCTTTGGTGAAAATGCTGGAGCTGGCATCGGTGACTTTCGATGTAAATTCCAGTCGATCGAGAAGCTCCGCTGCATCCTGATCGCGTGTCAGCAATACGGCCGTCAGATCAGGCCCGCCGGCTCGGGCTCGATAGGAAATCATTTGGCCTGCCGCCGCGCGGGAAGCTGCCGCGGTCTTGTCTGCCGCAACCGCCTGATCGCGCAGCCGACCGGCCTTGAATGCGGCATTCTGAAATGCGTCATCGGCTGCCTCAAATTCTCGACCCCGGGTTTGCGCCAGCGCCGTAGCGCGATCCGTCTCCTCAGTCAGGTTCTGAAGTTGGCCTTGGATTGTGGCAAGGAGTGTCTGGGTTGACGCCTCGGATGCCCGCGCCACGAGCACTTCCTCCCAACTCGGGTACTCCAGCGCACTCGCGGAGCTGTTAGCCATCAGTCCGCCCACGAGCGCCCCAACAACCACAGCGATCACGACCCTGTCCCGCCGCGGAAACATCCCGCGCCGTTTATCGGGCCGACTGTTTCTCCGGCTGGCGGTCACGGAGTGACCACCAGCCGCCAACTCGCCCCGAGGTCGGAGCTGACGGCTATTCCGCTGTCATCGGAGACCAAAAGCTTCGGATCAGTCCCCGCCGCGATCGCGATGGCACTTGCCTGGCCGGAGACGGAGCCCGTCTTCTTCCACGGGAGTGTGGCGGGTTTCAGCCAGACGGTGCCGTCGACATCAACTCCGATCAGGGTTCCGGTGGCGGGATTGGGGATGGCCGCAAGGAGATACAGTGCGGGCGCTCCCGTCACCGGCACAAAGGTTTTTCCGGCGTCGTGGCTAATCTGCACGCCGGTCTGCGTCGTTGCGTACACCGTGTTCGGCAGGTTCGGGTCGGCGGTGATGTTGCGGGCGGCAAGGGCTGCGCCTGGTATCCAGCTGCGCCCCCCATCAGCACTGGAACTGATGCCTTCGGATCCGCTGTCGAGCCCGTAAATCACCGGGCTGCCGCCGTCACCTTTTCCGACCGTGAGGGCGTGATAGTCGGCCGTAGGCGTGGCAGAGACCGCCGACCAAGTACTCCCCGCGTCGATGCTCTGTCGAAGTCCGAGGTTGGGCCCGGCGGTGGCCTGTTCTCCATGCGGATGGCCGGAGGCAAAGAGCGTGCCGTCGATGGAGGTGAGCCCCATGAAATCGTCCATAATTCCGCCCTGTGGTTTTCCTACCTCAGCGGGAGTCAGCGCTTTGGCGCCGGTGATCGGGAATCGGAACAAGCCTTCGTGGGTCGCCACCAAGCCGAAGCCGGCATCCCGATCGAGGGCGAGACCATGAATGTGCTGGAAGGGCGACATCGCCGGGTGACCGGGATCGGCGACCGGGGCGGAAATGCTCACGCAGCCGCTGAGGACCGCGATCACGGTGACACCGGTGAGGAGCATAACGAACCGGGATTTGGTCTGGGTCATGATTCGATCCTCGCTTCGCGGTTACAGCGCGGCGAGAAGGCTCTTAAAGGCCGTAATTTCCGCGGTTTGGGTGGCGACGATATTTTTGGCCAGGGCGACCGCGTCGGCGTTTTTACCCTGCGAGACCTCGGTGGTGGCCATGGCGATGGCACCCTCGTGGTGTTGCATCATCTGAGTGAGGAACAGTTTCGCGGCGGCCACACCGGTCGCGGAGTCCAGAGCGGACATATCCGCATCGGACATCATCCCCATTCCATGATCCATCCCCATGCCGGAGGAGTTGGGAACTTTCCACTCGGTAAGCCAGGACTTCATGGTCGTTATCTCCGGGCCCTGCTCCGCCTTGATTTTCGTGGCGATGGCGCTGACCGCCGGGTCGATCCCCGATTTCTTCGCCAGGGTGTCGGTCATGGCTACGGCCTGAGTGTGATGCGGAATCATGCCGGTGGCAAAGTCCACATCGGCGGAATTGAACGAGTCACTAGCCGCGGGGGCGGAATTCATCGGCGAACTGCCGTGATTCATGCCCGTCATCGACGGGGTGCTGGAGGAAGACGAGCATCCGGCTAGAGCGACGATCGCAGCGAGGGCGGCAGTTGTGGCAAGGGTAAAGCGCATTCTTAACACAGAAATAATCCAATCGAGTTGTAAGAAACCACGGGTGAAGAGGGAGCCCGGCGCCGGGCACCCGCTCAGGTTCTCGAAATAGACAGGACGTTCAGATCGGGAGGATCCGGCGCCCGCAGAGTCAGCGCAGCAAGTGCGAGGCCGGGCGCGGGGAGCCGGTCGGTCGATAACACAGGCGAGGGAGGCGGAGAGGAGGAGGCGAACAGCAGAAACGGTGCCGGGAGCGTCAGAACGCAGGCCATGGAGCCCATCGAATGAAGCGGCAAACGCCCCTTTGAGCACTGTGTTGACGCCACGGTTTTAGTGATGTTCCGCTTCAGCAGGTTTGGGGATATTGCGGCGTGGGCTTCTGCCGAGTGGGCTTCTGCCGAGTGGGCCAGCGCGTGGGCATCGACAATCGGTGTGGGCGCTGATGGTGCGAGCTCGCTCATCCCCATCGCCGAATCGGATGGCTGGGTGCTGGCGTGTGCACCCATGTTGGAAGTAAGCACGTGCATGGCCAATAACCCCGACACCACCGCGCTTACGAGCAACACCATCGCGAGCGGAGTCCACGCCCGGCCCGGGAGAAGACCGCGGCGAATTGATTCAATCGTCACGCCGCCGACCCTTTCCCACTTCGCATCACTTGGAAACTTGCTCAATACCCCTCTGGGCACCGTAACAGGGAACTCTCGTTTCCGACCCTATGCCTGTCGCCACACCGTGACTCACACCAGGGTGTAGCCAGCCTCCGTCACCGCTTCGCTGATGAGCTCTGCGGTGATGGGGTGGCCACTCACGACCATGATCCGAGAGGTACCACCGGCGACGAGGTCCACGCTCACGCTTTCGACGCCGTCGATCGCCGACACCTCAGCGGTAACGCTCGATACGCAGTGGCCGCAGGTCATCCCGTCGACGAGATAGTGCGCACGCACCGCTCCGGATGCGGAAGTGGAGGACGAGGTGGAGGACATGGCGGTTCCTTAAGGGTTAATCGTTCTTTGGGTTGGAAGTAGCGGGAATGCGTCTAGGAGCGGACGAGTCGCGCGATGGCCGCGGAGGCTTCCCTAATCTTTTCTTCCGCAACGGCGCCTCCCTGAGCGCTGGCTTCAGCCACGCAGTGGGTGAGGTGGTCGTCGAGCAGTGCCAGAGCTACGGTTTCGAGGGCTTTTGTTGCCGCAGACACCTGGGTGAGAATGTCGATGCAGTAGGTGTCTTCCCCTACCATCCGTTGGATGCCGCGCACCTGACCCTCGGCCCGCTTCAGCCGTTTGAGTATCGCTTCCTTATTGTCGACGTACCCGATCACGTTCATTCCACTTTCTCCGTACGCCTAGTCATGTCCGTCGAGAATCCCTCGAGTACGCCATTGACGAATACCCTACAGGGGTATACGTTAGCCGATATGACGGAGTCGCACAACACCCACCATCGCAACGAGAATCCCCATCATTCTGTCGAATTAGACCACTCCGGCCCACCACACACGGATGTAATCGCACAGCAAACAACTCAGCCCGAAACTTCCCACGATGGTCACACCGGGCACGATGGCCACACCGGGCATGGTGATCATGCCGGGCAGTTCCGTCGGTTGTTTTGGGTCATGGTGATCGTGGCCGTTCCGGTCGTGGGGTTCAGTCACATGTTCTCGATGCTCCTCGGATACCCGCTCCCCAACTTTCGGATTGCCGAATGGATTTCCCCCGTGCTGGGCACGGTGATGTTCTTTTGGGGCGGTCGGCCGTTTCTCACCGGTGCGGTGTCGGAGGTCGCGACCCGCAAACCCGGAATGATGCTCCTCATTGCTCTGGCCATCACCGTGGCGTTTGTGGCCTCGTGGGGGGCGAGCGCCGGCATACTGAACCGCAGCCTGGACTTCTGGTGGGAGTTGGCGCTTCTGATCGTGATCATGCTGCTCGGGCATTGGATCGAGATGCGATCGTTGGCGCAAACCTCCACCGCCTTAGATTCCCTCGCCGCCCTGCTTCCGGATGAAGCCGAGCGAATCGACGGCGACGAAACGGTCACGGTATCTCCGGCAGACCTCATGCTCGGCGACACCGTGATCGTGCGACCGGGAGGCCAGATCCCAGCCGACGGAACCATCCTTTCCGGCACGGCCGAGATCGACGAGTCGATGATCACCGGTGAGTCTCGCGCCGTGAGTCGCGGGCCGGGAGCCAGCGTCGTTGCCGGAACGGTCTCCACCGACACGGCCATCAGGATGCGGGTTGATGCCGTGGGCGAGAACACCGCCCTTGCCGGCATCCGGCGTCTCGTCCTGGACGCACAAAACTCCAGCTCCCCCGCCCAACGCATCGCCGATACCGCAGCCGGCTGGCTGTTCTGGTTCGCCCTCGGCGCCGGAATCCTCACCGCCATCGTCTGGACAGTCCTCGGCAACCCCAACGACGCGGTCGTCCGAACAATCACCGTGCTGGTGATCGCCTGCCCCCACGCTTTGGGACTGGCGATCCCACTGGTCGTCGCGATCTCCACCGAGCGCGCCGCCCGCGCCGGCGTGCTCGTCAAGGACCGCCTCGCACTGGAAAGCATGCGCACCATCACCGCGGTGTTATTCGACAAGACCGGGACCCTCACCACAGGGCAACCGACCGTGACCCACCTCACCGGCACCGGCACCCACACGCCGGAAGAAATCCTGTCCCTCGCCGCCGCGGCAGAAACCGACAGTGAACATCCGCTCGCCAAAGCGATCGTTGCCACCGCCAAAAACCGGGGCCTACCCCGAGCTGCGGCAACAGACTTCCGGGCGGCGACCGCCATCGGGGTGTCCGCAGCGGTCAACGGCCAATCAATCAGTGTCGGTGGCCCGGGCCTCCTCGCCAGCCACAACGTCACCGCTCTCACCGAGGCTGACGGTTGGGCAGCCGAGGGCGCGATCATCCTCCACGTCCTCGCCGACGGCGTGGTCATCGGCGCGATCGGACTCGCCGACGAAATTCGCGAAGAATCCCCCGCCGCCGTCGCCGCACTCCACGCCCGCGGCATCCAGGTGGTCATGATCACCGGCGACGCCGACGCCGTCGCTCAAACAGTCGCCAAGCAGCTCGGCATCGACCGGGTCTATTCCGGTGTCCACCCCGCCGACAAATCCGCCAAAATTCTGGAACTTCAAAACGAAGGACACAGGGTCGCGATGGTCGGCGATGGCGTCAATGACGCCCCCGCCCTCGCCCAAGCAGACGTCGGAATCGCGATCGGCGCCGGAACCGACGTGGCAATCGCCTCGGCCGGCGTCATCCTCGCCAGCTCCGACCCCCGCGCCGTTCTCTCCGTGATCGAACTCTCCCGCCAGAGCTACCGCAAAATGAAACAAAACCTGTGGTGGGCCGCCGGGTACAACATTCTCGCCGTGCCGCTTGCCGCCGGTATCCTCGCCCCCATCGGCTTCATCCTGCCGATGGAAATCGGGGCGCTTCTGATGTCCGCCTCCACCATCATCGTCGCCCTCAACGCCCAACTCCTCCGACGCCTCGACCTCCGACCCGACACCCTCGCGGCGGGGCGTGGCTGGGCCGGACTAACCGCTGGCGGGCGTTTATTCGCGGCCCCGAAGGGCGGCACATCGCCAGTCGGTGCGCTCCGCTGAGGAGTCGGTGCGCTCCGCTGAGGAGTTTCCAACACTGAATCGAACTTGCCGGACTCGCTATCGACGCAGCGGGGGTCCGCATGCTCATCATCGGAGCCCGCGCGAAAACCGTCTACGCGGTGATTCGATTCGTTCGACGGGATCACCGGGCGATGGCCGTGGCAAAAAGAATCCAAAGCAAATTCGCAATCGACCACGCCACCCGGGTCGACTAACCCCGCTGACGGCGACGCGTTGCAGTAACGCCTGAGCGGCTCGGTTAGATGCTGCGGTGGTCGCGAACAGCGAGTTCCAGGGCCTCTAGGCTGGGAGCTAAGGCGTCGTCGACGGCCAGCGGATCGGTAATGTTTAGTTGCTGCATCACCCGTCGGCTTTCCGTCGCGGTGTTAATTTCGTAAACGCCTGCCGCCAAAGCGACCATGAGTTCGGTAATAACTTCTTCCAGAGGGCGTCTGCCCCAGCCAAGTTCATCGCCGGCATTTTGCGACGTCATCATCGCCGTATCGGTCGCACCGGGATACACCGTCGCAACATGCACACCGGTTCCAATCGATTCACGCCGGAGGGCTTCACCGAACTGCGAGAGTCCCGACTTTGTTGCCGCGTAGACCGCGTAGAACGGTATGGCCACCATTGCAATCCCACTGGAAACATTCAAAATAATGCTCCTGCGTTCCGTTGCGCCCCGTCGAAGCGCGGGAATCAGAGCCTTGGTCAACAGGATCGGGGCGGTGAGGTTTAGGTCAATCATCGATCGCACATCCGCATCACTGCTCAGTTCGAGTCGGCCCGCGCGCACATTTCCGGCATTGTTCACGAGGAGGTCGACTGTCTCCCAGGTTGCGAGTGCCTGCGCGATCCGCTCCACCGCGCCATCCAGGGTGAGGTCTGCGACCAAAACTTGCGCGGTACCGCCCTCCGCCGCAACCAATCGCGCCGTTTCGGTGAGGGTGTCCAGCCGACGGCCGACCAGCAGCAGGTGGCCGCCGCGCCGACCGAATTCAAGTGCAAGCGCCCGACCGATTCCCTGCCCGGCACCGGTAATCACGCCACGTCGATTGCTGAGCTCCAGCGGTTTTAGCTCCATGATCGTTCGCCTTCCCTGCATATTCTCGGCTCGACGCGGGCCATCTTTCGGCCGCCAGCGAGTTGTTATCCAGAACAACCGGGGGATCGCTCGGATATTCCCAATGCCGCGTACTCCTGCCCTAGCCGCGGAAGCGAATTTGAATCCATAAGGGGATGTATTCAACGGTCGAGTCAGAGTGGATGAAATCTCCATCTCCTCTGCGCGTCGTGCCCCAACTAGCCAGCACTGAACGGATCGGCGATGCCGATGTAGCGGGTTTCCAGGTACTCCTCAATTCCCTCGGCCCCACCCTCCCGTCCGAGTCCGGACTGTTTCACTCCGCCAAAGGGCGCAGCGGGGTTGGAAACAATTCCGGTATTGAGCCCCAGCATTCCAACTTCGAGCTCCTCCGCCAATCGGAGTCCCCGGTTGAGATCCCGAGTAAAAGCGTAGGCGACCAAACCAAACTCGGTGTCGTTCGCCAGTTGCACCGCCTCGGCCTCGGTCGCGAACGTGGCAATCGGGGCGACGGGGCCGAATGCCTCCTCCCGCATGATGCGTGCGGTTGGCGGCACATTGGTGAGAACCGTCGGTTCGTAGAAGTAGCCCGGGCCATCGATGTAATGACCGCCCAGCGCGAGTGATGCGCCCTCAGCGATCGAGGCGATCACGAGCTCATGCACCTTCGCGCGGGTTCCTTCGTCCACAAGGGGGCCCATCTTTGCTCCCGGTGCGGTGCCGCGCGCGACAGTATGCAGGCGCATCCGTTCGACGAATTTTGCGGTGAACGCTGCTGCGACACCGTCCTGCACCAGAATGCGGTTGGCTGCGGTGCAGGCCTCTCCGCCGTTGCGCATTTTGGCGAGCATCGCGCCATCAACGGCGAGGTCGATATCGGCATCGTCAAACACAAGCAGGGGGGCGTTGCCGCCGAGCTCCATGGAGACACGAAGTACCTGGTGGGCGGCATCCGCCAGCAGCCTCCGGCCAATCTCCGTAGACCCGGTGAAAGACAATTTGCGCAACCGGGGATCTTGGATGAGCGGGGCGGTGACGGCACCGGCCCGGGAAGTTTGGATGATATTGAGCACTCCGGCAGGAAGGCCCGCTTCCTGCAGCACGGTTGCGAACAGCAATGCGGTTAGCGGTGTCAAAGCTGCCGGCTTCAACACCATGGTGCAGCCGGCGGCGATCGCCGGAGCTATCTTGCGGGTGGCCATCGCCAGCGGGAAATTCCATGGCGTAATGAACAGGCACGGTCCGACCGGCCGCTTAGTGACTAACAGCCGGCTGCGGCCATCCGGAGCAGTCGCGAATCGGCCGGAAATTCTCGCCGTCTCCTCGGAAAACCACCGAAGAAACTCCGATCCATAGGCGACCTCACCGCGCGCCTCCGCCAGTGGTTTACCCATTTCCAGGGTCATCAGCAGGGCAAAGTCTTCGGTCCGTTGAGTAACCAACTCGAACGCCGAGCGCAGAATTTCAGCGCGCACTCGCGGGGCCGTTTTTGCCCACCCTCGCTGCGCCTCTACGGCCGCGTCGAGGGCAGCTGCCCCGTCGGCAACGGTCGCATCCGCAATTGTCAGAAGCACCTGTTCTGTCGAGGGATCAATGACGTCGAAGCTGCCTCCGTCGCTTGCCGGGCGCCACGCACCACCGATGAAGAGACCGGTCGGCAGGCTCTGCAAAAGCAGCTGCTCGTCGGACGCAGTGACGGTAAACGCGCTGTCGCTCATAGGACGTCTTTCAGAATGGCCACGACGTCGTGGAGTGTGGGCTGTATCGGGTTGTTAACGGTGACCGGGTCGGCCAGGGTGTCGGCAGCGAGGGATGCCAACGACTCGTCGGTGACCCCAAAGCGCGAGAGCGGTCCGACCATCCCGACCGCGGTCGCGAGATCAGCGACCGCCCTGATCGCGGCCTCAGCATTTTCAGACACAGAACGGGCTGTGTCTCCGACCCCGAGGGCGAAGGCAACACGGGCGATCCGATCCTCCCTCGCCGAGAGATTGAAACGAAGAACCGGCTCGATGACGATGCAGAGCGCAAGGCCATGCGGAATATTGAATTGACCACCAAGGGGATGGGCGATGCCGTGAACGAGCCCGAGGCCGGTGTGAGAGAACCCGACCCCGGCAATGTGGCTGGCCAGCAGCAACTCGGCCCGCGCTTCAATATCGGTGCCATCGGCAACAGCGCGGGGAAGGAAGGTTGCGACGGTCGACATGACCTGGAGGGCGATGCCGTCACTGTAGGGATTGGCACGCACTGACAGGTAGGACTCAAGGGCGTGAGTGAGGGCATCCATTCCGGTGGCGGCGGTTGCGCCGGCCGGAAGTCCGACAGTGAGATCCGGATCGAGGATTGCGGCGCGGGCGAGGGCGCTTGAGTGTCCAACGTAAAACTTACGGTGGCTGACGACATCGGTGATTACGCCGAACGCGTTCACCTCCGCCCCAGTTCCGGCGGTGGTCGGAATGGCGACTATGGGAAGGCCCTCGTTTGCAAAACTGGTCGTGTAATCCAAGGCGACCCCACGCTCGGGGTTCACGGCACCAAGGGAAATGCCTTTGGCGGCATCCATCGAGGAGCCACCGCCGAGGGCGACAATGGCCTGCGCCTTCACCGAGGCGGCAAGGTCGCTGCCTTCGTCAACACAGGTCGTTGTGGGGTTTGGAGTCACCCCGCCGTAGACCGTGACCGTGAGACCGGACGCTTCGAGAGATGCTCGCACGCTGGCGAGAATCGGCGAGGCCGCCAGGAACGGATCGGTGACCACCAGAACTCGCGTCGCGCCGGTTGTGGCCGTTACCCGGCCCACCGAGTCAACCGCACCGCGTCCGAAATGGGCGACCGGCTTTTGGTCGAGCACGAAGTCCAACTCAGCGAGCGCACGGGGAAGAGGAGCAAGCCCTGTCTGGGCTGCGGTGCCGCTCACGTCGCTCATGCCGTCACCGTTTCCAAACGCAGTTCGACGCCGATGAGGTCCTCATACAGCTTGACCGGAGTCATCTCTCCGGCCCGATCTCCGTACTGGGCGCGGGCGCGACGGTAAATTTGTTCCACCAGACTGCTCAGCTCGGCGGGAACACCGACGGAGCGAGCCAGATCGATTGAGAGCCCGAGATCTTTGCAGGCCAATGCAATCGCGAAACCCTCGTCGTAGTCACCATTGTCCAAAATCGACAGGATATCGTTTTGAACGAAGTTGCTATTGGCCGGGCTGGCGATGAGGGAGTTGCGCAGTACGCCAAGGTCCACCCCCGCCTTGACTCCGATGCTCAGAACCTCGGCGGTCGCCACGAGGTGGGAGAACCAGAGTTGGTTGATCATCAACTTGACGGCGTAGCCGGTGCCGGCAGCGCCGACATGCAGAATCTTCTCCGGGTCTCCCATCGCCTCGAAAATCGGCCGGAGCCGCTCCAGGTCAGCAGCGTCTCCCCCGACGAAGATCTGCAGCATCCCGTTCGAGGCCCCCACCGACATCCCGCTCACCGGGGCGTCGAGAATGTGCAGACCGCGGGCCGCGTTCTCAGCGCGAACTCGATTCGCGACATCCGGAACAGACGTGGACATATCAACCCAGGTGCCGCCGTCGGCGATTCCCGCGAGGAGCCCCGTGGGCCCACTCAGAACGGTCTCCACATGCCGCGGGGTGGGGAGCATAGTGATGACAACGTCACTCTGTGCAGCAACCTCCGCCGGAGTCTCAGCCCATTCGGCTCCTCCCGCGATTAGTTCGGCAGCGGATTCGCGCCGGATGTCGTTCACAATTAGGGCAAAACCTGCGCGTTGCAGGTTGCGGGTCATACCGGAACCCATGTTTCCGAGGCCGATGAAACCGACGCGTTGTGGGATTTCGAAGCTCATAGTGTGCGGTTTCTCAATCGTTGTTCAGCGGCGAATTGCCGAGGTTGATCCAGGTTGTTTTCAGTGCCGTGTAGGCGTCGAAGGCGTGCAGGGAACGGTCGCGGCCGCTGCCGGATGCCTTGAACCCACCGAACGGCGTGATGACGTCGGCCACGTCGAAGGTATTCACCCAGACGGTGCCCGCGCGCAGTTCACGGGCGATGGCGTGTGCGGTGGTGATATTTGCGGTCCAGACGCTGGCGGCGAGGCCATAGGCGCTGTCGTTGGCGACCCGAACGGCCTCCGCCGCTCCCCGAACTGTGCTGACGCTCAGCACCGGCCCGAAAATTTCTTCCTGCCCGATGCGGCCCGCGTTGTCGACCCGGTCGAACACGGTCGGCTCAACGAAGTAGCCGCCGCTCAGGCCGTCCACGGTAACGCGATTTCCACCGTGCACCACCGCTGACTCATCACGAGCAATGGCGGTGTAGGCGAGCACCCGGTCGAGTTGAATTTGACTGGCGATCGCGCCAATCTGGGTGTCGTCATCGAGGGGATCGCCCAACACCAACGAGCGGCCGACGGCGAGGACCTCGGTGAGGACCGCGTCGTGTACCCGCTCGTCAATGATGAGGCGGCTCCCCCCATGGCAGGTTTGCCCGGCGTTGTAGAAAATGCCCCACGCGATGGCTGACGCGCACGCCGCAATATCTTCAACATCGGCCAAAACGACCTGCGGGGATTTTCCGCCCAGTTCGAGCGCAACCTGTTTGCCGTTGGACTCCCCCGCATAGCTGAGAAAGCGGCGACCCACGGCGGGAGAACCGGTGAAAGTGATCTTGTCGACGAGCGGATGACGCCCAAGCGCCTGCCCGGCGACGGCACCAAGTCCCGGCACGACGCTAAACACCCCCGCAGGCATGCCCGCTTCCACCGCCAATTGCGCGAGTTTCAGGGCCGAAAGACTGGTGAGCTCTGCGGGCTTAAGCACCACGGAATTGCCGGCGGCGAGGGCCGGGGCGATCTTCCACGCCGTGATAATCAGAGGATAGTTCCAGGGCACAACCGCACCGACCACGCCGAGGGCCTCGCGGGTCACCAGAGCAAGGGCATTTTGCGGGGTCGGTGCGACCTCGTCGTAGATTTTGTCGATCGCCTCGGCGTACCAGCGCACCGTGCGTGCGGCATTCGGAACGTCAACCCGGCGAGAGTCCCCGATCGGATGCCCGGAGTCCAGCGACTCCAGCAGGGCCAATTCGTCGAGGTTCTCCAGCATCAGCTCACTGAGGCGAAAAAGCACCCGCTGTCGTTCCCGGCGATCGGCACGAGACCAGACCCCGGACTCGAAGGCTCTCGCTGCCGCGCGAACGGCCAGATCGACATCTGCGGCACCCGCGGCGCTTATTGCAGCGATCAGTTTTCCGTCTCGGGGCGAGAAGCTGTCGAAGGTCGCCCCGTCGAGAGCGACACGAAACTCGCCATCAATGAAGAGGCGAGTCTCGAGGGTGAGCTCGGCGGCGCGGGCTGCCCAGTTGCTCATACGGTGTACCTCTTTACTGCGGCGTGGTCGATGTTTGCTCCGAGGCCCGGAGCGGTGGGAACCAGCAGATGACCGGTGGAGTCGATGTCGAGGGGTTCTAGGAAGAAATCCCGCCGTTCCGGCGTCCATCCGGGCGGGTC
Source organism: Microbacteriaceae bacterium (assembly GCA_014377425.1). Taxonomy (GTDB): domain Bacteria; phylum Actinomycetota; class Actinomycetes; order Actinomycetales; family Microbacteriaceae; genus Marisediminicola. The sequence goes on along the minus strand of JACMPQ010000026.1, from coordinate 12,126 downwards.
GTAGGGAAACTCCAGATATGGGCCCGCGTCTACTCCAGCCGCGACGTGCAGGTTTGCGAGCAACCCGAGACCGTTGCTCCAGGTGTGCGGAGTGAACATCCGGTGCCGAAGATTTGCCGACTCGGCCACCTGACGCGCCCGATACATTCCTACCGAGAGTGCGACATCGGGCTGGTAGATATCGAATGCGTCGGCTTCGATGAGTGCAGACAGCTCGGCGATCGTGCGCACCATTTCCCCTCCCGCAATCTGGATTCCGGTTTGGGCGCGCACCCGCTGCGCCCCCACGACGTCGGCCTGCGGTAGTGGCTCCTCCAGCCACAGCACGCCGAGGTCGGACAGCTCGGCGGCGATGCGCTGAACCCGAGCCAACGGAAGCGCGGCGTCGATGTCGCCGCTCATCCGCCACATCTGGTTGAGGTCCACCATCAGGTCAAAGTCGTCGCCGACCGCGTTACGAGCAGCACGAACAGCGGCAATTCCCTCCTCGATGCGGTCCCGGGCAATACGAATTTTCATTGCCCGAAAGCCGCGATCTTTGGCCGCGAGCGCAGACTCTGCGCGATCGGCCGGGGACTTCAGCTCCCCACATGAGGCGTAGGCAAGGAGTCGATCCCGGGCACCGCCGAAGAGGATGCTGACCGGCAAGCCAGCCACCTGACCGATGATGTCCCAGAGGGCAGCCTCCAGCGGCCAATACCGCCCGCCGTGAAAGTTAATCGTTTCGATTCGGCGCACCTGGTTGAGGATTTGCAACGGGTCCGTTCCGAGGAACAGATGCTCGTAGGCCTCGAAACCGTCCATCGTGTCACCCGATCCGAACCCGACTAACCCGCTGTCGGTCTGCACCTCTACGAGGGTTGCCGGAAAGTCGCGTCGCGGGTGTGGGTCCCAAGACGCATTGAACGGCGGGTCGAGCGGCAGTTTCAAGCGGGTAAGTCGGATTGCCGTGATCTTCATGCGAGGATCCGTTCTTTCTCGTCGAGGGAAGGTGGGCTGCTAGGCCCGCGGGGTGAAGAACGGGTTGTGCGGCGTGTTTCGGGCGGCAATGACGGCGTCGGTATCGGGAAGCGACAGCGAGCCGTTCTCCAGCGCGGTTCGAACGGAGAGCCGGTTGTTGGCGAAGACAGCCTCCGCATCATTCGCGGAGGGGTTGACCCAAACCGCGGCGATCACCACATGGCTGTCGGCCTCTTCCCGCGTGATGATTCCGTCAGCGAGCGCGTCCGCGACGCCGGCCGCGATCCCCGCCTGTGCTGGGCCCCAAATAAGCAGTCCGTGCTCATCCCCGCCGGGGGCCGCCTTGGTAACGAAAAGGGTCAGCGGCTTTACCGGGAGCGAGGGTCGGAGCACGGTGACAAAGGGAACGTGTCCCTGGGTCGGGGTGGCGAGAGCTGTCGCCCACGCCACCCCGGCCGGCCCTTCACGATGGCCGAAAACCGTGTTGACATGCGCCGCATTGGCACCGTCGCCGACGAAGCTTTCGCCGATCTGAAGGGATTGGGTCACTTCAGGAGTCCCTCTTCTACGAGCCAGTCGTGAGCGATCGTCTTCGGGTCATCCCCGTCAACATCCGCCTTGGCGTTCAGCGTCTGCATCACGGCGGTGGTCAGCTTCGGTGACATTTTGGCCATGATCGTGGCAATCGCCGGGTACTTGTCGAGGGTGGACTGTTTCATGGTGAAACCACCCTGATACACGGGGAAGAACTGCAGGTCGTCGGCCATGACGGTCAGCCCAAGGGCTTTGATGCGGCCGTCAGTCTGGAACACCTCGCCGAAGTTGCACGGGGTACCTTTTTGCGTGGCTGTGTAGATTACGCCGGTGTCGAGCAGCGAGACGTTAGCATCGGCAACCGTGATGCCGTAGGCCTTTTTGAGTCCCGGCCAGCCGTCGTCGCGGGTGGAGAATTCACTCTCGATGCAGAAGGTCTGGTCTTTCGCCGGGAGTTTAGCTACGTCGCTGAGGCTTTTCACTCCGAGTTTTTGGGCCGTGGTCGACAGTGTTGCGAACGCATAGGTGTTGTTCAACGGGGCGGGGGCGAGCCACGCAATGCCCTTTTTGGCATCTGCCGCCTTGACCGCGTCGTATTGGGCAGCTTCGCCCTTCACCGGCGCGGTGTTCTTGTTGTAGGTGATCCATGACGTGCCGGTGTACTCCCAGTAGCCCATGAAGTTGTCAGACTCGAGGGCCGTTCGAACGTTTGCGGAGCCAACGAGCTTGATATTGGCCGTGGTGTTTGCCCCGTGCGCATTGAGCAGATCAGTTGTGAGGTAGGCGAGGATGTACTGCTCAGCGAAGTCCTTGGCTCCGATGACCCCGGTGAGGCCGGTGAGCTCAGAGTTCGATTCGGCGGCCACCGACGGGGCAGTTGCGGCGGGTGGGGTGGTTGCGGCGGATGAGCAGGCGCTCAGGGCGAGGACGCTAACGACGGCGGTGGCGTAAGCGGCGGTGCGTTTTTTCATTTACTACTCCTTGTGAGTGGGTGTAACTGCTGTGGACAGAACGGTCAGGAAAAGTCAGCGTCGGATTTTTAGATGCCGCGCGGTGTGAGAAAGTCTTCTGCGACGTTTGCGACCCAGTCGATGAGGAGCGCAATGCACGCCACCAGCACTGCCCCGGTGATTAAGACCGGATAGCGCTGCAGCTTTAGGCCGTTGACGATCATGTCGCCGAGACCGCCGGCGTTGATAAAGGTCGCGATGGTGGCGACACCTACGCAGAAAACCAGAGAGGTGCGCAGCCCGGCGAGAATCACCGGCACGGCGAGGGGAAGTTCGACCTGGAGGAGTACCTGGCTGGGAGTCATCCCCATCCCGCGAGCTGATTCGCGAACGTTCACATCGACCTGCTGCAACCCCACGAGGGTGTTGCGCAGCACCGGCAAAAAGGAGTACGCGACGAGGCCCACGAGTGCAGTGGCGTACCCGATTTGCCAGACGATCGCCAACAGGATGATCACGCCGACTGCCGGCGCCGCCTGCCCGATGTTCGCGATCGCCAGCACCATCCCACGAACAAGTCGCGACCTGGTGCGACTGACGAGGATTCCCGCCGGGATGGCGAGCACCGCGACGAGGGCCGAGGCGACGATCGTGAGCCCCAGGTGCTCCCGGATGCGGTTGACGATATAGCCGGGATTGAGGGTGCGCTTTTCGATCGAATCCAGTTGCAGGCTCGACAGCCAGAGGAGTAAGACCGCCAAAACCAGCACCACAAATAGTGGGGTGGTGAACCGCTTCCAAGTCAGGAAATGGTCACGGCGGCGAACCGGACGCCCAGCGACCGCAATCTGCGCCGTCGAGGTGACGGTCACGGAGTCACGACACTGGCCGGGGACTGAGGGACGTCGGCACCGAGCACTGCCGAGATGCGTTCAACGGTGATCGATCCCAGAATGCGACCGGTGGCATCCGTTACGGCGAGTGCCGGAAGCCCGGTGAGCACAAGGGCGTCGAGGGCGTCGCGTAGCGAGCTGCCGGCACCAACGGTTGGCCCGCCGGACGCGGCGATCGCCGGGCCCAACGTGGCGTGGCTCACCGGGATGAGCGTCAACCGTTTGATTGCCGCCCCACGGCCGATGAAGGACGCCACGTAGTCGTTTGCCGGTGCGGCCAGAATGTTCGCGGGGGTGTCGAATTGTTCGATCTGGCTTCGTTCGCTCAGCACGGCGATCCGATCACCAAGTCGCACTGCCTCGTCGAAGTCGTGCGTGACAAAGATGATCGTTTTGCCCAGCGTCGATTGCAGGCGAAGAAATTCGGCCTGCAATTTCTCGCGGGTGATCGGGTCGGTTGCACCGAACGGTTCATCCATCAGCATGACCGGCGGGTCGGCTGCGAGGGCACGAGCTACGCCCACCCGTTGTTGCTGGCCGCCGGAGAGCTGTTTGGGGTAACGACGGGCGAATTCTGCCGGCGCGAGCCCCACTGTTTGCAGAAGCTCGTCCACCCGTTCGGCGATTTTGGTTTTGCTCCAGCCGAGCAGCTTGGGCACGATCGCGATGTTTTCGGCGATGGTCATGTGCGGGAACAGCCCGATTTGCTGAATGACGTAGCCGATATGGCGGCGAAGATCGTTGGGATCGAGGGAGAGCACGTCGCGGCCATCGATCGAGATCGATCCGCTGGTCGGTTCGATGATCCGGTTGATCATCTTCATGGTGGTTGTTTTGCCGCATCCGCTGGGACCGACAAACATGATCAGCTCTCCGGGCTTTGCGGTCATCGAAAAGCGTTCGACGGCCGGCACGGGGTGGCCGGGGTAGTTCTTGGTGACGTTGTCCAGAACGATCTGGGCGCCGCCGGTGTTGCGAGCAATTTGCAGGATGGCGGTGTCGGCTGATTTAGGCACGGAGTCCCCTTGCGGTTGTGATGCGGGTGAGGGTGACGAACACGGCGTCGACGATGAGCGCGAGGGCAATGACGCCGAAGGTTCCGGTGAGGGCGAAGTTGAGGGCATTGACGGAGCCGAGGGATGACAACCCCTGGAAGATGTAGGAGCCGAGGCCCGGTCCGGCAACGTAGGCGGCGATCGCCGCGATCCCGATGGTGAGTTGGGCGGCAACTCGAATTCCGGTGACGATGATTGGCCAGGCGATGGGCAACTGGATGCGCAGGAGCACTCCGAGCGGGCTGAGCCCCATGCCCTTCGCGGATTCCATTACGGCGGGTGACACCTCGCGCAGCCCCACGACCGTGTTGCGGATGATCGGGAGCATCGAGTACATCACCAGGGCGATCACCGAGGGGGTCCAGCCGAGACCGAATGCCGGGATGAGCAGGGCCAGCATGGCGAGGGACGGGATGGTGAGTGCGACGCCCGCGGCGGCGATTACGGCCGAGCGGGAGACGGGACGGCTCCACACCAGCATGCCGATTCCCACCCCAATAACGGTGGCAATGAGCAGCGAGAGGGCCACGACTCCGAGATGCTCGACGACGAGGCCGACAATGTCTGGCCAGCGCTTCGACCAGAAATGCAGCAGTCGACCGAAATCAAATACCGGCACGGCCATCACCACTCTTCGTTGAGTCACCGCGGCTCCGGAGAGGATGCTTCGTCGGTTATCGGCAACCATAGGGGCACATTGGCAATATGCGCAACATGGGTTGTGCATATGGCAACTGAGTCCTAGGATTCAAGTTATGCAGCCGCCTCCTGTGAAGCCTCCCCGCCGTAATTCCGCGGGACTCCGCCGCGATCTTGAACTCCTAGAGGTTTTGGGCTCTCCTGAGGCAGAAACCGCGGGAGGTTTGGGGGTAACCCGAGTGGCAGAGCTGGCTGGTCGAGACAAAGGCGCGGTCTCCCGCACGCTCTCGACCCTCGCCGAAGCGGGTCTTGTCTCCCGCGACCACGTCACACAGAACTACCGCCTCGGCTATCAGCTGTATGCACTCGCCGCCCGAACCTTGGAATCCCGATTGGTTCGGGAATCGCTCCCCTACCTCCGGCGGGTGGTTGCGGCGACGCACGAGACCACGCATCTCTGCGTTCTTCGCGGCGGCAACGTGCTCACTCTTGCCAGCGAACTCAGCGACTTCGCCTTCCGCGGCCTCGGCTGGGAGGGGGTGAGTTCCGCGGCCTGGCAGACGTCCTCCGGGCGAGTACTCCTCAGCGATTGGCAAGAAAGCGAATTGCGGGATTGGTATGACGCTCACGGCCATGATGCCGCCGTGACCAGCCCGGTTACCCCGCTGCTGGCGCTTGCCAAGCCCATCGAGGTCTCGACCCCGCAGGTCACCCCGATCGTGGTCGACTTCGAGTCGCTGACATCGGAAATCCAGAAAATTCACCGAAACGGTTTCGCAACCGTGGACGAAGAATTCGAAAAAGGTGTTGTGGGTGTTTCGGCACCGGTGCGCGATTTCCGAGGAAAAATCGTGGCGGCAATCAACGTGAGCGCCCCGAAAACTCGCCTGGGCGCCCATCTCAGCGAGGCGGGCGTGCTCACCGCACGCATTGCTGACGAACTGTCGCGCCAGCTTGGCGCGGTGCCGCGAGGCCGGTAGAGCGGTCAGGTGCCGCAATGCCTGTAGAGCAGTCAGTCCGCGGGAACCGCGTCAGCCTTCTCTTCAATTAGCTGGAGGAGATTTCCGCAGGTGTCGTCGAAAACCGCGACGATAGCAGCGCCCACGTCGGTCGGAGCGAGCATGAAAACAACGCCTTTGGCGGTCAGTCTGGCGTGCTCGAAGGCGATGCCATCAACCGCAAACTGCGCCAGCGCGATGCCGTCTTTCATCAGGGCGTCGCGGTACGGCTTCACCGCAGGATGCCCCACCGGCTCAATCAGCAACTCGGCGCCGTGCGGCCACTCGGGCGAGACGACGGTGAGCCGAGCATCCGTCCCCAGCGGAATGTTCCGGCGCGGGAGGAAGCCGAGCACCTCGGTATAGAAGTCGAGAGCGGCCTGCTGATCGTTCACGAACACACTCGTCAAGGCAATTCTCATTGTTCTTCACCGGCCTCGTCTGGCCGGAAGGTCACTGTTCCGGAAGCTCCGCGAAGGTTCGTTTGACCCCGGTGTACCAGTCCATTGCCTGCTTCGGATGCCGCCAGCGGCCCTTCATCGCGTCCCGAGCCCCACCGTGGCTGTCATCCCCCGACGTCACCGCGCTTTTCAAGTGGCGATCCTGCGCCTTGATCACCTCGTCGGCAGTCGCTTCGGTATGCGACTCATCACACGGTCCACCCAACTGCCGACACGTCATAGTTTTCATCACGATGCTCCCGGTGAGGCCCTCTCAGACAACCTCCTACAAGCCTAATCAGGTGCTGGATGATTGCGCGGGTTTCGCACTCGCGCTTTCCTCCTCCACACCGTTCGAAGCCGCCGCCATCATTGCCGTGTCCGTAGCACCGGGATACGCCGGGACAACACGCACACCGGTACCGTTCGATTCTCGTCGGAGGGCTTCGCCGAACTGGGAAAACTCAAATTCGCCGACATGATTTTGCCACCGTAGACGAACTGTCACGTCAGCTTGGCGCGGTGCCACGGAGTCGATGAAGCCCGTGCGAACCACCTCGAACCGGTGCCAGCGCCGCGCATCAGGTGGGCTCTAGGTTGGGGGTCATCCGTTCAAGCTGGGGGGCTGAAGACATGTCAGACGCAACTCTCGCGAGTCGAGCACCCGGCGAATCCCTCATGGTGGCGCTGCGGCAGCCGATGGCGCCGATAAGCGCGCCTGCTCTCGAGGAACGGCTGTTCGGGCGAAATCCAATCCCCGCCGCGGCGCGAAGCTGGTAGGTCAGTTTTCTCGGTGAGCTGCGTACCTCCGAAATTTCAGTCACGAAGGCGCTCGTGGAGCGAAACTGCTGACCGCAGCGACGGGCGAACTCGTTGAGGCGGTCGCCGTGATCGTGGTGGTCGGCGCCACATTGACCCATCGGGGAACGCCACCGGATGTCGCAGTGCTCACGCCCAATCAACTACTCCCTTTCCTCGATCGAATCGAGATTCCTTCGCCAGGTTTCGCGTCGCCGGAAGCCATCCGGCACGCTGCGCTTCAACCGGGGACGTGGGCCCGCCAACAGAAATCGACACTGCCGTCGTTGGGGATACCCGCTGCCGCATGGTTTCGAGAACTTCGGCAGCGGGTGCGGGTCGAGGATCGACGCCGGACCGCCTGGATTCTGGGCAACATTCCGGTGGCGCTGGGGATGCCGGGGGGCATCGTAGTTCTGAGCGTCCTGGCGGTAGTCCCGCCGCACTGACTTGCTTGGACCCCAACCACCCACAGCACGTTGAGCGCCGCCAGTTCGGCGCTACATCGCCGTTCGGTACGATCCGCGGATGAGTTTCAACACTGGACCGAATTCGCCGGACACGCCATCGACGCCGCGGGGGCCATCGTGCTCGTGATCGGAGCCTTCGCCGCGACCGTCTTCACGGTGACTTGATTCATCCGACGGCAAGGGCCCATCTACCGGCCGTATCGGCAATTTCTCGGCCGATCCATCCTCATCGGCCTGGAGTTGCTGGTCGCCGCCGACATCATCCGAACGGTTGCGGTGACCCCTACCCTCGAATCGGTCGCCGTACTCGGGCGGGTCGTCGGATGCCGCTGACCCGTGAATTCGACGAAACTGGGTGACGGCATCATCCGGTGGTGGGAGATTTCCAGGTGACCGCTCCCACGAGCATCCACGTCGCCACGGGTTGTAGTGGTGGACTGGCGTGAGAATAAGCTCTAACGGATGATTCGACAACGTTTTGACGCATGATTCGACGAGGTCTCGATCCGGTCAAAGTCGGTCTCGGCGAGAGCCCCATCCGCGTATTCATCGAGCGGTTTCATCGAGCGGTTTCAAGCGTCCGAGCTTCAAGCGAGTGGGCTTTTTCAGCCAGGGGTTCGGGTTCGACGCGGTGGCCGGAAGGTCGTTCAACGAGAGACACGGGTCATCCTTCGCAGCGGTGAGAAGGGAACGCGACGGTGTGGAACAGGAGGGCTTTGAAGGGGGAGGCTTCGAACGGGAGGGCAAGCCTGCCTGGGCTACACCAGACGGTTGCGAAGCTCGCCGACACCGTCGATGACGGTGACCAGGGTTTGCCCTTTGCGTAGGAATACCGGCGGCTGCTTGCCAATAGCCACACCCGCGGGGGTTCCGGTAAAGATCAGGTCGCCGGCAAAGAGCGTGAGCGTTTGCGAGAGGCGAGCAATGAGTTCAGCCACCGAGAAGATCAGGTCGCTGGTATTGCCATCCTGTTTCGTCTCGGTGGAGTCCCCAGTCGAACCACCGTCGCTGAGGAGGGTGCGCACCCGAATCGAGTCGCGATCGGCAAACTCATCGGGTGTGACAACAACCGGCCCGATCGGGGAGAAATTCGGAAACGACTTTGCCAAGTTGAACTGGGGTGCCGGCCCCCGGCTCTGAACGGCGCGTTCGCTGATGTCTTGCCCCGCGGTAAGCCCGGCGACGTAGTCCCAGGCATCCTCGACAGACACACGACGAGCCTGCTTTCCGATCACCACCACGAGCTCAACCTCGTAATCCACCGAATTACTCGGCAGTTCGATGTCGGCCTGGGGGGCTGCGATGCTGCTCTGAAACTTGGTGAACACCATTGGGTGTGTCGGCAGCTCGAAGCCAGCCTCGGCGGCGTGCTCGCGGTAGTTGAGTCCGATCGCAAAGATTTGGCGGGGGCGCGGCACAACGGCGTCGAGCTGATCATCGGTGTAGTCGACCGCGGCCGTGAAATCGGCCGATTTACCCCACTCAGTGAAGGCATCCCAGTTCTCGTAAATGTCCTGCGGGTCTGCGGCGAACGCGCCAAAGGTGGCCGATTCGACGTCGAGTGCACGACCATCCTTCACCAGAACCAGTCGATTCTTGAGGTTTGCGATTTTCACGTTCTGTCCTGTGTTCAAGAGGCGATGGTCAGTGCAACTCGGGCAAGAAGATGTCTTCCGGAATGTGATCCGGTGTGTATTCTCTCGCGCGGCTGCGGCGGTGGATCTCGTCAAAGCATCGGGTTTCCCGTGGCTGCGTGAACGAGGCCACGGCTCGCGGTTCGCACCGCAATGAGCAAGTCTCCACGGTCACTCTCTAGGAGTTTCAGAGCGACCCTGTGTAAATCGTCTTGTGGCGCATTGCCAGGCGCACGAATTTTGTCTCTCCCCCGTGGCCGACGATGAGATCGAAGCTCTTCCCAATGTTGGGACGCTCCGTCAAGTCAAAGCCACAATTGTCCAGCAGGTCGACCGCGTCAAACGCTGGTATTACCGAGGCTCGCATCGCGGCGGCTCCGTATTCGTTCCAGTGCGATATCTCACTGGAACTACTGGCTTCGGTTTGCAGGACAAATACTCGAGTCGGCGGCAGCCGGTGGAAATCTGCGCCAACCAAGATTCCACCCAGCATGGAGCCCGCCTTACCCCAGCGCACCCGCCGAAATCAGCGTCGAAGGCTCGCCCGTCCACGACACGATGAGCTCGACCCGGGCGCGACTTGGCACTAGTCAGTAATTCGACGGACACGCCGCGCTGCGCCAGAGCGTCCTGCAGGTGCTTGGCTCGGTTGTTTGTGGGCGCCAGCACTGCGATGGTGCCGGGCGCCACTCCGGTATCCAGCCATTCATTCACGAGCTTAACAATATTGACGAACTGGTCCCCGTCATCTTTCGCCGGCATCGCTTGCGGCACGGGCCCGCGACGCGCGGAACGATAGCCGGCCACACCTTCAACGTCGTTGTCGCTCTCCACATATTCGCCGCCCGGAAGAATCTACATCGCGAACCGTAAATTCTCTTCCGTGGTGCGGTAGTTCAGGGTCAACCGGCACAACCGACCGGTGATCTTCAATCCGTAGCGAGAGAGAACTACGTGCTGGCCGTAGGTGCGCTGATGCGTCTCCTCGGCGATGAAAACGTCATTGGCTGCGGGCGTCACGAGGGTACGGATCAACCGCCAGTGCGAGGGCACAAGATCTTGACCCTCGTCGATCAAAATATGGTCTGCAAACGGCGCGTCACCCTCCGGTCGCTCACGCAACCACGCGGCGCTGATTTCCGCCAACTCGGCAAAACTCACCTGCCCACATAGGCGAGCGCGTTTGCGGTAGTGCTCAATCACGCTCCAGACGAGCACCCGCTTGGCACGATCGAGCGCAACCCCGCGACCGCGCCGTAGGGTCGTGGCGTACTGTTCGGCGGTGGTCATCACATTCGGCAGCACCACCTGGAGATATACCGCCTCAAAGAAGGTGGGTGTCAGCAGCGCGTCGGGGAGGTCGGGGGCGACGTCGTCGATCGCTTCGCGCCATCCGTCACGGTTCGCATGCACCGATTTCACCTGCTCAATGGCGGCGCCGAAAACGATTGATGCCGCACCCACAAACGACGCCCGGGCCGCATCTTTCACGGATGCCGCAAGCGCATCGACACCGCGCACGAGCACGCCGGGCTCACCGAACTCCGCCGCGAAGATGATCCCGGATCGAGCCGCTCGAGATCGCGCTGCAGGTTGCCCGCGAGGGCCTTCGTGAAGGTGGTCGGGATGATTCGAGCGCCGGGGTTCTCCTGGGGCAACATCCACTTGTGCGGGCTAGCAGCGCACACTGCCTCCGCCGAGGGCGTTATGCCTCTCTACGATGGACTCGATGACGGTGCCGAGTTATTCGTTCTCCCAAAAGAGGAGCTTCACCCACCCGAAGGGTTTTAGCTTCGAGTTCCTCTCGGGATCTAGCTCCTTGTAGGACTGGAATTTCGGCACCCAGTAGTCGGAATTCTTCTTCGGAATAGTGACGGATATAGGACACCCACGCCAGAAACATTCATCGATTAACACCGCGGTTTTTTCCTGGGTGAAGACGATATCGGCATGGCTGCGCAACTCGAGACTTGGCCTGATGTCCACCCGGTACCGGAGGTCCGCGGCATGCCATGCGCGGCATACGGCCAGTTCGGATTTGGTGTCCCGAGCCCTGTTACCCCGCATGGAGCGACAGGTTCCCTCGCTCCATGCCCACGACCTAGGGGCAGAGCTGGACACTATGAATACGACGTTTGCCTGCTTGAGTCAGTGACCCTCCGTTCGCGTAGACGTGAGTTGCCAGCCCGTGGAGGTTGGCCTATCCACAGCACCTATGGCAGGCAGACGGCCGGAACATTCTCGCTGTCCTTAGAACGATTTCGCGGGTTCGGAGGTGAGGAATTCGTCGTTGCGTGCGACTACGGGGGTGCCGCCGCCGCTACCCACGTTGCAGAACGTCGTTCTCGACTGTCAGCGCCTGTCGAAAACTTGCTAGGTGTGGCGTGGCTGAAGAACTGTTCCGTTTCACCGGTCACCGGGAGAATCGGTGGCCACAGATCAGTCGAGATGCCAAACCGTGGTTCTGGAAAAGGTCCCGAAGGAATGCTCAAGTGCACCACATTTGCAGTGCTGTCTGATTCGCCGAAACTTTCCAGCCCTACCGCAAGGAGACCCGGGGAAGAGCTCCCCGCACGTCGACAAGAATCGGGGCCGGGCGGAATCCTTTTTACGCTCCGTTGTCTTTCTGGTTTGCGATGTGGAGGATCGCGGCTTGGGTGCGGCGTTCGAGGCCGAGTTTGTTGAGCAGGCTCGAGACGTAATTTTTGACTGTCTTCTCGGCTAGGGCAAGGTGGTCACCGATCTGTCGATTGGT
>JACMPQ010000002.1 GCA_014377425.1 Microbacteriaceae bacterium | reverse complement strand
GGCGAAATCAACCCACGCCCGCGGGGACTCCAGCATGACTTCCGAGGCCGGCCGGACCGAGCGATTGACCGTCACCGAGTCACCACCTCCGAACCGAACAGCGGGCACCAGATCAGCCGGCGCCCGCTGCCCCCGTGCGGCCACATGCTAACCCGATAAGAATTCACTCCAACCTAGTTCGGCAGCTTCGTCCTGTCGCGGGTTAAAACTTTTTGCGTAGCCGTACCGGGTGCGTTCGGTGACACCGCGATACTCGACGGTGTCCCCCGGTAGCTGCCGCCGTGCTTCAGCCCAAAATCTCGTGTCGCAGCGTATCGAGCCCGACTCCACCTATTCCGAGCGCACGGCAATGGAATGTGCGCAGATCAAATGCCGCTCCGTCGCGGCGCTCAGCATCCACTCTGAGTTCCTCCCAGATGCGCTGCCCGACCTTATAAGACGGAGCTTGGCCGGGCCAACCGAAGTAGCGATTCACCTCGAAGCGGAGCGACGCCTCATTCATGTTGACGTTTTCACGCATGAAATCGAGGGCGTAGTCGAAATCCCAGACGCCGTCGCCAGCCAGCCGACGCTTACCCAGATGTACCCCGAGATCGAGTACGACGCGGGCTGCCCGCATCCGCTGTCCGTCTAACATTCCTAATCGATCCCCGGGGTCATCTAGGTAGCCGAGCTGCTGCATGAGCCGCTCGGCGTAGAGCGCCCAGCCTTCGGCATGCCCTGAGGTGCCGGCGAGCTGGCGTCGCCAGGTGTTCAATTGCGCCCGGTTATAGACCGCCTGGCCCAGCTGCAGATGATGCCCGGGCACGCCCTCGTGATACACGGTGGTCGTCTCCCGCCAAGTGTTGAAATCGGTAATCCCCTCGGGAACCGACCACCACATTCTGCCGGGGCGGGAGAAGTCGTCGCTGGGACTGGTGTAATAAATTCCGCCCTCCTGAGTGGGGGCGATGAGGCATTCCAGCCGAGTCAGTGGCTCGGGAATGTCGAAATGGACCCCCGAAAGTGTCTCTACGGCGCGATCGCTGAGCTCTTGCATCCAACGCTGCAACTGGTCGGTGCCGTGCAGTGTGCGCTTCGGGTCGGCGTCGAGAATGGCAATCGCTTCGGCAACGGATGCGCCGGGGCTGATCTCCCGCGCAATGGACTCCTGTTCCGCAGCCATCCGACCCAGTTCGGCGATCCCCCACTCGTAGGTTTCGTCGAGGTCGATGGTGGATCCGAGGAATCCGCGCGAGTGCAGCGCATAGCTGTCGCGCCCGACGGCATCGTTTGGTGTCGCCGAATCGAGAAGCTCAGAACTGAGAAAGTTCGCGAGAGCCTCGTAGGCCTCGGCGGATGCGGCTGCGCCGCGCTTCAGATCCCGCTGCAGCGACTCCGGCAACCCCCTGGAGTCTTTTGCATTTTCTCCGGCACCGGCAATGAAGTTGGCAAAGAAACCCAAGGGAGCGGCGTGGCGGCGCGCCTGAGCAGCCACCTCCCGTACCTGACGCTGAGCTGGGGTTACCCCCTCGGTAATTCCCCGACGCAGGGTTTCGATATAGCCGTCGATGGCCGCGGGCAAATTGCCGAGTCGGCCGGAGATCGTGGCCCAGTCCGCAGCACTCTCGGTGGGCATGAGGTCAAACACGTCACGAAGGTTTTGCGCGGGGGATGCGATTACGTTCAGGTCACGCATCCACAGTCCCGCCTCGTTGACTTCAATCGCGAGGGTCAGTTCGGCACTCAGATCGGTTTTGGTTATCCGATCGACGTCGTCGTGGACGCTGAGCTGCTGCAATTCACGCAGCGCCGTTTTTGTTTCGGTGAGGGCTCGATCGTGTCCGGCGGGCGACGTGTCGCCGTATTCGTCGAGTCGCCCGGGCATGCCGATCCAGACGGCCACTGAGGGGTCTAGCTCCGCGAGGGTGGCGACCCAGCGTTCTGCGAGGGCGTCCACGGGCGTGGCTGCCCGGGAAAGTGCACTTTTTTCACCAAGGCCGGTGGCTGAGTTTCCGGTGGCTGAGTTACCGATAGCGGACTTGGGGGCATCCTGCGGATTCGACGTCATCCGACGAGCCTAAAACAGACCCCGATAAGGTGCGGGCCGAATGTTCCGGATCTACTGAAGCTGACTACGCGTCGAGACCGGTGGTGAGGAGCGCCGCAAGGGAGTCAAGTGCGGCGTCCGCACCCTCCCCCTCCGCCGAAAGGCTCACAACCTGCCCATGGTCAACCCCGAGTGAGAGAACCCCCAAAATACTGGCTGCTAGGGCGCTGCGGCCGTTCGGTGCTGTGACGGTTATCGCAACGCCGGTGGCCGCGGCAGCCTGGCAAAAGATGGCGGCCGGGCGCGCGTGCAAACCGACTGCGGCGGAAACCGCAACTGAACGTTCTGGCATGAGGCTCCGATGGTTGGCGTACGCTCCCACCCTAATCAGTTGCCGGATGTGCCGCAGAGTCAGTTCACGCTCGCGCCGGGCTAGACGCAGGGCTAGTGCGCCGCCGCAGCCCAATTAGCTCCGGTGCCTATTTGCACTTCCATTGGAACGGTGAGATTCGCAGCGGTGCCCATGCGGTGGCGAACGATGGAGCTCAGGGTTTCCACCTCACCGACACCGACTTCGAAGATGAGCTCATCGTGCACCTGCAGGAGCATTCGGGATGTCAAATTCTGCGCACGCAGGTCGGTATCGATTCCCATCATCGCAATCTTCATGATGTCGGCGGCAGAGCCCTGAATCGGGGCGTTGAGTGCCGCACGTTCAGCGTTTTCGCGCAGTACCCGGTTGGTGGAGGTGAGGTCGACGAAGGGCCGGCGGCGCCCAAAGATGGTTTCGGTATAGCCGTCAATCTTGGCCTGCGCCACCACGTTGCGCAGGTATTCGCGCACCGCGCCGAAGCGGCTGAAGTAGTCGGTCATCAACTGTTTGGCCTCGGCGGTGTCGATGCGGAGTTGCTTCGACAGGCCAAACGCGCTGAGCCCGTAGGCCAGCCCGTACGACATCGCCTTCACCTTGCCGCGCATCACCGGCGTCACCTCGGCCGGCGTAACACCAAAGATTCGCGCGCCAACGAAGCGATGCAGGTCTTCCCCCGCGTTGAAGGCCTCGATCAACCCGGCATCGCCGGAAAGGTGCGCCATGATCCGCATCTCGATCTGCGAGTAGTCGGCGGTGAGCAGCGTGGTGAACTCTGCACCGTGCTCGAAGGCCGAGCGAATCTCGCGGCCGACCTCCGTTTTAATCGGGATGTTCTGCAGGTTGGGGTCGGTGGAGGAGATGCGGCCAGTACTGGTGCCGGTCTGCTCGTAACTCGTATGGATACGGTGATCCGGGGCGATGGAACGCTCAAGCGTTTCGATAATCTGGCGGAGCTTAGTGGCATCCCGGTGCTGCAGCAGGAGGCCGAGGAACGGATGCGGGCTCTGCTCCTGCAAATCGGCAAGCGAGGCGGCATCCGTAGAAAAGCCCGTCTTGTTGGCACGGGTCTTGGGCATGCGGAGCTCTTCGAAGAGCACCTGCTGCAGTTGCTTGGGCGAGCCGAGGTTCACCTCGCGGCCAATTTCGGCGTAGGCACGGGAGGCGAGGTCGGCGGCAGTTATCGCGAGCTCACCCGAGAGCCGCTCGAGTACACCGGCGTTAATCGTGATGCCGGTGAGTTCCATCGTGGCCAAAACCGGAACCATCGGAATCTCGATTTTGTCGAGCACGGTGCGGGAGGAGTCGTCGAGCTTCCCGGTGTAATAGTCGGCGACCGCTCGCAAATACCACGCCTCGGACGCAACGCTCAGACCCTCGGTGTCTGGAATGAGCTGGTTCGGATCGGGCTGTGGCAGGGACACCCCGAGGCAGTCATACGCCTGACCGGCAAGGTCTCGCCCGGTTCCGCCCGGCTTCAGCAGCCAGGCCGCAATTTTGGTGTCGAAAACCACTCCGCTCAACTCGAGCCCCGCCGCACGCAGCGCCTTCGTGTCTGCCTTGGAGTCGAAGCAAATTTTGGGTGCGGGGCCGCAAAGCCAGGCCTCGAGCGCCCTGTAGTCCGGGCGCCCGGGCGCCCACGGAACGTAAGCGGAGTCGGCGGCCGAGGCGAGGCCGAACCCGGTGATGCCGTCGGGTCCGCGCTCAAGGAGCAGTCCAAGCGGCATCGTGTTTTTCGCCGAGGCGGTAATCAGCCAGTGGGCTAACTCCTCGTCGATGAGGGTGCGCACCGGCGGGATGGCGGAGTCGGCGGCATCCGGAGTCGCAGCTTGGGAATCTGGTTCAACACCCGTACCCAGGAGCTTCAGCACCCGATCGAGGAGGGTCTTGAACTGCAACTTGTCGAAGACTTCTCGCACCGCGGTTTCGTCAATGTCGCGACGGGCAAGATCGTGTGGCCCCAGCGGCAACTCCACGTCGCAAATGAGGTGGTTGAGCCTGCGGTTGCGGATGGCGCGGTCACTCTGTTCGCGCAACTTCTCCCCAACAACGCCCTTGATATCGGCCGCGTGGGCGAGCACCTCGTCGAGGCTCCCGTAGAGGTTGATCCACTTCACGGCGGTCTTTTCGCCGACCTTATCGATGCCGATCAGGTTGTCACTTGTCTCCCCAACGAGTGCTGCGACATCGGGATATTGGTGCGGCTCGATCCCGTAGCGCTCAAAAACGGCATCCCGGTCGTAGCGTTTTAGCTCGGAGACCCCGCGGGCATTGGGGTAAAGCAACGTAACGTTGTCATTCACCATTTGGATGGCATCGCGGTCACCAGAGACCACCAGCACCTGATAGCCCTGATCGGCGCCTTGGCTGGCGAGCGTGGCCAGAATATCGTCGGCCTCGTAGTCCTCTTTGGTAATGGTGGAAATCCCCATTGCCTTCAGCGCCTCTTCGAGTAGCGGAATTTGCCCGATAAACTCCACCGGTGTTTCTCCTCGGGTGCCCTTGTATTCGGGATATTCCCGGGTTCGGAAGGAGTATCGGCTGATGTCGAAGGCCACCGCGAGGTGGGTCGGTTTTTCCTTTTGCAGCAGATTGATCAGCATGGCGATAAAACCGTGAATGGCGTTAGTGTGCTGACCCTCGCGATTTTGGAAGCTGTCAACCGGTAATGCGTAAAACGCCCGGAAGGCCAGAGAATGGCCGTCGATTATCAGCAGAGTAGGCTTCTCGAGATCTGTCACGGAGCAAGCCTAGCCGCGGCGCCCCAGCCCAACTGCCCCGCCAAGCTGACGGGCGTCGTTACGTGAAAGAAGCTGATGACCACTTTTCCCGCGGACCTCGACCCGGAACTGATTGAACGATTGATCACCGGAGGTGGCGGCGCGCTGTCGCTCAAAATGGGCATCGAATTCGTCGAGCTTTCCGGCCAAAAATCGGTGGCCCGGATGCCGGTGGCTGGCAACACGCAGGTCCTCGGGTTGCTCCACGGCGGTGCCCATGTCGTGCTTGCCGAATCGCTTGGCTCGATCTCATCCGCCATCCATGCAGGTCCTGGGCGTTACGCGGTCGGCATCGAGATCAACGCCACCCACAGTCGCTCAATCACCGAGGGCTGGGTCACCGGAACCTGCACGGCGCTTGTTCTGGGCCGCACCCTGGCCACCCACGAAATCGTGATGACGGATGACTCCGGGCGCCGACTGTCAACCGTGCGGATGACGAACATGCTGCGCGACCAGTAGTCGAGCGGCCGTTACTTTTTGGCGGAGAGCTGTTCGATGATGGACTGAGCCACATCGTGCATGGTGAGGCGGCGATCCATCGATGCTTTCTGAATCCAGCGGAAAGCTTCCGGCTCGGAGAAACCCATTTTTTCGTTCAGAATACCCTTGGCGCGGTCGACAAGCTTGCGGGTCTCGAAGCGCTCCACCAGGTCGGCAACCTCGGCCTCGAGGGTGATGATCTGGGTGTAGCGAGAGAGAGCGATCTCAATTGCGGGCAGCAGATCGTTCGGGGTGAACGGCTTCACGACGTAGGCAAGGGCACCGGCTTCGCTGGCTCGTTCGACCAGTTCTTTTTGACTGAATGCGGTAAGCAGAACGACGGGCGCGATGTGGTTCTTGGTGA
The DNA here is from genome assembly GCA_014377425.1 of Microbacteriaceae bacterium. Taxonomy (GTDB): domain Bacteria; phylum Actinomycetota; class Actinomycetes; order Actinomycetales; family Microbacteriaceae; genus Marisediminicola. The sequence continues at coordinate 2,321 of JACMPQ010000002.1, read as the reverse complement.
GTCGCTCGGCCGCGGAGATTCCGTCGAGAAGTGGCATTTTGACATCCATGATCACCAGGTCCGGCCGCAACTCGGTGGCCAAGGCGACAGCAGTTTCGCCATCACTGGCCTCCCCGACGACCTCGAAGCCTGCATCCCGCAGAGTTTCGACTATATCGAGCCGGATGAGTGACTCGTCCTCAGCGACGACGACACGACGGGGAGCCTGCTGTACAAATTCTTGGTCGACCATGCTCTAAACCCTACGGTATCGTTGCATCCGTTGACGTGGGCCGGATTGGCGGAATGGCAGACGCGGAGCACTCAAAATGCTTTGTTCGTAAGGACGTGTGGGTTCAAGTCCCATATCCGGCACTCAGAGTAGTTCAGGGAATTGCTCGCACTCTGTTCGGAAAATGGGTTGTGGTGACCGCTTCGCGGTGATCCAGCCCTTTTTCTTCGCCAAAAAAGGCAACGCTTCGAAGTTTGAGCGCGTTACTCCGGTTTCCTTGACGCGGCGAGACCGCGATTAAACCAAAATATGGCGTACCTGAATGTTTTCAGGCACGCCAAAGCAATGTGGTCCTTCGGGTAAGCAATTGCGGTGCAGTTCCGTCGACTACAGCGGAGGAATATCCGGGGGTAACCCCGCCAGGTCTTGGCCCGGAGTACGGTCAGGGTCCTGCCAGAAAACACTGGGCAGGCGATTGTTCTTCGGGGTGACCGTCTTCACCGCGAGGTGGCGTTTGTAGAAGTTGATGATCTGGCGCAGGTTTTCCACCACCGTCGCTACCGCGACGACCAAGTAAGTGAAGGTGTTGCCGCGAATGGCCCGTTTGTCGGGGTCGGCAATGTCTTCGTACTGGCTGCGTTTCAAGCTCCGGTTCACCGACTCCACCCCATTACGCATTCCGTTGGCCCGAGTCCATTCCTCTCCACCGAAGCAGAAATGCTGCTCATGTTTCAGCCCGCCAGCGTTCGCCAGCTCCGCTTCTTTCCCCTCGGGGCGTTTCATCATCACAGTTACGCTCTGATGCGCAGCCGGTTGTGCTTTCCACTTCGCGTAGTCCGGAGAATCAATCGGAACCAAATACCGGCGGGTCCAGTCGGCGTCCATCCGCCCTTTCGGTCGCAGCAACGACTTCGCCCGTTGAGCGAACTGGGTTTTGTACAAAGTCGCGGCGAGAAGCCAATCTGCATGCGCCTGTTTGCGTTTTTTGACCTGCTCCGATGTTTCCGGAGCTTTCCTGCTGCCGGTGGGTTTGCTGCGTTTATAGCTGTTCCTCGCCGCCAAGATGACTCGGTCGGCTTCCCGCAACACCTTCGGCAGGGTGTCCAAATACCAGCTGCCAGAAATTTGCACGAACCCACGAACATCGAACGCTTGCTCCCCCAAATCACTATCGCGATACGTGAAAACGTTTTTCCCGCCCAGTAGCCGAACCGGCACGGCATACTGCCCGTACAGGCCATTCGAGTACGCCCGATCCACGATGACGAGGTTGATTGGATGACCTCGTTCGTGGAGAGATTCCACCAACCGAGCACCTTCGCCGACGATCGCCCCCGGAATATGAAACGACACGGCATGGGTCAAGAGGGGAAACTGATCCGGAAATCCGGCGTAGTTCGCAGTCGCCCGCGCAATCTCAATCTCCACCCCCCACATCCGTTTACCGGGTGCGGTCCCGCTGTATGCCTTGCTTCCCTCAATTTTGTTCATCATGTCCGCGTCAGCGTGGGTCACCGCACCGTGGCTGCCCTCACGCCGATACCATCCACCGTCATGATTCGCGCTCCATCGTTTCCCGTGCGGGTTTGTCGGCGACGGGTTACCTGTTTTGCCGTACAGGGGCACGAAAGTCGCATCGATGGCCACATTCCCCTCAGAGGCATCACGGAGCGTTCTCGGCAGTAGTTGGCGAGAGCCCTCGATCAGCGAATTCGCGAGGGTGAACATCCGCTCCCTACGCATCAGGCAGTCTTCGGAATCCCGCTCCGCGATCACCACCGCAAACTCCGCCTGAGACAAAATCTTGTCTCGACGCCCGGGGAACTCATCCAATAACTTAATGAGCCGCATAATTGCGCTCCACACACGGTCGTAGGTGCGCTCATCGACCACCGTGTGTTCCAGGTCAAGCTGACGGCGGTGCGCGTCGCTGAGCTTCCGGAACGTTTCAGTCATCTCCGTGATCAACGTCGGCCGGCGAAGCCGTTGCTGCAAAAGAATCAGACCGAGAACACCGTTCGCGCTGATGACACAGTGTCGACCTGCCGTCGTTTTGGCGTCGGCGGATTGCCACCCCTCCAGCAGTTTTCGCACGCCGGCTTTTCGAAGC
>JACMPQ010000025.1 GCA_014377425.1 Microbacteriaceae bacterium | reverse complement strand
GTCTGCCGCTGCGAGTGCTGCGGCATCCGCAGCACCCGCGGCATGACCCCGCGCAATTAGTACGGTGGCGAGTGGTAAATAGAATAGAACTAGCGTGAAGGTTGCACCGATTACCGCCAAACCGAGCATCGTTCCCGAACCGCGACTGCGGCGGGGGCGCGGGACGGAGCCGGAGACGGAGACGGAGCGAGCCTCGGAACCTGAACAGGCACAGGAACAGGCACAGGAACAGGCACCGGCACCGGCACCGGCACCATCGTCGATCACAATGCCGCCTTTGGTGCACAACTTTCGGCATGGAGCGTGGGCCAAATCATCTTGCCAGGTGTTATCCGAACAATCGAAGTAACACTCACGCAGACCAAGTTTGTTCGCTGTTGGACGACAATCGATGCGCCAGGTGCCAGCCGCATCACGGTGGCGCTCGCAGCCGTGCCGTCACCGCGGGCGATCATGCGCGCGGCGACGGTGGCGGCATCCTGCGTTCGGAGTTGCTGCGTGGCAACCTGAATCGCGCAGAGGGCGATGCCCACCATGAGAACGACTGCCGGCAAACACACTGCAAATTCTGCAGAAATGCTTCCCCGACTCTGCTCAGAGTAGGGAGCGACACGATCGTGATTACCCGGCAGCATCACCCAGCGACGCCGCCATTTCATCCGGCGAAGGTTAGTGCGCGGTGAACCAGATCGGTGAGAATCGCCCGCACCTCATTACCGCGCATGATTACCACTAGCAGTCCGGCGAAACCCACAGCCGCCATTGTCGCGATCGCGTACTCGGCGGTGGCAGACCCATAATCGGACCGCAACCAACGCGTATCGCGCACCCAATCACTAGTTGACCATGCCCGTGTGGACTGGCGGTTTGCAAACCGGCGACGCGGTGCCCCCGCGGTGACGGTCGGTAATGCCGTCGGTACTTTCGATTCTCTCGTGTAGCTCATCAATTCCATTCTGTTCTCCTTGTATAACCGTTCAGCGGCTTGATGCGAGCTTGGTCGATTACGCGCACCGGATTGAAGTAACTCCGGCATCAGTGGAGAGAATCAAAATCCGGCGATTGTGGACGTGACGACCGAGATGAGAAGGGGGGCAACGCCCAGCAACATAAAGGCGGGCAACACACAGAGCCCCAGCGGAAGCATCAGCGTGATCGTCAGGTTCTGAGCCCGCAATTCGCCGTCGCTCCTCGCCTGGCGGCGAGCTTCTTCGGCCTCGCTGCGCAGGAGTGCCGCTGCGGGAACACCCGCCCGGCTAGACAGCATGAGAACTTCTTCCAGCACACGGCTGGAGCCCTCCGCGCCAATACCGCATTGGCTCATTGCCTCGGTGCGCATCATGGTCGCCCGCTCTATGGACGCGCCTCCCGAAACGGCTATTGCCATCAATTCCAGCACTAGTCCGGGCGTCTGTGCGCGCGGTTGGGCTCGAGCCAGAAGTGCCCGGTTCCAGCCCCTGGCTGCCAGCATGAGCAGCACTCCCACCACCAGACACGCGCCCCCCAGTGGTGTACCGAACAGGATGGCGAGCGGGTCAAAGCCGAGAGCAAACCCGAAGAGGATGGCCACGAGCGGCAGCCCCATTACGAGTCGTGCCGTTGCCGCGGGAGCAGCAAGTGCCGTGCGCAGGTCACGCTGAATCTGGGCGAGGTTTCGCAGGGAGGTCGCAAAATCGCGCAACGTCGGCGCTAGTGGTGCACCGGCTGCCGTTGCAACATGCCACGCCGCCGCTAACCCTCGCCAGGCTGGAGCGTCTGCGTCGTCCACCAGATTTAGCGAGTCGACGATGAGCCCAGCGACGGGGCGTCCCGTGCGGGCGCCTTCGGCAATTGCCACGAGCAACGCACTGGCACTTGAACTTGCAGTGGATCCGGAACTGGTGACCCTGGCTTTGACACTTTCGTTGACCCCAGCGTTGGGCGCCCCAAGCGGGAGCTCAGCGAGGTATTGCCAGCTAGCGGCTGGCGGAACCCCCGCGGAAAGCAGCACGGCGAGGCGTTGGGCCACGGATGCCGTGACCTGAAGGGTGGGTTCGTGCCGCTTTCGGCGGCCGCCATTTAGCTGGTCACCCATCGTTGTCCCCCGTAACGACCGTCAACCGATCGCGAGTATCGGGCCGAAATCGTCCGAGCTGCACGAGTTGGCGACGTCCGTCCACCCGCTCGATGTGCAGGATTGCGTCAATGGCGCTCACCGCCTGTCGAGCAATCGCGGAGGCGCCAAGCCCCGCCAGCGCGCCGAGCGCCTCCAGTCGGGCCGGCACGTCGGCGAGAGAGTTAGCGTGGAGGGTTCCGGCCCCACCATCGTGTCCGGTGTTTAGCGCCCCCAGTAATTCCCTGATCTCGGCCCCCCGACACTCGCCAATAACAAGGCGGTCGGGTCTCATACGAAGCGCTTCTCGAACCAACCGCTGCAACCCCAGTTCTCCTGCCCCTTCCAAATTGGCCTGACGTGACTCGAGCGCCACATACTGCGGATGATCCACCTGCAGTTCAGCGACATCCTCAATGGCCACAATGCGATCTGCCTTATCGGCTAGGGAAAGTAGCGCGCCGAGCAGGGTGGTCTTGCCGCTGCCTCCGGCACCGGTCAACAGAAGGTTCTGGCGCGATCTCACCATCGACCGCACCTGATCGAGGGATACGGCTGCGAAGAAACCGTCGAGGTCGAGCTGTTGCACCGTGAGAGGGATAACTCTCGGCAGCCGAATTGACAGCAGGGTGCCCTGGGGCGATATCGGGGGTAAGACCGCATGAACTCGGATGCCCCGCAGGAGTCGAACATCCACGCAGGGGGTTGCTTCGTCTATGTGGCGACCGCCTGCCGAGATCAGGGCGGTCGCCAGAGCGCGCACCTCGCTTTCGATGCGGGTAAAACCGGGCTGTTGGACCGAGCCCGCCCCTCTGTCTACCCAGAGTTGCCCCGGACCGTTGACGAAGATGTCCGTTACCTCGGGATCGGCAACGAAACTTTGCAAAATACCAAAGAGCCCGGGGGATCCGCGATCCCCGCGAACACGGAGATCGTCTGGGGCCGGGTGGTGATCATCGAACTCGGCAGGGGCGGGTTCGGCCGATTCGTACCGGTTTGACGCGATGGTGGTCGCAACAGCCGGTAGGTTCGGCCCGGTTACGCTCAAACCCCCCAGTGTCGACTCACTTCCCACATGGGCGCGTCCGTCTGCCCCTGCTCCGGGTAAGTCGCATGGGGCTGCGCGGCCTGGGCCAACTTGACGGGAAGGCGCGTCTCGACTGGCTACAAAGCGCGCTCCACAGTTGGGGTTGAGTTTGGGCAGCGGTCCGGACGGCATGCTCCACGATGGAACGGGCCGACAGTGTCCGAGGACTACGGAGCGAAGCCGTTAGCTTCGGCCGAATGTGCCGCCGGTGGAGGACGAGGTAGAAGCCTCGCCGGTCAGAAGACATGCCGGTTAACGAGAGGGGCGGCACCGGTTGGGGGGAACTGGTGCCGCCGCAGCAATGCCTGATTGGGGGGAATCGTTGGCATTGCCTGTCGGATCAAGTCCGACATGAAAAGTGTACCTGAACGCTCGCTTTGCGCAAGAGAAAATTCGGCAAGAATTCGTAATAAACAGGGCATCGGGCTCGTCATTGGGGTACAAAGCAGAGCAATTGGGGGGCAAACGCCATTACCGCAGACGATTAGCTCATATTTGCACTTAATGAGCATTACCCATTTGAGGGTCCGGTCATTGCTCGGTGCATTACTCTCATGACCACCGGCGCAGCAATCGGCGCCGTTTTCCCAATTTTCCGCCAGATCAACGAGGATCTTGCCATGCCGAATAGTTCGTCCAACAGTCCGATCGACAGCTTGCAACACGAAGACCGACGGTTTCCTCCCTCCGCGACTTTCATCAAAAACCGAGTGGCAGAACCCGGTCTCTATGGTGAGGCGCAGGAGAATCGACTCGAATTTTGGGCTCGCCAAGCACGCGAGTTGCATTGGCACAAAGCTTTCTCCGAGACCCTGGACTGGTCGAACCCGCCATTCGCGCGCTGGTTCGCCGACGGCACGCTCAACGTCGCCTACAACTGCCTCGACCGACACGTTCTGGCTGGCAATGGCGATCGGGTGGCGCTGCACTGGGAGGGTGAACCGGGCGACAGTCGCTCGATCAGCTATGCGGAACTCACCGCCGAGGTCAAGCGAGCAGCGAATGTTTTGCTCGGGTTGGGCGTTCTGCCCGGTGATCGGGTTGCCGTTTATCTGCCGATGATTCCCGAAGCAGTTATCTCGATGCTGGCGATTGCTCGAATCGGCGCGGTGCATTCGGTGATTTTTGGTGGCTTTAGCGCCGACAGCGTGCGGGATCGCATCGACGACGCCGACGTCAAGCTCGTAATCACGGCCGACGGCGGTTGGCGCAAAGGCAAAGTTTTGCCGCTCAAGCCAACCGTCGATGCCGCTCTCGCCAGAGTCGGCAACCATTCGGTGTCCAAGGTTCTCGTCGTCAAGCGCGGCGAAAATACGATCGAATGGTCGGATGCCCGCGACCTCTGGTGGCACGAGGCCCTCGCCAATGCCGCACCCGAGCACGAGGCACAATCATTCGAGGCTGAGCAGCCGCTTTTCATCCTCTATACCTCGGGAACCACCGGCAAGCCCAAGGGGATCCTGCACACCAGCGGTGGCTATCTCACCCAAGTGGCCTTTACGCACAAGAACGTTTTCGACCTTCATCCGGAGACTGACGTGTACTGGTGTACCGCCGACGTCGGCTGGGTTACCGGGCATAGCTACGTGGTTTACGGCCCGCTCGCCAACGGCGCAACCCAGGTGATGTATGAGGGGGTTCCGGATGCCCCGGCCGCGGGTCGGTGGTGGAAAATCATCGAGAAATACGGGGTGACCATTCTTTACGCGGCCCCCACGGCAATCCGCACCTTCATGAAACTCGGCCGGGAAATTCCGCAGGCAAGCGACCTCAGCAGCCTCCGTCTGCTCGGCTCGGTGGGCGAACCCATCAACCCGGAGGCGTGGGTCTGGTACCGCGAGGTGATCGGATCCGGTCTCACCCCGATCGTCGACACCTGGTGGCAGACCGAAACCGGCGGAATCATGATTTCGGCACTTCCCGGCATCACCACCACCAAACCGGGTTCGGCGCAGGTTGCCATCCCCGGCATCAGCATTGACGTTCTGACGGATGCCGGCGAGCCGGTGCCCACGGGCGGTGGCGGCCTGCTCGTGGTCACCAAACCGTGGCCAGCGATGCTGCGCGGGATCTGGAACGATCCCGACCGCTTTCGTAAAACCTATTGGAGTTCGTTCACCGGCACAGACGGCGCCCCGCTGTATTTTGCCGGCGATGGCGCGAGGCTCGACGATGACGGCGAGTTGTGGTTGCTCGGTCGGGTGGACGACGTGATGAATATCTCGGGCCACCGCCTGTCGACGGCGGAGATCGAGTCAGCGCTGGTGTCTCATCCAATCGTTGCCGAGTCGGCCGTGGTGGGGGCCAGCGACGAAACAACCGGTCAAGCGGTGGTCGCTTTCGTGATTTTGCGCGCGAAGCAACTCGACAAGCAGACCGAGGCTGAGGCATCCGTTCTGCTGCGAAAGCATGTCGCCGAGCAGATCGGTGCTATCGCGAGGCCCCGCGACGTGATTATCGTCACCGAATTGCCCAAGACTCGCTCCGGCAAAATCATGCGCCGGTTGCTGCGGGATGCCGCCGAAGGGCGAGCCATCGGCGACGTTACGACCCTCGCCGACCCGGCCGTGATGAACAGCATTGTTGATCGATTGGCCGAGCACCGTCCGGCCGATTTCAACAACTGAGTCCAGCCAAACGCCCGAGCCCGACCAAACGGCCACGCCCGAACACAAAACTGCCCGCCGTTATTACATAACGGCGGGCAGTAGATTGCGACGCGGTTTAGGCGAATTCCACGATCAGTTCGATCTCAACCGGAGCATCCAGCGGCAACACGGCCACGCCGAGCGAGCTACGTGCGTGCGTGCCGAGATCGCCGAACAGCTTGCCGATCAACTCGGACGCCCCGTTGACAACGCTCGGCTGGGCGAGGAATCCGGGGTCGGATGCAACAAACCCAACGACCTTCACGATGCGGGTCACCCGATCCAAGGAGCCGATCTCGGCCGCGACCGCAGCGAGCGCGTTGAGAACGCAAATCTGCGCGAGTTCCTTACCGCGCTCGGCAGACACCTCTGCGCCGACCTTGCCCGCCTCAGCCAGCACACCGTCGATCATGGGCAGTTGGCCCGAGGTGAAAACCAGATTCCCGGTCACCACCGCGGGCACATAGGCGGCGAGTGGTTTGGTAACCGCGGGAAGGGTCAGCCCCAACTCGGCAAGCGCCCGATCGATCTTCGACATCAGTCTTCTTTCTTTTGACGCTTGAGGTAGGCGACGAGCCCGCCTTCTGGACCGGTAACAACCTGCACTAATTCCCAACCCTGCTCGCCCCAGTTGTTGAGGATCGCTGCGGTGTTGTGCACGATGAGGGGGGTAGTCAGATACTCCCATGTGGGCATTGCGGGCTCCGTTCGAACAGGGGAAACGGGATATCCCGTACCCTTGATTCTATGTCTGACCCCTATTCGAAGCCCTTCGGTGCCGTCGGCGCATTTCTCGGCTTCCTCGGCTTTAGCGTTCTCGCCGGGGTGCTCGTGACCGCAATGATCACTCCCGCGATCGCCGTTACCAGCATCACCGCCAACAACACCGTGGGAGTGTTCCAAAATCTCCCCGAATACGTCACGATCAACCAGCAATCGCAGCGCAATGTGCTGTATGCCATGCGCGGTGGCCAGCCGGTTCCCTTCGCTCAGGTCTACGACCAAAACCGTCAAGAAGTCGCTTGGACGGATGTCTCGCAGTTTGCTAAGGATGCCGCCGTCGCCGGCGAAGACCAACGGTTCTACGAGCACGGTGGAGTGGACCTCGCGGGCATCGCGCGGGCCGTGGTAAGCAACATCACCTCCGGAGGCAAACAGGGCGCATCGACACTGGATCAGCAGTTGGTGAAGAACCTCATGATTCAGCAGGCGCTGACCCTGCCGACCGCCGCAGAGCGAACAGCCGCGGTGGCGCGAGCGCAAGCGGGAGACATCGAGCGAAAGCTCAAAGAGGCGAAACTCGCGATCGGCCTGGAGAAGCAGTACACCAAGCAGGAGATTCTGCTTGGCTATCTCAACATCGCCTTCTTTGGCGGCACGACCTACGGAATCGAGTCGGCGTCGGAGCTCTACTACTCCACAACGGCCAAGAACCTCACCCTGGCCCAGGCTGCGAGCCTCATTGCCATCGTGCAAGACCCGGCCTACCGAAATCCGGAATATAAAAAAAATTGGCCTCATAACCAGTCGCGCCGGGACGCCATTTTGCGCACCATGCTGACGCTCAAAAAGGTGACGAAGGCCCAGTTTGACGAGGCGGTTGCCACCCCCGTCAACGAAACCACGGTGAAAATCACCCAACCCTCCAACGGCTGTAATAACGCCGCTGCAGCAAAAACCTTCTGCGACTACGTCATCAAAAACGTGAAGAACTTTTCCTCACTCGGTGCGACCCCCGTGGAACGCGCCGCGAATTGGAAAAAAGGCGGGTTCAAGGTTTACACAACTCTCGATCTCGATATGCAAGAACATGCCGAGGGGCTATTGGCTGCCCAAACTCCGGCCACCGAGTCTCGATTCCAGCTCGGCTCGGCCGTATCCACTCTTCAGGTGGGCACCGGGCGAATCCTGATCATGGCCCAGAACAAGAGCTTCAACGACACCGGGGCAGGAGGGGGGCCGACCGCCACCGCGGTGAACTACAACTCCGACATCAAATACGGCGGCTCATCCGGATTTCAGGTGGGCTCCGCCTACAAGCTGTTTACTCTGATCAATTGGCTTCAGAACGGCCACGGACTACAGGAGTACGTCGACGGTAGCGCCCCGCAGAGCTATAAGGTTCCATCAAAGTGTGAACCGAATCATCAGCCATATTTGGTGAAGAATGACGGTAACTCTTCCGGCGGCCGCATGAGTGTGATGCAGGCGACGGCAGGCTCGGTGAACGCCGCCTTCGTCTATATGGCCTCGAAACTCGACATGTGCGACATCCGAGACGTGGCCGCGTCAATGGGGGTTCATCGCGCCGATGGCGGAAAACTGCAGACCTACGGTTCATCGGTTCTGGGAACCGACGAGATCTCGCCGCTCGCCATTGCTAATGCCTACGCCACCGTCGCCAACAACGGGGTTCTCTGCCAGCCGGTTGCGGTCGACAAAATTGTCGGAGCCGATGGCAAAGAACTCCCCGGTCAGGTTCCGGACTGCGCTCCGGCAATCTCCCCGGATATCGCCGCCGCCGCGGCAGTGGCCCTTCAGGGCGTGATGAACGGCGGTACCGGTTCGCCCTCCAACCCCCGAGACGGAACACCCCTAATCGGAAAAACCGGAACCGCGGATGCATTCCAAACTTGGATTTTGTCGGCCAGCACAAAGGTCGCTACCGCGGTGTGGGTGGGCAATATCGTTGGCAAGCAGAATCTCCGCCAGATCAATGTCGCCGGCGGCGCGGCCGCGACCGCGCGCCATCGCATCATGAAACCTCTGCAAGCATGGCTCGACGACGCCTACCCTGGAGGAGCTGCATTCCCCGTGCCGTCCAAAGCCCTCGTCTCCGGAGTGAGCCAGCCCGTGCCGGTTCTCGCCGGTCAAACCAGCGCCGCAGCCCAAGCCCTGTTGGAAACCCTGAACCTCAGCTATACCGACGGCGGACCAATCCCGTCAGAGCTGCCGGTCGGAACGGTGGTATCGAGTGATCCCGCCGCTGGAAGTCTCGTCAGCAAGGGCACCAACGTGACCGTGTACACGAGCGACGGAACTTTGGCGGCGACGGTACCGAACGTCGTGGAGAAGAAATTGGGCGATGCGATGGCGCTGCTGGTGGCGGCCGGATTCCCCGCGACGAATATCACCGTCAGCTATCAGGCCAGTGATCCAAAAGTGGTGTGCCTAGTGACGGCAAGTAACCCGCCGGCAGGAACCGCGTCGTCAAAAATAACCCCAATCGCGCTGACCGTGAACGCCGGGGTCATCGTGCCCGGGGTCGCTCCGAAGTGCTCGTGAGCACAGCGGGACGCACCGGGGGCGTAATCGCATCCGCTGCGGTCGTTGTCGGCGTGGGCGCCCTCGCATGGGGAGCGCTTGTGGAGCGAAACGCTTACACTGTGCGCTACGAAACGCTGGCGGTATTGCCTGCCGGCTCTCGTACTCTCACCGTGCTGCACCTTTCCGATCTCCACATGGCACCCTGGCAAACTGCCAAACAAAACTGGGTTCGCAGCCTCGCCCAACTCGAGCCTGATTTGGTGGTCAACACCGGGGACAACCTGGGGCACGCCGACGGCCTGCGCGGCATCGAGAGGGCCCTTGAGCCCTTCCGAGGAATACCCGGCGTGTACGTCAACGGCTCGAACGACTATTTCGGGCCGATTTTGAAGAATCCATTCATCTACTTCACCGGGCCCTCCGACAGTCACAAGCTCAACCCTCCCGCCCTCAACACCGCAGAACTCACCGAGTTTTTTGATGATCTCGGCTGGCTGTCCCTGAATAACGCGGCCCGAGCCATGTCGATTAATGGCTCCCGTCTCGAGTTCATGGGCGTGGATGATCCGCATATCGGCCGGGACCGGTTAGACATGTTGCCGGGTGCGCTCGACGAGTTGCGCGAGAACGTGGGCTGGAAGGATGACGAGGGCGGGCCGGAGGTTGTCACCATTGGCGTCGCCCATGCTCCCTATCGTCGCGTTCTCAACTCCCTCGTGACCAACGGGGCCAATGTGATTTTTGCCGGACATACCCACGGCGGCCAGGTGTGCATACCCGGTTATGGTGCGCTGGTGACCAATTGCGATATTCCCCGAAATCAAGTGAAAGGTCTCAGCCTGTGGAATCACGCGCTGAAGTCGGCCTATTTGAACGTGTCGGCGGGGTTGGGAACCTCGATTTACGCCCCGGTTCGCTTCGCCTGTAAGCCCGAAGCGGTGTTGTTGACATTGACCGCCGAGGATATCGGCTATTCTAAAGAAGCGTTCGCTCGGGTTGTGAAACCCGATCGCTCGTGATCGGGGTGTGGCGCAGCTTGGTAGCGCGCTTCGTTCGGGACGAAGAGGTCGTGGGTTCAAATCCCGCTACCCCGACCATAAATATGGCAAGACAGTGATGTAGCCCGGATCCGCTTGTGCGGGTCCGGGCTACATCACTGTGGCCGACTTGATGCCCTAGCTGAAGTCTGCGTCGGGGCCGAAACCGTAGCTGGCGTCAATCCGGAACCGGCGCCCGTAGTTGAGCACCCCGGCACTCTCGTCGAGGTAGCACGCGCCGCAGAGCGACTCGTAGCTGGCGTCTACACCATCGATGGCTACCTGATCACCGTCGAAGAGAAACCGGTCGCCAATCTTGCGTGCGTTGAAGATTGCTTTTCGGCCGCATCGGCAAATCGTTTTGAGCTCTTCGAGGGAATGGGCGACCTCGAGCAGCCGACGGCTTCCCGGAAACGCAACGGTTTGAAAGTCGGTGCGGATGCCGTACGCCAGAACCGGAACCCCCTCCCGGATGGCGATCCGCAACAGATCATCGACCTGCGCTTCGCTGAGAAATTGTGCCTCGTCGACTAACAGACAACTCACCTCGAGACCGGTTTGTTTTCGCACGCGGTCACGCTGCACGAGGAAGGCGTCGAGGGCAGAGTCATCCGGGGTAAGAGCAAAATCGATCGCACGGCTCACTCCGAGCCGGCTCACGATTCTCGACTCGCCCTTGGTGTCTACCTGCGGCTTGGTGAGCAAAACCTGCTGTCCGCGCTCCTCGTAGTTGTAAGCGGCCTGAAGCATGGCGGTGCTTTTTCCGCTGTTCATTGCCCCGTAACGAAAGTAAAGCTTGGCCACTATTGCAGGTATCCGTCCTCGGCAGCGCGACGAATCAGTTCGGCTTTCTTGCTCGCCGGACGATTCGCTTTCGCATATTTTTCTCGCACGCGGCGGATAAAGGTCTTCGCCGTCTCGTACTTGACATCCATCTGACGGGCCACCTCGGTGGTACTAGCGCCCGTCACGTATAGCTTAAAGGCTGTCAGTTCACCGTGGCTCAGCTTGGGTTTGGGGGGAAGCGCGCCCGAGGGAAGCGGGCGCCAATCCTTTGGGTCCTGGCCGCCCCGCGGGACCCCCATCACCGCACGAGCGACGTTCATAACCTCGCGCATGGGCAAAGTCTTGGGTAGGTACTCCGCCGCTCCGGCGGCTAGTGCACGATCCCGTGCTTGCAGTGGATCAAGGCTGCTCAGCACTATGACCTTGGCCCCGGCCGCACGACAGGTGCGCACCCGCGCCTCAATCGACACCGGCTCGCGCAACTGGAAATCGATGAGCACGAGATCGGTGGGGAACTTGTTGCTGTGCACAAGGTCTAACCAGGTGGCGGCACTCAGCACGAGCTCAAAGTCGGGGGCGTTGGCATCGATCCAACTGCTCATGCTGTCGAGCAGAAGTTCGTGGTCGTCGAGAATCGCCAGTCGAACCCGACGGACGCTCGCATCAACTGTGGTCAAAGCCAAACCTTACGATCAGGGTGTTCCGATGAGCCTCAACGGCAAATTCTGGAAATTCTATTTTCATCACGGCGAGGTAGGGATCGTATCGGTTGCGCATCACAGCGCTCGACTCTTTGCTATGAATCTCTAAATGGCCGGAGGGATAGCCGCCATCTTTAGCCAGCTGCATCACCACCGACTCCACCCGGGAGTCGACGTCGATCGCCACTAGAAAGGCACGCAAAGCGGTGCGCTGCTGGCTAGATGCTGACGGCGCAACGAGCTGCGGATCGATAACGGTAAAACGGTTGGGCTGACCGCTGCGCAACCCGGCAATGGCCACCTGCAGCCAACTCCGGTTTGCATCGGCCACCATGACCTCGCGAATTGATTGCGCAATCTCGCGCGCTCGATGGCGATCCTCACCGGTCACCTCCCCGCGGGCGATCAGATCGGCGAAGAACGGGGTCACGTCACGATCAAGGATGGTTACTCGACTGTCACGAACGGCACGAGAAATACCGCCGCGCAGCTGGTCGACCAGCCGCGCGGCATCCTGGTCCGAGCGCGCACGGCTCAACCTAAGCCCGGCCACCACTCCACCGGAATAGCGTGAAGAGCCGTAGCAAAAGGCCAGAGCAGGCACAATGGTGCCAGCAGCCACCGCAAACGGGGCCTCAACCGTAGCCGCAGCCCGGATATAAACCACGACAGCCATTGCGATCGCCGACGCCGTGCCAAAAGTGACCAACTCTCGCGCAGGTCGGTAGGGCCCGATGGCGAGAAACATAATGCCGAGCGTGTACGGCCCCCACCCCCCGGGTGGTTCGCTTGGATCGCCCCAGGTCGCCGCGGCGTGCAACGAGAACGCCGCCAAAATTGTGGCATGAATCAGCAGGTGCGACATCGAGCTGAACGGGGCCCGCAGGGGACTCGCCGAACGCACAAATAGCAGAGCCATGAGGGCGAGCAGCACCACGATTGCTGAATCGAGAACCGGTGTTCCTCGGTTACCCGTAGAGATGAGGGTGACACACACCGCCCACCCGGACGCGATCATGGCGAAAACTACCGTGGGAGCGAAAGCGCCGAGGGTGCCTGCGGGGTCGAGCTGTTGTCGTGTCTGCTCCGTTTCGATCACGTGACACCTCCCACCCGTGGAGGCGCGGAATGTGGTTCACAAACCGGGTCTTCGCTGACAGGGGCGCCCGCGACGAGTAAGTCAGACGGTTGGTCTATTGGAATTCGGATGACCACTGAGGTGCCCCGCCCGGGCGTAGACCAGATCTGCACGGTGCCGCCGACGGTGGCAATTCGTTGGCGAACCGAGGTGCGCAAACCCAACCGGTCTGCGCCCACCTCCAACTCGACAAACCCTCGCCCGGTGTCAACCACCATCACCAGCAGTTCCTCTGCCGAGGCGTGAACAGTAACCTCAGCCCAATTCGAACCCGAATGCAGAGCCACGTTCGCCAGACACTGCTTCACGGCAAGCCCGAGGGCAACGCCCGCCTCCGGTGACACCCGGTAAACGGCGGGAAGGTCCCCCGTCACCTCCACCGTAAGACCCATGGCGCGCCCGTCGAAAACAGCTTGGTTCAGCGGGCTCTGCCGCCAGAGATCGTCGCCGATCGCGGGCAAGGGCTCGACCGGCGTCATCCACTCCTCCCCCGACAGAGTCTCCAAGTCCAGCGCGAGCTGAGCCCGCACTTTGGCTGAGAGAGGGCCCGGCAGTGCGGTTGCGATCACGGCCAGGTTATTCAAAATTGTGTCGTGAAGCAGTGCCGCGGCGTTCAACTCGATGCGATGCCGAAGATCGAAGATCAGCTCATCCCGGGCGGCCTTCTCGAAAAGCGGCTGAGCACGCAAGCCCCCGCCCTGCGAAAACCACCCTAGGAGCAGCACCAGAAAAATAAAGATGTAGGCGGCAAAACTGATGCTGTCGAAGCGGTACGGGTCGCCCATCGCAAGCTGCGCGAGCGCGGATGACACCTCGGCGATGATGAACCCGCCACTGCACCAGAGCTGGGCGCGCCGCATCCCGCCGTTCGCCGAAGAGACCAAGATCAGGGCGATCTTGACGAACGACAGGCTGAGAAGGTTGGTGAACACCGCCCGAGGGGATTCACCCATCGCGAGCGTTGTGAGGTACACCGCTATTGCGCCCACCGTGAGATACAGAACCGCAAGGCCTAACGATGCGGTCCGTTTGAGGATGGCGAGCAGCAACACCATTCCCAGCAAGGCGACGAGGTCGAGAATGACGATCGGTGCTTGCCGCCACGAGAGCGAGAGCGCCCCGGCCGTACTGAAGCCGGACAGGATCGCTCCGAGCACTAAAACCAAGGCGGCCGTGCGCAACCCGCGGGAGAATGCTGCGACATCACGATCTGGCACGAGCGGGGCATGGAATCCAAGCGACATGATTGCACCTCCTGTCGCGTCGTTAGCTACAAACTAGCCGAGCCGAACCCGGAACCGTGTACCCCCGGGGCACAAAATGTCGCTGGATTCTCCGACGAAAAATCAGGCAATCGCGAGGGTGCGCTCGACAGCGGTGAGAGTCTGCTCGGCAAGAGAGGCATTCTCGGCCAACTCCACCCCGTAGCTCGGGATCATTGCGGTGATCTTCGGGGTCCACCCCGCGAGCCGCTCGGGGAAACAGCGAGCCAGAACGTTCAACATGATCGGAACCGCGGTGGACGCGCCGGGAGACGCCCCGAGCAGACCCGCGATGGAGCCATCGGCGGCGGAGACGACCTCGGTGCCGAACTGCAACACGCCTCCACGTTTGGCATCCCGCTTGATCACCTGCACACGCTGACCGGCGGTAATGAGGTACCAGTCTGTGCGCTTCGCCTCCGGCATGAATTCGCAGAGGGCCGAAAACTTGCTTTTCGGGCTCGCCAATACCTGTTTGACGAGATACCAGGTGAGATCGAGATTGTCGCGTCCGACACAGAGCATGGGAAGAATGTTGTGCCAGCGGATGCTGCGCGCGAGGTCGAACATCGACCCGGTCTTGAGAAACTTGGGGCTGAAACCCGCGTACGGGCCAAACATCAGGCTGGCGCTGCCGTCAATGATGCGGGTGTCGAGGTGCGGCACGGACATTGGCGGGGAGCCGACCGCCGCCTTTCCGTACACCTTCGCCTGATGCTGGGAGACAACCTCCGGATTGTCGGTGCGCAAGAACTGTCCGCTGACCGGGAAACCGGCAAATCCTCGGATCTCCGGGATCCCGGATTTTTGCAGCAACGCCAGTGCCCCGCCACCGGCTCCCACGAACACAAACTTTGCCCGAACCCGTGTGGTTTCGCCGGCACCGCTGATCGACAACTCCCAGGACTTATTGGGGAGCTTGCGCAGCGCGGTAACCGTCGAGTTGGTTTCCAGTGTTGCGCCGTTCTCGGTGAGGTTGTTGAACAACACGCGAGTGAGCGAACCGAAGTCGATATCCGTGCCCGCCCCGATGCGGGTGGCCGCCACCGTCTCCTGCGAGGAACGCCCGATGATCAATGCCGGTGCCCATGACTGAATAACTGCTCGATCATCGCTGAACTCGAGCCCGGCAAACAACGGGTGATCGTTAAGCGCATCGAAGCGGGCGCGCAAGTAGGCAACGTTGGTGGCGCCCCAGACAAAACTCATGTGCGGAACGGGGTTGATGAAAGCCTGCGGATCGGGCAGGATCCGCTGGTCGACCAAAAACGACCAGAACTGACGCGAAATCTGAAACTGCTCATTTACCTTGACCGCACTGGCGATCTCGATCGAGCCATCCGCGCGCTCGGGAGTGTAGTTCAGTTCGCACAGCGCGGAGTGACCGGTGCCGGCGTTGTTCCACGGATTTGAGGACTCCAGAGCGACGTCGCTCAACCGTTCGTAGACGGCAATTGACCAGTCTGGCTGCAGTTGTTTGAGCAGGGTGCCGAGCGTTGCGCTCATGACACCACCGCCGATGAGGGCGACATCGATCTCAGTTGGGGTACTCACTTGCCCAGCATACGGGCGTGAAGCGAACACCAGCTCAGCAGTCGCTGCCGCGGGCCGGTGTCGCCGCGTTCGGCGAGTTAACTCCCCGCGGAGATCATCCCCGCAGCGATGATTTCAGCTATCTGCACGGCGTTGAGCGCGGCACCCTTTCGTAGGTTGTCGTTACTGATGAAGAGGGCTAGGCCGCGGCCGTCAGCCACCCCCTCGTCTTGACGAATTCGTCCGACGAAGCTGTCGTCTTTGCCGGCGGCTTCCAGCGGGGTCGGAACCTCAACCAGCGAGACCCCGGGTGCTGTTGCCAGCAATTCCTTGGCACGCGTGACCGAGAGCGGCGAAGAGAATTCGGCGTTGATCGACAGCGAGTGCCCGGTAAAGACGGGAACCCGCACGCAGGTGCCGCTCACCAACAGCTCCGGCAGCTCCAAAATCTTGCGCGACTCATGGCGCAGCTTCTTCTCTTCATCGGTCTCAAAAAGGTCGTCGTCAACGATCGACCCAGCGAGCGGGATGACATCAAACGCGATGGTCTTCGGAAAAGCCTTCGCCACCGGAAACTCAACCGCGCTGCCGTCGTGCACAAGCTGCAAGACATCCTGAGTGAGGGCGTGCTTGGCCTGGGCGAGAAGCTCTTCGCCGCCGACCAGCCCCGCACCGGAGACCGCCTGATAGGTACTGACAATCAGGCGGGTAAGCCCCGCCTCGGCGTGCAGCACCTTCAGCACGGGCATGGCCGCCATGGTGGTGCAGTTCGGGTTGGCGATGATGCCCTTGCGGGCCTCAGCGATCGCGTGTGGGTTGACCTCACTGACCACCAGGGGCACGTCGGGGTCCATTCGAAAGCCGGAGGAGTTGTCGACCACGATCACGCCCGCCGCGGCAAACCGCGGTGCCTGTGCCTTCGCGGTGGTGGCACCGGCGGAGAAGATGGCCACATCGAGCCCGGTGGGATCGGCCAGCTCGGCATCCTCCACGACGATGTCGGTACCGCGCCAGGGCAGCGTTGTTCCGGCCGAGCGGGAGGAGGCGAAGTAGCGAATTTCGGCGACCGGGAAGTCGCGCTCCTCAAGCAGGCGGCGAACAACCGCGCCGACCTGGCCGGTGGCGCCAACGACGCCAATGCGAATTGCGGTCATCGTCCGGTACCTCCGTGAACCTGGGCGGCCTGCTCGGCGTCGAGGCCGAAAGCCGTGTGAACAACGCGCACCGCGTCGTCGAGGGTGTCGGCGCGGGTAACCACCGAGATACGGATCTCACTCGTGGAGATCATCTCGATGTTGATGCCCGCCTCAAACAGTGCGGTGAAGAGCTTTGCCGAGACACCGGCGTTGGTGCGCATCCCGGCACCGACGAGGGCGAGCTTGCCGATTTGGTCGTCGTACTGGAGAGAAGCGAACCCAACCTCGGGCTGGGCGGCCTCCAACGCCCGCAGTACGCGGGCGCCGTTCGACTTCGGCAACGTGAAGGAGATGTCGGCGAGTCCGGTGGCGGTGCTCGACACGTTTTGCACGATCATGTCGATATTGGCATCCGTTGACGCCACGATGGTGAAGATCTGAGCGGCCTTGCCCGGAATGTCGGGAATGCCGACGACCGTGATCTTGGCTTCGCTGCGATCGGCGGCGATCCCCGCGATGATTGGCTCTTCCATCATTTCTCCATCCTGGGGATTAACCACCAGCGTGCCCAAATTGTTGTTGAAGGATGACCGCACGTGCAGGGTAACCCCATGGCGTCGGGCATATTCCACCGCGCGAATATAAAGAACCTTCGCTCCGGCGGCGGAAAGTTCGAGCATTTCCTCGCTCGTAATGCGGTCGATTTTGTGTGCACTCGGCACAACCCGGGGGTCGGCGGTAAAAATTCCGTCGACATCCGTATAAATTTCGCACACGTCGGCGTTGAGGGCCGCAGCCAATGCGACCGCCGTGGTGTCGGATCCGCCGCGACCGAGGGTGGTGATGTCACCGGTGCCGCGGTTGAAGCCCTGAAAGCCCGCGACAATGGCGATCGCTCCAACATCCAACGCCTCACGCACACGGCCCGGGGAGACATCGACGATGCGCGCGCTGCCGTGGCGATCATCCGTGATCATGCCCGCTTGGCTGCCGGTGTAGCTGCGTGCTTCGACCCCGAGGCTCTTGATAGCCATGGCCAAAAGCGACATGGAGATGCGCTCGCCCGCGGTGAGCAGCATGTCGAGTTCGCGGCCACCGGGCGACGGCGACACGCTCTCGGCGAGGTCGACGAGTTCGTCGGTGGTGTCGCCCATGGCCGAAACCACCACGACAACTTCGTTGCCAGCCTTACGCGTTTCGACGATGCGCTTGGCAACACGCTTGATGCCTTCGGCATTGGCGACGGATGATCCGCCGTACTTTTGCACGATCAAGCTCACAACGCACTCCCGAAAAGTTGATACCGGATCGCATTCGAACCGGCAATAAAGTCTATTGCGCGCCTAGGGGGCCGCTGTTCGCGGTCTTTCTGCGCTGTGTTTGCGCCCTTTTTGCGCCCTTTTTGGGCACTGTTGGCGCTCTTGGGCGCTCTTGGGCTAGTGCTCGACGACCCGTCGGCCCTCAAACGCGCGGCCAAGGGTGACCTCGTCGGCGTATTCCAGGTCGCCGCCGACGGGAAGACCGGATGCCAGTCGCGTGACCGTCAACTCCAGATGCATCAGCAACCGCGAGATGTAGGTGGCCGTGGCCTCGCCCTCAAGGTTGGGGTCAGTGGCGATGATCACCTCGGTGACGGTGCCATCGGCGAGGCGCTGCATCAGTTGCCGAATGCGCAGGTCGTCGGGACCGATGCCATCGATGGGAGAAATCGCCCCGCCGAGCACGTGATAGAGACCGCGGAATTCGCGGGTGCGCTCGATGGCCACCACGTCTTTCGCCTCCTCGACCACGCAAATCGTGGCGGGTGAGCGACGCGGGTCGCGGCAGATGAGGCAGGTTTCCTGTTCGGACACGTTGCCGCAGATGGCGCAGAAGCGCACCT
This sequence comes from Microbacteriaceae bacterium, assembly GCA_014377425.1. GTDB lineage: Bacteria > Actinomycetota > Actinomycetes > Actinomycetales > Microbacteriaceae > Marisediminicola. Next base: position 46,491 of record JACMPQ010000025.1, on the reverse strand, counting down.
TCTCCTTGATTTCCATCAGTACCTCGGCGAGCCGGGTGACGTCGAAAGTCTCTGTCTGCACGATGTGGAAGGCGATGCGTTGGGCCGACTTCGGCCCAATCCCGGGCAGTCGACCGAGCTCATCAATTAGTTCCTGAACAATTCCCTCGTACATCGGCTAGTCCCCTCTCGGAACGACGCGGGGCACGACAGCAAGCTCTTCAATGAAGCTTGCGCCCAGAATCTCGCGAACCACCGATTCGCCGTAACGCTGCTTATCGAACTGGGGCTTCACCGACACCTCGGTGACGGTTGGTGGGGTGACGGTTGGTGGGGCAGCTCGTGGTGCAATCACAAAAGGCGCGGTTGCCCAGCCGTCGGCGGTTGTGGCAGTTGCGGCATTGGGGGTTGCGGCATTGGGGGCTACGACCGGGGCGTCTGAGGTAGTGCCTCTGGGGGTGCCGGTCGCCGTGCGCGGGGTGAGCTGGCCGGCATCGGCGAATACCGGGTTGGGGTCGGGCTCGAATTCCGGTTCCGGTTCGCGGTCGGCTTCGGAATCCGGCTCGTAGCTCAACTCCGGTGCGGTGATCGAGGGCTGCTGCTGCTGCTGCGCGTGCTGCTGCGCTTTTTCCGATGCCACGGATGCGCGTGGCTGCGGCTGCGGCTGCGGCTGCGGCTGCAGCTGCAGCGGTTTTGTCGGTTTCGTGCCCGGGTCGCGGCCGAGGGTCGGGTCCACGGTGGGAACGCTGACGGCCGCCCAGATGGTGGTGGGAGCGGCGGCCGCCGAGGGGGAGACAGCGGAAGCTACCGGGACGATTTCAGCTGTTGCCTGAGGCATTGTCACAGCGTTCGGGTGCGCTTTGGCGTGCGCTGCGGCATCCACTCGGGGGAGAAATTTGACCCGGATGCCGAGAATCTCGACGATCGCGCGGCGCAGGTGCTCGCTTACGCCGTCACCGGCGCCCTGCTCACGGAAGCTGGCGACATCGTTTTCGCTGATGAAGCTCAGGTACAGCACGTCTCCGACGAGGTCGAGAACGCGGGAGGTGAAAACCACCATCCAGGCGCTGCGCTTGGACTTCTGCACCGCCTCAAGAATTTCGGGCCAGGCATCGCGGAGCTGCTGGGCAGACACCGAGTTTGCGGCGGCGGGTACCGTGTTGGCTGTGGTGGGAGCCGTCGACGCAGTTGTCGTTGGCGCGGCAGGAGCGGGCGGCACGACGGAAACCACGGGAGCCACGTGTTTCGCGACGGGTGCCGTGGCGGGTGCCGTGGCGGACCTGGCTGAGTCGGGCACCGTGGCATATACGGTTGATATCTCGGCTGAAGCAGCAACAGCGGTGACTTGAAGTGCTTGCGACGTCGAAGCATCGGCGGCTCCGGAGACTCCGGCGACACTGGCAACACTGGCAACTCCAGCACGGCGCTCGAGCCGTTCCACTCGGGCCAAAGCTCCGCGTTCGGAGTGGTCGCTTGCGGGAACCAGCACGCGGGCGATCATGAGTTCAAGGTGCAGCCGAGGGGAGGTGGCCCCGGTCATTTCAGTGAGGGCGGCGTTGGCGACATCCGCTGCCCGACTCAATTCGACCGCACCGAACGCCGCAGCCTGCAGGGCCATGCGGTCGAGTTCTTCCTGCTGCACGCCGCGGAGAACGGCCGCCACAGCAGCCATCGAGGTGCCGGAGGGACCGTTGATTACGGCGCTCACGATGATGAGGTCGCGCAGGCTTTCGAGCAAATCCTCGACGAAACGACGCGGATCTTGGCCGGTCTGGATGACGCGATCCACGGCCGCGAACGCTGCCCGGGAATCTTGAGCGCCGAGGGCGTCCACGACCTCACCGAGCAGGGTGGCGTGAGTGTAGCCCAGAAGCGCCACGGCACGCTCATATTGCACGGTAGAGCCGTCCGATCCGGCGATGAGCTGGTCGAGTAGGGAGAGCGTGTCGCGCACGCTCCCGCCGCCGGCCCGCACCACGAGCGAGAGCACGCCGGGTTCGACGTCAACGCTTTCGCTCGTGCATAGGGTTCCGACGTAGTCGAGCATCTGCGCGGGCGGTACCAGCCGGAACGGGTAGTGGTGGGTGCGCGAGCGAATCGTGCTGATGACTTTGTCGGGCTCGGTCGTGGCGAAAATAAACTTGACGTGCTCCGGCGGCTCCTCAACGAGTTTCAGCAATGCGTTGAAGCCCTGCGTCGAGACCATGTGTGCCTCATCGAGAATGAAAATCTTGTAGCGGTCCCGCGCGGGGGCAAAAATGGCGCGCTCACGCAGATCCCGCGAGTCTTCGACCCCGCCGTGGCTGGCCGCGTCGATCTCGACCACGTCGAGCGAACCGGAACCGTCACGGCTCAGTTCGACGCAACTCGGGCAAACGCCGCACGGGGTGTCGGTCGGGCCCGCGGCACAGTTCAAACAGCGCGCCAGAATGCGTGCGGATGTCGTCTTGCCGCAGCCGCGCGGACCGCTGAAAAGGTACGCGTGATTGACGCGATCATTTCGCAGCGCGGTTCGTAGCGGATCGGTCACCTGCGACTGCCCGATCAGTTCGGCAAAGGTCTCGGGCCGATAGCGGCGATAAAGGGCGGTAACCACGGGTCATAGCGTACCCGCGACCACCGACGCCGGACGCGGCAGGCGATCGGCGAGACGGGCAGCGTTCGCTTGGGTAGGCGGGGCGACGCGCGTGACCTGCGATTGCCGGCCGCCAGTTAACTCCGTGCCGGGAACCGCTCCTAATGATTAGGAGCGAACTGAGTTCCTAATGATCAGGAGTCGACTAAGACCGAGCCGTTGTACCGAGCCGGTTCCAACCAACGTGCGAATTGCTGAAACGCATAGGCCGCCAACGCCGCGATCCAAACCCACAGGGGTAAGTGGAGATTGAGAAGCGGGAGAATCAGCGCCAGAAGTGGGACGCCGATTGCTACGGGAAGTGCTAAGCGGGCGACGCCGTGCAGTGTGGATTCTGCTCGAAGATCTCGCCAGATTGCACGGACGACGACGACATTGCTGATTCTTGACACCCGGCCAGTGTTTCAGGAGAAGCGCGGTGCCAATAGTCCCAGACCGGGGGTCTTGGCACTCAGGGGCCTCATTCCCGAGTTTCGTCCGACTGGACACCCACGGGCAAAAAAGTAGTGACCCCTCGCGCACCCGCCAGAGCCCGGTTACCCTTGCTACGTTTCCGTCCTGGGGGAGTTGGCCTGGGTGACGCCACGCGAGGAGCCGGAAGCCAGTTTAGCGCGTCGGATTACCGGTGACTGCCGCCGCCGTCTGCCGGGCAATCTCAAGTTCCTCATTGGTGGCGATCACGAGCACCGCCACCGGGGAACCCGCAGGCGAGATCATCCGGTTGCCGCGCGAGGCCGCCCGGTTGGCCGTCTTGTCGACCGCGATGCCCAAAAACTCTAATCCGGCCAGAATCTCTTCCCGCAGATTCGCGACGTTCTCGCCCACCCCCGCGGTGAACGCGATCGCGTCGAGCCCGCCGAGGTGCACGAGGTAGGCGCCGAGGTAGCGCCGGATGCGGTGGCAATACACGGCGAGCGCCCCAATCGCCACGGCATCACCGTCGGTGGCAGCGGTCTGCACATCGCGCATATCGCCGCTGCCGGTGAGCCCCAACAAACCGCTCTTGCGATTGAGCAGGGTGTCGAGCTGGTCGAAGTCGAGCCCGGCCTGGCGATGCAAATGGATGAGCGCGGCGGGATCTAAATCGCCCGAACGGGTGCCCATCACGAGACCCTCGAGCGGCGTCATCCCCATGCTCGTCTCCACCGACACTCCGCCATCGATGGCGGCTACGGATGCACCGTTGCCGAGATGCAGCACGATGGTCTTCAGGCTGGCCAGCGGACGGCCAAGCTCCTCGGCCACCTGCTCCGAGACGTATTTGTGCGAGGTGCCGTGGAATCCGTAGCGCCGGATGCCGTGCTGGGCGGCAAGAGCCGCATCGATTGCGTAGGTGTACGCGGCTTTCGGCAGCGTCGAATGAAAGGCGGTATCGAAGACGGCTACGTGCGGCACGTTCGGTAGGGCAGCACGCGCCGCCCGGATGCCGGCCAGATTCGCCGGGTTGTGCAGTGGGGCGAGGGCGGCGAGTTCAGCGATACCCCGTTCCACCGCATCGTCAATGACGGTTGCCGTGGTGAAGCGCGAACCACCATGCACGACGCGATGACCGACGGCCGCGATGTCGTGGTCCGACCCGAGCAGTGCCAGGACCCGCTGCAAACCTTCGGTGTGGTCGGCGACATCTGATTCCGGCTCGCCGATGCGTTCGACCAGCCCGCCCAGCACCGGGAGTTCGGTCGCCAGATCGATCAACTGGTACTTGATCGATGAGGAGCCCGAGTTGACGACGAAAATCTGGCTCATGCGTGCTCGCCGGAGCTGGCCGCCTGAATAGCGGTGATCGCCACCGTGTTGACGATGTCCTGCACGAGCGCCCCGCGGGAGAGGTCGTTGATCGGCTTGTTGAGGCCCTGCAGCACCGGGCCAATGGCCACGGCATTCGCGGAGCGCTGGACCGCCTTGTAGGTGTTGTTGCCGGTGTTGAGATCGGGGAAGATAAAGACCGTGGCACGCCCGGCGACGGGGGAGTTCGGCATTTTCGCGGCAGCGACCGTCGGATCGGCGGCGGCGTCGTATTGGATCGGGCCATCCACGAGCAACTCCGGCCGACGCTCGTGCACGAGGGCCGTAGCCGACCGCACCTTCTCGACATCCGCTCCCGCCCCGGACTCGCCGGTGGAGTAGCTCAGCATGGCGATCAGCGGATCCACCCCGAACTGCGCCGCGGTCTCGGCCGAGGAGATGGCGATATCGGCCAGCTGCTCGGCGGTCGGGTCGGGAATCACGGCGCAATCCCCGTATACCAAGACCCGGTCAGCGAGGGCCATTAGGAAGACGCTTGAGACGACCGAGACATCCGGGCGCGTCTTGATGATCTCGAACGCCGGGCGAATGGTGTGCGCGGTGGTGTGCTGCGCGCCGGACACCATGCCGTCGGCGAGCCCGAGGTGCACCATCATGGTGCCGAAGTACGACACGTCGGTGACGGTGTCGGCCGCCTGCAGCACGGTGATTCCCTTGTGCGAACGGATGCGGGCGTACTCCTCGGCGAAGCGCTGACGCAACTCCGGATCGAACGGACTCAGGATGCGCGCTGCGCTCAGGTCGAGGCCCAGCTCGGCGGCCCGCGCGCGCACGGCCGCCTCCTCGCCCAAAATCGTGAGCTCTGCGACATCCCGCAGCAGCAGAATGGTGGCAGCCCGCAGGATGCGATCGTCGCCGCCCTCGGGAAGCACGATGTGACGGCGATCGCTGCGGGCACGTTCCAGCAGCCCGTACTCGAACATCAGCGGGGTCACGATCTCGGCCGGTCGCACCTGCAGCAGCTGCAAGAGGGCAGTGGCGTCGACGTGCTTCTCGAACAGGGCGAGCGCGCGGGCGTACTTGCGCGGCGATTCGGCGGCGAGTCGGCCCCGGGTTTGGGTAATGCGCAGCGCCGTGTCGTAGGTGCCGAGGCTGTTTTGGGCAATCGGCAGCGGCGAGTTGAGCCCGGCGATCAGCCGTTCAATCTGCGGTAACAGCGCAAAGCCGCCGTTCAAAATGATGCCGGCAATCGACGGGAAGGTTGCCGAAGAATGTGCAAGCAGAGTGCCGACCAAAACGTCGGTGCGGTCGCCGGGTACCACCACAATGGCGCCCTCCAACAGCCGCGGTAGCACGTTCTCCATTGACATCGCGGCCACCACCACCCCGATCGACTCGCGTTCAAGCAAGGCAGTGTCGCCGGCGATGAGGGTTGCCTCGGTAGCGGCGAGGAGCCCGGCGACCGTCGGGGCTACCAAAACCGGGTCCTCGGCAATCGCCCAGACCGGCACCACCGCGTGGGGAGCAATTAATGCGCTCCTGATTCCGGCCGCAATGTCTTCCAACGAATCGGCATCACAGCGGTTGGCGACAATGGCGAGCAGGCCCGCATGCGCGGTGCGGAGTTCCGCGATGGTGAGTTCGGCGATCTGGTGCATATCGTGAGGAGTGCGCGCGCCGCCGTCATCCGGTCGCCGGCCGCCGAGCACCAGGAGCACCGGTGCGCCGAGATTAGCGGCAATGCGGGCGTTGAAGGCGAGCTCGGTAGGGCTGCTGACATCGGTGTAGTCGCTGCCGAGGATGATAATGGCGTCACACTGTCGCTCCACCGCGGCGAAGCGGGAGACGATCTGGCTCAGTGCCGCCTCTGGGTCAGAGTGCACCAATTCGTAACTGACCCCGACGCAATCGTCGTAGTCGAGGGCGACGCTGTCGTGGGCGAGAAGCAACTCCAGTACATAATCACGCTCGACGGTGGAGCGGGCGATCGGGCGAAACACCCCAACCCGATCGATTTGGCGACTCAGGGTTTCGAGAACCCCCAGCGCCACTGACGACTTGCCGGTATGGCCTTCGGCTGAGGTGATGTAAATACGGGTCGACACGGGGCCAGCCTAGGTGCGGCTACCGAATAGAAACCGCGGGTGGCAATCGCCTGCGAGCGCTTCGGGCTAAGCTAGGACACGGTTTCACCGGCAACATCGGTAAAACCGGCCAGGAGAATTCGCCTAGTGGCCTATGGCGCACGCTTGGAAAGCGTGTTGGGTGCAAGCCCTCGGGGGTTCGAATCCCCCATTCTCCGCCAGAGCATCAAGCAACCGGCCGGTCCTCCAGCCCCCAGACCTGCCCGTAGCCGCCCTCGGCGATCGGCGTCGCCATCAGGGTGAGAAACGGTTTGGCGTCGAACGCCTCCGGCCCGAGCACGCCAACACCGCTCCACACGCCGGTGGCTAACAGCTCCAGCGCAATCACCGGGTTCAGCGCCGTCTGCCAGACCACACATTGGGCCTGAAACTCAGCCATCGTCCACTCGTTGTCGCTCACGTGATAGAGGTACACCTCGCGCGGTTCGCCGTCGAGCCCGCGGCCGGTCACCCACACGCCGGCACAGGTTTTGCCGGTCATCCGGGGTCCGATCGTTGCCGGATCGGGGAGCCCTGCCGCCACCACATCGCGCGGGGCCACCATTACCGGGCCGGCGGCGGAGCGCACCTTGAGCGGAGTCGTCTGGTCGAGGCCGAGCTGGTGCAGGGTCTTCAGAATGCCGATGAACTCGTCGCCGAGCCCATATTTGAAGGTGACCCGTTTGGCATCGATCCAGCGCGGCATCAGCAGCACTTCCTCGTGTTCCACGTTGACGCATTCGACCGGGCCAATGCCCTCCGGAAAGACGAAGGTCTCCGGCTCAGAGAACGGCGCCGTGGTGAACCAGCCGCGGTCTTTCTCCCAGATCACCGGCGGATTCAGACACTCTTCGATCGTGGTCCAGATGCTGAACGACGGCGCGAAAATTTCTTCACCGGCCTCGTTTCGCACCACCAAATTCGCGCCGTCGCGAGTACCCAGCTCGTCGATCTCGCTAAACAGGTAGTCGGCGGCGTAGCGCGCCATCACATCGCTGAGCCCCGGCTCGACCCCCATCCCCACCAGCGCAAGCCGCCTCGCACCCTCCCAGTCCGGTGCCTGCGCGAACTGGTCGTCGCCGAGCTTCACGCCGGTTTCCTCCAGCGGATTGGTCGGATGCGGCTCGCTCAAGCTCATCGCCATGTCCACGTAGTCGGCACCGGCAGCGAGAGCCCCGGCAAAGATGGTCGGCACAAACTTCGGCTCGACCGCATTCATGATGTGCGTGGCCGAATGGGTGCGGGCTAATTCCGCCGCGCTTTGCGCATTCGACGCATCTATGCGCGCGGCAATGAAGCGACCGTTCTGCGGGCCATGCTTGGCTTCAACCCAGGAAATAGTTTTCTCGGCACGGGAGATATCGAAGTCGCTCACTACACAGAGTTCGAAGAACGATCGGGTGGCGGCAATTTTGGCGAAGGCATCGCCGACACCACCGGCGCCGACCAGAAGGATTCTCATGCGGTCCACGCTAACCCGGCTGTTGAGCATTTCGGCAGCACAAATCAGGTCGGCACGGGGGCGGGGGCCGGCTCAAGAACGGTCGAGGGTACGCCCGTCTGCGTCGAGGTAGTCCCGCCAGGACCGTTTGGGCTGCCAGCCCAGCATCCGTTGCGCCTTCGCGCTTGAAATCCCGGAGGCATCAATGCGGTCGGTGGGTCGCAGCTCGATTTGGTCTCCGTAATAGCGCGGCAGGATCTCGGCGAAATTGCGGCCCCCCACGTTATCCGGCGAGGCAATGTAGAAGACCTCGTGCCCGGGAAGTTCCGACTCCGCGGCCAAAACGATGGCGTCGGCGAGATCGTCGACGTCGATGTAGCTCCAGAGGTTGGGGCTGAGCACTGCGGCATCCCGCACCTGCGGGCCGAGGTTGCGCTCGTAGTTGTCGACGTTTTGCACCCAGCTGGGCCGGAGCGAGATGCACCGGATGTCGGAGCGCTGAACCGCGGCATCCATCAGCTGCTCGCCAAAATGCTTCGACAGTGCGTAGGGGTCTTGTGGATGCACCGGGTGCGCCTCATCGACCGGCGCGTAGCTGGGCAGGAAATCCCGCTCGGGAAAGAAGAATCCGGGAACCGTTTCGCTGGAGATGTTTACGAATCGCCTCACCCCGAACCGAACGGCAGCCTCCAGCACGTTGAAGGTGGCCATGAGGTTGGTTCGAAAGACCACGTGCGCCGGGTTTGCGGTGGGTTCCGGGATGGCGGCGGCGTGCACCACCGCGTCAGCACCTCGTATCACGGCGAATGCCTCGCCGGCGTCGGTGAGATCGGCCATCTGATAGTCGGCCGTGCCGGGGTCGCGACGCTCGAAGCTCGGCCGGGTGAGGTCGACAGCCAGCACGTCGTGACCCCCCGCCAACATCGCTGTGACGGCCGCACGACCGACCTTGCCATGGGCTCCGGTGATAACAACTCTCATAGTTAGGTCAACTCCTGTGTGGTGGTGCCGTGCCTGAATTTTTTTGAAGACAGCGACGGTTACGGCAGCTGTTTGCGGCAAACTGCCCCCGCCCCAGTGTGCCGATATCGCGGCTCTGGCACACAATCTGGCACGCCAACCCACAGATCGGCCGCGTAGCCTGCCAAGCGCTAAAGGCTTCGGATGTTCACTCCGCTCTCCGCGCCGCCGTGAGGAGCTAAACCGTGTCGCCCAGCATCACCGTCGTCATCCCAGTAAAAGATGACGCAGACGTACTTCAGCGGTGCCTGCAGTCGCTGGCCGCCCAAACTCGTGTAGCCGACGAAATCATCGTTGTAGACAACGGCTCCACCGATGCCAGCGCCGCCGTTGCCCGCGAATTCGGGGCACGCGTGGTGATCCAGCTCGGCGGGGGGATACCAGCGGCGAGCGCGGCCGGCTACGACGCGGCATCCGGCGAGATCATCGCTCGCCTCGACGCCGATTGCCTTCCGCCCGTTACTTGGCTGGCCGATCTCCATCGCGAACTCCTCGCGCATCCGGAGGCCGTTGCCCTCACGGGAGCTGCCCACTTTATTGATGGGCCACGCTGGCTGCGCACCCCGCTCGCGGCGCTCTACCTCGGTAGCTATTTTCTGACCATGCGAGCAGCTCTCGGACATATCCCGCTTTTCGGTTCGAATCTCGCGATGCGGCGAAGCGCGTGGCTTGAAGTGAAGGATGCGGTGCACCGAAATGATCCGCTCGTGCACGACGACGTTGACCTGTCGATGCATCTCGGGCCGATTCGTGAGCTGATCTTCTCGACGACCCTGTCGATGGGAATCTCGATGCGACCGTTCGGGAGTCTCAGCGCGCTCATTTACCGGTTTCGCCGCGGTCAGTACACCCTCACCCGACACTGGCCCGGAGAATTGCCGCCCCTGCGCTACCTGCGTCGGGCGACCGGAAATGCATCGTTGGGCACCTCCCCGCGCATTTTTGGTGGCACCAGCCGAGCACAGCGCAACCGTTACCCTTCGACCGCCCCGGAGGCAAGGGGTGGAACTGTCAGCGGAAACTGACGAATAGTAGAAATTACCGCGGTGGGCAGGGAGATGCGAAGCGTGCGTCACCTCACCCCTTCGTGGTGGTGGTCGCGTTGGTATCGGCCCAGCACGCGGGCGGCTGACACGCCGGGATGCCAGCCGCCCAAATGTTCCGGAACGGCCGCTAAGCCAGGCGCGCGGTGGAGGCCCGTTCGAGCAGCACCGGCAGGCTGTGCGGATGATCGCTCTCGGTAGTTCCAGGCAGAATCTCGGTGAGCGTGGACATAATCGCCCGGCCCAGTTCGGCGAAATCGCCCGCAACCGTCGTGAGCGGCGGGCTGACGTACCGGGCCTCAGGGATGTCGTCGAAGCCGACCCGGCTGAGATAGTGCAGCGCGCTGAGTCCCTTCTCTTTCAGGGCGTGCAAGATGCCGAACGCCATTTGGTCGTTGCCTGAAAAGACGGCGGCGATGCTGCGGACGGCGGCGATCAGCACCCTGGCGGCGATGGCGATGACGATGGCTCGGGCGATTGCCACCAGTTGCGCTACGGTGAGCGAATGCTCATTGATGAGTGACGCTGGATTGACGGCCTGAGCCGCCGCCGGTCCAGAAATCTGGACCGGGGTGCCCTGAAGGGTGACGGTTCCGGAGTCAATGCCATACACCGGTGAGCGCCTTGATCGGGGTGGATTTTCCGGCGGCATCTTCGCCCATCAGCGACTGCACTTCGCCCGGAAAGATTCGGAAGTTCACCCGGTCTAGCGCCTTCACCCCGGGAAAACTGGTGAAGATTTCGGTTATTTCGATCAGCGGCGCCCCCGCCGCATTGTGCGCTCCGATGCAGTCTGACTCATCACTGTGTCCTGCGCTTGCGCGCCCTGGGCTGAACTGTCTGAAGCTTGGTTGCGAGGGGCTTGGTTATGGGGGCTTGGTTGCGGGAGGTGACTGGGTTGGCGGTGCGCTCGATCACGGCGGGGGCTCGTCGCACTTCTGGCTTTGCTCTAGTCCGCGTTGCCGCGGGCTAGTACTTGCGGTCGGGGAGGGCCTCGACGGCCTGATCCTGGGTGAGGGTGGTTTCCTCGGTCACGCTCCGGGGCTCCACCGATGTTCCGGCCAGGGTGTCCTTCACAATCGAAACACGCTGGTCGCCCAAGAGCGGTGAGCATTCGGCGATGAAGTTGGACTTGCCGTTGGCTAGTGCCTGCATGCCGTCTTTCACAGCGTCGATGGTGACGATTTTGATGTCTTTTCCCGGCACCTTGCCCGTTGCCTCGATGGCCTCGATTGCTCCGATTCCCATGTCGTCGTTATGGGCGAACACGAGGTGGATTCCGGGGTGTGACTTCAAGAAGGCTTCCATCACCTGCTTGCCGAGCGCGCGCGTGAAATCTCCCGTCTGCGAGGCCACAATCTTGAACCTCGGATCGGATCCCACGATGTTGCGAAACCCCTTTGCCCGATCGTTGGCCGGTGCAGATCCGGTGGTTCCCTGCAGTTCGGCGACGTGTGCGGATGCCTGGTCGGCGAAGTTTTCTTTCACCCAGGTACCGACCGACTCGCCCTCCTTGATGAAGTCAGGCCCGAGGAAGCTCCCACACAGCGACTTGTCTTGGGAGTCGACAGCGCGGTCGGTGAGGATCACCGGAATTTTGGCGCCCTTGGCCTCCTTCATGACGGTGTCCCAGCCCGATTCAACAACCGGCGAGAAGGCGATTGCACTGATCTTCTGCTGAATAGTAGGAGCGATAGCCTTAATATGACCCTCCTATTCGCCCTGTGCGTCGGAGAACTTCAACGGAATCTTCGCGTCTTTGAACGACTGCTGGATGGAAATGGTGTTGGCGGTTCACCAGCCGCTTTCCACCCCTACCTGCGAGAAGCCAACGACCGTGTCTGAGTTGCCGCCCGAACCGCCGGTCACGGCACTGGAACAGCCGGTGAGGGCCAAAATGATCGCGCTTACGGCCGCGAGGCCAACAAGCTTTTGATCTACCAAACCACCTTGTTTAGTGTCCGGAGCTCGTGTGATGACGACCACCGGCGGCTAATTCGTCCCGGCTGCGTGAAAGTGTTAGCGCTCACGATAAATATGGACAATGAGCCCGTGCCGCGGTTGGATCACGCAGGTTAGCCCTCACAACCACGGGACTGCCGGTTTCGATCCGAGCAGCCCAATTGGTTTTTTGCGATGCTAGCGTTGGCGCACTAAAGCCTCAACACGAAGGTAGCGCGCCATGATCAACCTCGATAAAACCTCGGCTACCCCGCCGTTCGAGCAGATTAAATTGCAATTGCGGGAGCAGATTCAGGCCGGGAGCTTGGTGGCCGGTGCGCACCTGCCCACCGTGAGAAAGCTTGCCGCCGAACTGGGCCTGGCAGCGGGCACCGTTGCGCGCGCCTACAAGGAGCTCGAGGACGCCGGCTTCATCGTGACTCGGGGGCGCGCCGGAACGACGGTTGCCGACGGCGATGACGCTGTGCGGCAGCAGGCTCACGCCGCCGCCCTCGCCTTCGCTCAGCAGATGAAACGCCTCGGACTCCCCTGGGACGAGGCCGCGGCTCTAGCCCACGCTGCGTACTTGCAGTCGTAGGGCGGCTCAGCTCGAGACGTCACTCAAATTCGTTCCCTACAGGTCGAACGCGACGTTGCTGATGATCCAGCTGACGACGAAAACGAGCGCCATCGCACCGCCACCCGCCAGAGGAATCCACACCGATCGGTGGCCAGCTCGTCTCCGGAAAACCACGCCCGCAACGACGGCGCCAATGATGACGACCGCTTCAGAGCCGTTCACGCAACAACCCCGACGCCATAGGGCGCCGGGGTTGTTGTGCGCTACTCAGCGATCAACGACCGCCGGAGCGGCGCTTGTTGTACACGTCGAAGGCCACTGCCGAAAGCAGCACGATGCCCTTGATGAACTGCTGCCAGTCGGTCCCGACCCCGATAATCGACATTCCGTTGTTGAGGATTCCGATGATCAGACCACCGATGATGGCGCCGGTAACGGTACCGATGCCTCCGGTAACGGCGGCTCCCCCGATGAAGGCGGCGGCGATGGCATCCAGTTCAAAGCCGGTGCCGTTGGTGGGGTTGGCGAGATTCAGCTGGCCGGCAAAGACGAGTCCGGCGAGTGCTGCAAGCACCCCCATGTTGACGAACAGCAGGAAGGTCACCCGCTTGGTCTTGACGCCGGAGAGCAGCGCCGCGTTGAGGTTGCCGCCGAGGGCGTAGATGTGGCGCCCGTAAACGCTGCGGCCCATGACTGCGGAGTAAACGACCACCAACAGGCCAAGTACAACCAGCACGATCGGGGTGCCGCGGTAGCTCGCGAGCAGGAACGCGATGGCCAGCACGAGCGCTGCGGTGAAGGCGAGCTTCACCACGAACCAGGCGAAGGGCTCGTCTTCGAGGTTGAGGCGGCGGCGAATCAGGCGCTGACGGATGCCGGCAGCCACGAGAACAGCGGCAGCCAGCAGACCGATGACCACGGTGAGGGTTTCGTACTGCCCACCAAGAAAACCAAGGGTTGGCAGGAAACCGCCACCGAGCGCACGCATTTCATCGGGGAACGGAGTGATCTGGGTGCTGCCGAGCACGACCTGCGTGAGGCCGCGGAAAATTAGCATACCGGCGAGGGTCACGATGAACGCGGGGATGCCAAAGTAGGCGACCCAGAAGCCCTGCCACGCGCCCACCAAAACGCCGGCGAGGAGGGCCGCGATGATGGCGAGCCACCAGGGCAGACCCATGCGGTTGGTAAGCACTCCGGCGATAGCGCCGATGAACCCGACCACCGACCCGACCGAAAGGTCGATGTGTCCGGCGATGATGATCATCACCATGCCGATGGCCAGAATCAGCACGTAGCTGTTTTGCACGATCACGTTGGACACGTTTTGCGGGTTCAGCAACACACCCTGGGTGAGAATCTGAAACAACACCACGATCACGATCAGCGCGATAAAGATACCGATCTGGCGCAGCTGACTGGTGAGATAGTTGGCGGCCCGACCGATGGGATTGTGGGCGACGGGCGTAACGGGAGCGCTCATGGCGGGCTCAGTCCTGTTCCTGGGTCATGTACTGCATGAGAAGTTCGGGGGTCGCTTTATCGCGGGGAATATCGGCGGTGATCGTTCCCTCCGAGAGCGTATAAATACGGTCGCAGATTCCGAGCAGCTCGGGAAGCTCGGAGGAGATCACGATCACTCCTTTGCCCTGTCCGGCGAGCGTGTTGATGATCGTGTAGATCTCATACTTGGCGCCGACGTCGATGCCGCGGGTGGGTTCATCCAGAATCAGCACGTCGGGGTCGGCAAACATCCATTTGCTCAGCACTACTTTTTGCTGGTTGCCGCCCGAGAGTTTACCGGTGATGGCGCCCACGGTCGGCGATTTGATGTTCATGCTCTTGCGGTAACCCTCGGCCACGGCGTATTCCTGGTTGGCGTCGACCCAGCCGCGCTTGGCGAGCTTGCCGAGGGCGGAGCCGGAGATGTTGCGCTTGATGTCGTCGATGAGGTTGAGCCCGTAGCGTTTGCGATCCTCGGTGGCGTAGGCGATGCCGTGACCGATGGCCTCCGAAACGCTGCGCGTCTGAATTTCGACGCCGTCTTTATAAATACGACCGGAAATATTGTGGCCGTAGGTGCGGCCGAACACACTCATGGCGAGCTCCGTGCGACCGGCACCCATGAGTCCCGCGATTCCGACGATTTCGCCGCGACGTACGTTGATATTGGCACCGTGGATGACCACGCGCGAGTGGTCGGTGGGGTGATGCACTGTCCAGTCCTCCACCCGCAGAACCTCCGCGCCGATGTCAGGGGTGTGGTGCGGATAGCGGTTCTCGAGGTCGCGACCGACCATCCCCTTGATGATGCGCTCCTCGGAGATTTCATCCTTGGCCATATCGAGCGTTTCGACCGTTTTGCCGTCGCGGATGATGGTGACCGAGTCGGCGATACGTTTAATTTCGTTGAGCTTGTGCGAGATGATGATAGAGGTGATGCCCTGGCTCTTGAGGTGCAGGAGCAGGTCGAGCAGGTGAGCGGAGTCCTCATCGTTGAGGGCGGCGGTCGGCTCGTCGAGAATCAGCAGTTTCACGCGCTTGGAGAGTGCCTTCGCGATCTCCACTAACTGCTGCTTTCCGACGCCGATCTCGGTGATCTTGGTAATGGGGTTGTCTTTCAAACCGACCCGGGCCAGTAGCTTTGCGGCCTCAAGGTTGGTGGCGTTCCAGTCGATCCAGCCGTTTTTCTGGCGCTCGTTGCCCAGAAAGATGTTCTCGGCGATCGACAGAAAGGGGCTTAGAGCGAGTTCTTGATGGATGATGACAACGCCAACAGCTTCGGAGTCGTTGATGTTCTTAAACTCCACCAACTCGTTCTCGAAGTAGATCTCGCCGTCGTAGGAGCCGGCAGGGTATACCCCAGACAGCACCTTCATGAGGGTGGATTTCCCGGCACCGTTCTCGCCACAGATGGCGTGAACCTCACCGCGACGCACTCCGAGGCTCACCTCTTGCAGGGCCTTCACCCCGGGAAAAGTCTTGGTAATGCTTCTCATTTCGAGAATATTGGTGGTCATCTGCCACTCGCTTTCATTCTTTATGAACGAGACGGATGCTGGCGGCGCGAAACCGAGCCGCCAGCATCCGTTAGTCCTGACCGGTGAGACCGTGTTACTTGAGCTGGTCCGCCGTGTAGTAACCGCCGTCGACCAGAATCTTCTGGACGTTGGCCTTGGTGACGACCTCCGACTGCAGGAGGAAGGTCGGAACGACCTTCTTGCCGTTGTTGTAGTCGGTGGAGTTGGTGTCTACCTTGGCACCGGTGAGCATTCCGTCAACCATCTTGACGGCCTGCTTGCCGAGGTTGCGGGTGTCCTTGTAGATCGTCGAATACTGCTGTCCGGCGATGATCGACTTGACCGATCCGAGCTCGGCGTCCTGGCCGGTGATGGTCGGCAGCGCCGTGGGGGCGTAACCGGCCGCGGTCAGAGCGGAGATGATTCCGATGGAGATGCCATCGTAGGGTGACAGAACGCCATTGACCTTGGTGCCTGCGGAGTAGCTCTTGGCGAGCAGGTCCTGCATGCGCTTCTGGGCGGTGGCCGGGTCCCAGCGCAGGGTGGCTACCGTCTTGAAGTCGGTCTGGCCGCTCTGCACAACGACGACCTTGCTGTCGATGTACTTCTTCAGGGTGTCAATGGCACCGTTGTAGAAGAATGTGGCGTTGTTGTCATCCGGGCTACCGGCGAACAGCTCGACGTTGAAGGGGCCGGTCTTTCCGGTCTCCTTGCCGCTGTCATCGAGGATTCCGAGGCCGGTCAACAGCGAGGTTGCCTGCTGCACGCCGACCTTGTAGTTGTCGAAGGTGGTGTAGTAGTCAACGTTCTTGTTGCCGTTGATCAGGCGGTCGTAGGCGACAACCTTGATGCCAGCGGCGGCGGCGTTGTCAAGCTGGGTGCTCAACGCGGTGCCGTCGATCGAGGCGATGACCAAGACCTTTGCGCCCTTGGTGATCATGGTGGAGATCTGCTGCACCTGGGTGGGGATGTCGTTGTTGGCGTACTCGAGGTCGGTCTTGTAACCGAGGGCTTCGAGGTCCTTCTTGATGGCGGCGCCGTCCTTGATCCAACGCTCGGAGGTCTGGGTCGGCATGGCGATTCCCACGAGGGCGCCCTTGTTGCTGGTGCCGGCCGATGCTGCGGCGTCGGGGGTGCGAGCGCTGGAGCACGCGGCGAGTGAGGCTACGAGAGCCCCGGCGGCAATAACCGCAAATACTGTTTTCGACTTCACTGTGAAAAGTTCCTCTCGATTTTGCTGTGGACATCTTTGTCGGCAGGTGGTGCTGACGCAGCCCAGCCCACGAAGGCTGCGTCTCTTATCCGTCTCGATGCAAATTGCATCAAATCGGGAAGTAGGGGGTGTTCGGGCGACGTTACGGTTCGCTCGCTCCAAGCCCGGTGGGAGGAGGTGGTCATCGCGGGAGGGCACGCGGAAGAGCTACTGGCGCGAAAGCGGTAGCGGAGTTTCACAGGTGACCTCTTTGTCAGGGGAGTGCGGTTGATCATGAGCAGCGGAACTGGGTCATGTAATGTGACCGTTCACATTGTTTTTCCCACCCTACCAAGGTGACCGGCCCTGCTGTCAAGGCGACCGGCTCTCGGTTCGGTAACGCTCACTCAACCCCGGCACATTCGCAGCTGCCGGGGTTGAGGTAGGGCAGAGTGCCTACAGTCCGCGCGCCAGTCGGTAGTAGGCCTGGTTCCAACGCAACTCCCGGGCGAACTCGCGCAGCGTCGTGTTCTCGTCGATGACCACGAGCTCGTTCTTGGCGATCTCGGCGAAGTCCTCGAACACGTCGATGCCCACGGCGGTCGACATCACTGTGTGGTGGGCTGCCCCCGCGGTGAGCCAAGCCGCGGCACTCGTGGCGAAGTCGGGCTGCGGCTTCCAGACTGCGCGGGCCACCGGCAGCTTCGGGAGCGGCTCGGGCAGCGGCACGACCTCCACCACGTTGGCAACCAGTCGAAAACGGTCGCGCATGTCACTGAGGGCGACCACGACAGCGGGTCCGGCATCCGTGTCGAACACCAGGCGCACCGGGTCTTCACGACCGCCGATACCGAGCGGATGCACTTCGAGGGTCGGCTTTGCCGTGGTGAGAGAGGGGCAGACCTCGAGCATGTGCGCGCCGAGAATAAGTTCATTGCCGGGCTCTAGGTGATAGGTGTAGTCCTCCATCAGGGAAGCCCCACCGGGCAGGCCAGCACCCATTACCTTGGCGGCACGCACCAGAAGCGCGGTCTTCCAGTCACCCTCGGCGCCGAAGCCGTAGCCGTCGGCCATCAGCCGCTGCACGGCAAGCCCGGGCAGCTGGCGGAGGCCGCCGAGGTCTTCGAAGCTCGTCGTGAACGCACCAAAGTTGCCGGCCTCCAGAAAGGAGCGCAGCCCCAGCTCGATGCGTGCGCCGTAGCGCAACGACTCCGCACGGTCGCCCCCGCGGCGAAGTTGCGGCACCACCGAGTACCGCTCCTCATATTCCGCGACGAGCGAATCAATGTCGGCCTCGGTCTGAGCGTCGACGACCTCCACGAGGTCATTCACGCCCCAGGTGTTGACCTGCACGCCGAACTGCAACTCGGCCTCGGTCTTATCCCCCTCGGTCACCGCCACAAAGCGCATGTTGTCGCCAAAGCGGGCAAGCTTCAGCTCGTGCACCGCGGCCCAGCCGGCCGCGGCCCGCGTCCAGGTGCCGACCTTCGCCGTTACGGCGGGGTTCGAGACGTGGCCCACCACGGTCTTGCGGGCAACCCCGAGTCGCGTCTGGATGTAGCCAAACTCCCGGTCGCCGTGGGCGGCCTGGTTGAGGTTCATGAAGTCGAAGTCGATCTCGGACCAGGGAAGCGCCACGTTCGCCTGAGTATGCAGGTGCAACAGGGGCTTGCGCAGCAGGTCGAGCCCGGTAATCCACATCTTCGCCGGGCTGAAGGTATGCATCCAGGCAATGATGCCGACCACATTGTCTTGCGCATTGGCGTCGAGGGCCAGACGCCGAATCGATTCGGAATCCTTCAGCACCGGTATCCACTTGACCGTAACCGGGATGTCGTTTGCCTCGCCCAGCGCGCGGGCAATCTCCTGCGACTGCTCGGCCACCTGCCGCAGGGTCTCTTCGCCATACAGGTTCTGGCTGCCGGTGACAAACCAGACTTCGTAATCGGTGAGGGTGGGGATGATCGAGCGGGTCATGCGGTTACTCCTGAGGGGTTCGTGGGGTCGGTTTGGCCGGCAGCAGCGCCGGTCACAGCGTCGGTCGCGGAGTCGGCCTGGGAATCGGTATCGGTGGCGGGGTCCGCGCCCTGACCGTAGACATTTTGGTAGCGGTTGAAGAGGGCGTCGATCTTGTCTTGCGGAATCGGGATGGGCGTACCGAGTTGCAGGGAGAGGTGCACCGTGCGCGCAACATCCTCAGCCATGACGGCGGCCTTGACGGCATCTCGTGGGCTCGAACCGATGGTGAAGACACCGTGGTTTTGCATCAACACCGCCCGGGAGCGATGCCCGCTGAGGGTCTCGACGATTGCCTTACCAATCGACTCATCACCGATGATCGCGAAGGGCCCCACCGGAATTTCGCCGCCGAATTCGTCGGCCTGCCCGGTAATGACGCAGGGAATAGCTTCGCCGCGCGCCGCCCACGCCGTGGCGTAGCTGGAGTGGGTGTGCACGACCCCGGCCACGTGCGGCATGTTGCGGTACACGTAGGCGTGGGCTGCCGTGTCGCTCGATGGGCTCCGCTCGCTGCCCTCGGAACCGGGAATCACCACTCCGTCGAGGTCACAGAGAATCATATTGTCGGGGGTGAGGTCGTCGTACTCGACCCCGCTCGGCTTGATCACGAACAAATCGGCACCGGGCACGCGCCCTGAGATATTGCCGCCGGTCCAGATCACCAGCGAGTAGCGGGTGAGCTGTTCGTGCAGCTTGGCGACGTCTCGACGCACGCGCAGGATGTCCTCGCCGAGGCTCATATCGTGGCTCCTTCGCCATCGGTGCTGGGGGTTCCAATTGCTGATGGCGCGGACGCAGCGGGGGCTGCGGTCAGCGCGTCGCGCTTGAGCGCTTTCAGTCGGTGCATCACGTCGTTGCCGCCGCGGCCAAAGTAGTCGTGCAAGAGCGTGTACTCGGCGAACAGCAGGTCGTAGGCATCCGCGGATGCCGCGTTCGGGGTGTACTGAGCACGGTTGACCTTGCCCATCACCTGGCCCGCCGCGCGCACATCCGGATACGCCCTGGCGGCGACCGCCGCGTGAATGGCCGAACCGAGCGCGGGGCCCTGGTCGCTGACAATCGTGGAGATCGGCATTCGCAGCACGTCACTGTAGGTCTGCATGAGGAAGGTGTTGCGAAGGAGCCCGCCGGCGACGATGAATTCGGTCACCGGCACTCCGCTTGCGCCGAAGGTTTCGACGATCACGCGGGTGCCGAACGCGGTGGCCTCGAAGAGTGCCCGATAGATTTCCTCCGGGCGGGTGGTGAGGGTACTGCCGAATACGACACCGCTGAGCTCGTGATCGACCAGCACTGAGCGGTTGCCGCTGTGCCAGTCGAGGGCGACGAGCCCGTGGCCACCGACCGGTTGGTGCTCAATAAGCGAGGTGAGGTATTCGTGGATGCTGAGGCCCGCGCTCAGCGCCGCCTCAAAGTAGCGCGGCGGCACCTGGTTCTTTACGTACCAGGCGAAGATATCGCCGACGCCGGACTGCCCGGCCTCGTAGCCGTAGAGCCCGGAGACGATGCCACCGTCGACGACCCCGCACATGCCGGGCACCTCGCGCAGCACCTCCGAGTTCATCACGTGGCAGGTGGAGGTTCCCATGATGGCGAGCATCTGGCCGGGTTCCACGGCCCCGGCCGCCGGAGCGGTGACATGCGCGTCGACGTTGCCAACGGCCACCGCGATGCCCTCGGGCAGTCCGGTCCAGGCCGCGGCCTCTGCGGTGAGGGTGCCCGCGGCATCCCCCAGTTGGCCGATTTGATGCTCGACCTTATCGATGGCGAAGCGGGCGAAGTCGGGGTTGAGGGCCGCGAGAAAGTCGGCGGAGGGGTATTTGCCGTCTTGCCAGATTCCCTTATAGCCGGCCGTGCAGGCGTTGCGTACATAGCGCCCGGTGAGCTGCCAGACGATCCAGTCGGCGGCTTCCACCCAGTGATCGGTTAGCGCGTAGAGCTCCGGGTCTTCCTCGAGCAGCTGCAGGCCCTTAGCGAATTCCCATTCGCTGGAGATGAGCCCGCCGTAGCGCGGCAGCCAACTCTCGCCGAGATCGACGGCCAACACGTTAATGCGATCGGCCTGCGACTGGGCAGCGTGGTGCTTCCACAGTTTCACGTAGGCGTGCGGGCGGGTTTCACACCCGGGCACCTCGTTCAGCGGCGTGCCGTCGGCGAGCACCGGCATGGGCGTCGACGCGGTGAAGTCTGTGCCGATACCGATCACCTGGGCGGGGTCGATGCCGGCGAGGGCAATGGCTTCGGGCACCGCGGTCTTCAGCACCGAAACGTAGTCGGCCGGAACTTGCAGCGCCCACTCCGGCGGCAGCGTTTCTCCGGATGCCGCCAGCATGGTGTCCATTACGCCGTGCGGATAATCGTGGCTGGCGCTGGCAATTTCCGCGCCGTCAGACACCCGCACCACCAGCGCACGACCCGAGAGCGTGCCGTAGTCCACGCCGATCACAAATTGGTCACCGGGTCGCAGTACGGGCGCGGCGGGTGTGGCTGAATTCGTCATGGGCGACTTCCTCGTCGAACGCGCTAGGTCGAGCCGACCGGATGATGTGACCGTTCACATTTAGCCTGCTAACCGTACCATCGCCGCTCGCGCAGCTGTCAAGGGCAGTCGCGTGCCGTGTCCTTGACACGTGGCTGCCCGTTGCAGGCTTGCCCCGCGCAGCCCGCCCGGCCAGAGTATGTCGGCCAGAGCATGTCGGCAGGAGTACGCCCCGAGTCGCACGCCGGGTACGGGCCCATCCGCATCCGGCTGCAAGCGAACAAGAGGAGCGAGCAGCGAAGGCGAGAATGGTGAGATGAGTGACGCCCTCGACTTTGTGGACGCCGCGCTTCAACGAGAAAGCGGACGGCAACGCGCAGCCGATAGCCGCGCCCGGCTCGGCGAAGACCTCGACTACTACGGCTGCTCGGTCGGGGCTATCCGCGGGGCTCTGCGCGATGTTGCCGGGCGTTATCCCGCAGTGACCGGGCACGACCCCGTCGTGGAGCTCGCCTCCGAACTGTGGTCGTCGCCGGTCTACGAACGTCGCTTAGCTGCGGTCATTCTGTTGCAGACACAGGTGGCATTACTGGATAACACAGATCTCACCCGGCTGGAAGGTTTTCTCCGCGACGGCGGTGTCACCGAGCTGGTCGACACGCTCGCGGTAGAGATTCTCGCGCCGATGATCAGCGGGTTATGGGAGACCGGCCGGGGGCGAGCCGAGGCGGCGCTCACCCGCTGGGCATCCAGCGACAATCCGTGGTTACGCCGCGCTGCGGCCCAAACCCGCGAGCACGTCTCCCCCCGCGGATAGCGTGCGAGGGGCATCCGAGGCCCAAGCGCCATAGCGGCAGGCCTCAGCCCGCCGAGCGGAGAGCCCACGGCGGGGCAAAGTTGTGGTTGCCAAGGCACATTTCGGGCACGAAAAAGCCCGGCCCCGCCACAAAGCGGGAGCCGGGCATTCAGAACAGTCTTATTACTTGGTGAGGGCGAGCAACTTGGGGTTGTTCGCGTAGGACGCTGCAGCGTTCGCCTTGGTGACGAGCTCCGGCGGCAGGTAGTAGGTCGGAACCTTGGTCGCGCCGTTGTCGGTCGGGTCCGCGTTGGTCTCGGCCGTTTTGCCAGCGGCAAGGTCCTTGATCATCGCAACAACCTGATCGACGAGCTTGGTGGTGTCCTTGTTGATGGTGGAGTACTGCACACCGCTCATGATGAGCGGGATGGAGTCAGCCTCGGAGTCTTGACCGGTAACGACGGGCATAACCGGCGTGGCCTTGCCCGCGGCCTTGATCGAGGTGATGATGGCGCGGCCGAGGGTGTCGTTCGGCGACAGAACGCCGTTGAGCATGGTGCTGGAGTAGCTCGCGGCGAGGAGGGTGTCCATGCGGGTCTGCGCGTTGGATGCCTTCCAGTCCGGGGTCGCCGTCTGGGTGATGGCGGTCTGACCAGAAACAACAACAACGGTCTTGTCGTCGATCTTCGGCTGCAGAACCTTCATCGCGCCATCGAAGAACACCTTCGCGTTCGGGTCGGTGGCGGAGCCCGAGAAGAGCTCGATGTTGTAGGTCTTGGCATCGGGGTAACGCGCCTTCATGCCGTCAAGAAGTGCCTGGCCCTGAAGCTCGCCAACCTTCTCGTTGTCGTAGGCGACGTAGTAGTCAACACTCTTGGTGTCCTGGATGATGCGGTCATAGGCGATGACCTTGGCACCGTTGTCTTGGGCGGTCTTGACCTGCGAGCCGAGCTGCTTGCCGTCGTAAGCACCGATGACGAGAACCTTGGCACCCTTGGTGTTCATGGCCGAGATCTGGTTGGCCTGCTCGGCAGCGGTGCCGGTGGCCGGCGCATACTGCACGTCGGGGGTGAACCCGGCTTTGGTGATCGCGTCGGTGAAGAGCTGTCCGGCCAGAACCCAGTTTTCACTGGTCTTGTCGGGAAGGGAGACGCCGATAACCGATCCGGCTTTGAATCCTGCGGCGGGAGCCGAGGCTGCGGTGTCGGTGCGGGTAGAACAACCCGAGAGGGCCATCAACGCGACTCCGGCGATTGCCGCAGTCGTAATTACGAACTTACGCATGTGATTTCACTTTCTTTTCAGGATTACTGCTGTGTAAACCGGAAACTGAGGAATGTTCCCGAGGACTACGCGAAGGGTTAGTTAGGCGTAGTGGATTGTGGGCGCGAAGATTCCTCCGCGCTGGAGGTGGGCGTAACCGCCGGGCGATCTGGCACGGTGACGGACTGCGCACCAGAAGCCGACTGCCGGTTTCGTGTCATCAGCCCGATGAGGGAGGGACGACCGGATTTCTTGCTGTAGACATCGACGCCCACCGCGAGCAGCAGCACAAGACCCTTGATGATCTGCACGCGGTCGATGCCAATCCCGAGCAACTGCAGACCGTTATTCAATACCGCAATAACGAGTCCACCGACGATCGAGCCGATGATGGTTCCGATTCCGCCGGCCACGGCGGCACCACCGATAAAGACTGCCGCAATGGCATCGAGCTCCCAGCCCACGCCGTCTGCCGGACCAGATGCCCCGGCACGAGCGACACCGATCATTCCGGCGATTGACGCAATCACCGACATGTTGAGCATCACCAAGAAGTTGATGCGCTTGATCTTGACGCCCGAAAGCTCAGCGGCGTGCCAGTTGCCGCCGACCGCGTAGATGTGGCGACCAAAGGTGGTGTTGCGGGTAATGAAGGCGTAGGCCAAAACCAAGAGCCCGAGAATTATTCCGGAGACGGGAAAGCTCGTGCCAACGCGGCCGCCAGCGAATAGCAGTGTGGCGTAGATCACGACGGCGTCAAGAACGATCACCTTGACAAGGCTCACCCAGAGCGGCGCCTTCTCCGAGCCCATGATGGTTTGGGTGCGGCGGGCCCGAAACTCTTGGTAAATCACGGCCAGTGCCACGAGCAATCCAAGAATCAGGGTGCCGTTGCTGTAGTTGGTGTTTGGGCCGAAGTCGTTGAGGAAACCGGCCCCGATGAAGGTGTAGTCCACCGGCACGGTGACACTGATGGAATTTCCGAACCACTGGTTTGCCCCGCGGAAGATGAGCATCCCGGCGAGGGTGACGATAAACGCGGGCACCCCGATGTAGGCCACCCAGAAACCGTGCCAAGCACCGATCAAAACTCCGATTCCCAAACCGAGGAGGATTGCAAGCCCCCAGGGCAGGTGCCAACTGGTCATCGAGGTGGCAACAACAATTCCGACGAACGCCGCCACCGAACCCACGGAGAGGTCGATGTGACCGGCGATGATCACCATGACCATGCCGATCGCCAAGATCAAAACGTAGGCGTTGGCGTTTACGAGGTTGATCAGGTTGGTCGGGTCGAGGGTGAGCCCGTCTGTTGCGACCTGGAAGAACACGATGATTACGACGAGAGCGCCCAGGATACCCACCTGCCGGCCGCTGGAGCCGGTGCCAAACATCTTGCTGAGGTCGCGCAGACCGCCGGACTTTTTGGGCGTCGCCGTGGTGGTGGTCATGGCCGGGTACCTATCGTCGTTGCCGACGCGGCCTTTTTGGCCGACGTCATGCTTCTCATCAGTGCTTCGGGGGTGGCCTCTTCGGCCGTGAGGTTGTTGGTAATAGCACCCTCAAAAATTGTGTAAATACGATCGGAGACGCCCAGAAGTTC
This sequence comes from Microbacteriaceae bacterium, assembly GCA_014377425.1. GTDB lineage: Bacteria > Actinomycetota > Actinomycetes > Actinomycetales > Microbacteriaceae > Marisediminicola. Next base: position 21,611 of record JACMPQ010000025.1, on the reverse strand, counting down.
GGGCAGTTCTGACGAAATCATGATGACCGCCTTGCCCTGGGCGGCGAAATCGCGAATGATCCCGTAGATCTCGGTCTTCGCACCCACGTCAATACCGCGGGTCGGTTCATCCAGAATCAGAATGTCGGGGTCGGTGAACATCCACTTGGCCAGCACCACTTTCTGCTGGTTTCCGCCGGAAAGCTTGTTGACCCCCATATCCACCGTGGGGGTCTTGATTCGCAGACTCGTGCGGTATTCCTCGGCGAACTTGCGTTCCTTCACCTCGCTGACGACATCGGCCGTGGAAATCTTTGAAAGCTTGGCCGACACCACCGATCGTTTAACGTCGTCGAGGAGGTTGAGTCCGAGTGCCTTGCGGTCTTCACTCACGTAGGCGATGCCGTGGTCAATGGCCTCACTTACGTTGCGCAGCTGAATTTCTTTGCCGTTTTTGAACACCTGGCCGGAAATGAAGGTTCCATAGGACCGACCGAAAATACTCATCGCCAGCTCGGTGCGTCCGGCACCCATGAGGCCGGCAAACCCCACCACCTCACCGCGGCGCACGATGAAGCTGGAATTCTTCACGACCAGGCGGTGCTTGGTGAGTGGGTGCTCAACGACCCAGTTTCTGATCTCGAAGATCACTTCGCCGATGTCGGGGGTGCGTGCCGGGAAGCGGTTTTCCAAAACGCGGCCGACCATGCCCCGGATGATCCGATCCTCATTGACACCGTCGGCTACGACGTCGAGCGTTTCGATGGCCTTGCCGTCACGGATGATCGTGATGGAGTCGGATACCTGCTCAATTTCGTTGAGCTTGTGCGAAATCATGATCGAGGAGATTCCGCGACCCTTGAGCCCGCGAATGAGGTCGAGCAGGTGCTGCGATTCCGCCTCGTTGAGGGCCGCAGTGGGCTCATCCAGAATCAACAACTTCACCGACTTGTTGAGCGCCTTGGCGATTTCAACCAATTGCTGCTTGCCGACCCCGAGGTTCTTTACCTGGGTATCGGGGTCGTCTTCCAGACCTACGCGGGCGAGAAGCTCGATGGCGCGCTGCTTTGCCTGCACCCAGTTGATAACTCCGCGACGACCGGGTTCGTTGCCGAGGAAGATGTTTTCGGTGATTGACAGCTCGGGAATGAGGGCCAATTCCTGATGAATGATGACGATCCCGGCGAGTTCGCTGGAGCGGATGTCTTTGAAACGAGACACCTCGCCCTGGTAGACGATTTCGCCGCCGTAGGTTCCGTAGGGATATACCCCTGAAAGCACCTTCATCAGGGTGCTCTTTCCGGCGCCATTTTCGCCGCAGATCGAATGGATCTCTCCGGCACGCACGGTGAGGGAAACATTGTCGAGGGCTCGGACACCCGGGAATTCCTTGGTGATGCCTCGCATCTCCAGGATAACCGCCGCAGCCACCATCAGTTTGAGCGCTCGACGAAGAGGATCTGAACCCGTGGCGTGCTGCAGAGAATCTCGTACATGAACCGTGACTGCCTTGTCTCGTCGGGTGACGGCGGGGAAAGCCCCACGGTTAAGTTACCCCAAATGCACACCTTGGCGTCAAGTTGTGTACGCATCAAACGAGTAACGAGTTGATAACTTCGCTAGTTGATGCGGATTCCCTGTCGTTGCAGTACGAGACTTGCGGCTCCCAGTGCCTCGGCGCGATCGCCCAGCGAACTCATTACGAGCCGCGTGGACTCGCCAATGATAGGCACCGCGTGCCGCAGGAGTCCGCGGTGAATCGGCTTGAGCAGGATGTCCCCGAGCCCTGCGAGCGGTCCGCCAACGACAATCACCTCGGGGTTGAGAAGATTCGCGACCCCCGCAAGCGCTCGGCCGATGATGGCCCCCGCGTCGTCGATAACCCGGAGAGTGGCAGAATCGCCGGACACGGCATGGCGCACGATGTCGGCCGCGGAATGAACATCCCGTCCTCCCCGACTGAGGAGTTCCATCATCACCGAGGTGGAGGCCACGGTTTCGAGACAGCCGCGGTTGCCGCAGGTACAGATGCTGCCCTGTTCGCTGATGGTGGCGTGACCGATCTCACCGGTAAGCCCAAGGTGGCCATAAAACGGTGCGCCGTTGAGGATGAGCCCGGCGCCGATGCCGCTGCCGATCTTGATGAAAACGAGATTGGAGGCTTTAGCGGCCTCCCCCCAGGTGACCTCGGCGAGGGCTCCCAGATTAGCGTCGTTATCGATGGAAACGGGAAAATTGAAGCTCTGGTCTAGCGAGCGCAGATCCATTCCCACCCACTGCGGAAGGATCGATCCGGGAGCAACCGTGCCTGCTCGACGGTCGATTGGCCCCGGAATTCCCACTCCGACACCGAGCACGGCGCTGCGCGACACGGAGCACTCTTGCAGAATCTCGGTGATGACCTCGGCGGCCCGAGAAATTCCCTCCGCCGCTTCGTGACCGATCGGAAGCTCGACGAATCGCTCCGCCAGCACTTGGTAGCCGCGACTGGAGAGCACCACCCTAAGGTGGCGGCGACCGAAATCCAGCCCGAGAGCGACGGCGCCGTTATGTGATAGTCGCACCGAAAGCGCTCGGCGACCGGAGCTGGTAATGCGCTCGGTTTCAACCGAACCACTGGCCACCATCAATTTGACGATGTTGGAAATCGTTGCCGTTGAGAGTCCGGTGTGGCGGGCAAGTTCGGCCTGAGTGGCGGGGCCACCCTCGGCGAGGGTGTCGATGATTCGCTGCTGGTTGAGCTTGCGCAAGGCGGTCTGGGAACCCGGATTAGTCTCCGGGTGTACAACAGAAACTCCGTGGCTATCCGACGGTAAGGGCATGTTCATGACAGTGCCGTATTCGGAAGCTGGAGTCAAGAAGTTAACGCGTGACACCCCTTCGAGTTCAGAGGATGCGGTATACAGGTCTGTCATGCTGGTGCCGCCGTGGAGGCTCGCACCATGAGTTCGGGCAGAATGCGCTCGTGGTCGAGATCGCTCTTGCCCTGCAACTCATCCAGAAGCAGGGCAATGGACCGACGACCGAGTTCGGCGAAATCCTGCCGCACGGTGGTGAGAGCCGGCCAGAAGTAGCTGGCCTCGGGGATATCGTCGAAGCCGACAATGCTGACATCCCGAGGCAACGACAGTCCAACGTTTAAAAATGCGTGCGAGATGCCCAGCGCCATCTGGTCGTTGGCTACAAAGAGCGCCGTGAAATCGCGGTCACGCAACAGCTCTTGCCCGATGGCGTACCCTCGCTCCGAGGTCCAGTCACCCACGATCGCCGCTCGGACGGGGAGACCGGCGGCCAGCATCTCATCGACGAAGCCTTGCTCGCGGGCTGCCGCCTCCGTCCAGCCGGCGGGACCAGCCACATGCCGAATGTCGCGGTGCCCTAATTCGATCAGGTGCCGGGTTGCCATCCGCGCCCCGGCGATCTGGTCTACCGACAGGCTGTGACTGGCGGCGAAGGAATCGGCTGAGGCCGAGCCGGAAAGTTGAGCGGTGGAGTCAAGGGTGACGACGGGGATGGTGAGGGCCAAACCGGCGAAGGCCTCCAAGACGCGGGCTTGCGGCGCGATCACGACGAGTCCCTCGATGGCTCGGGCCATCAGGTGCTGAAGCCCGGCGGTGACCGAATCCAAATCGGTCTCCACCAGATTAACCGCGGTGACGAAGTAGTCCGCCAACCGAGCGGCTTCCTCAATGGCGTGCAGGCTCGTGGTGGGGCCGTAGTGGGCGGTGTGCGAGGAGAGCACGCCGATGGTGCGAGACTTACTGGTCACTAGGGCCCGTGCCGCCTGATTGGGGCGGTAGCCGAGTTGCTGAATGACCGCAACCACCCGGGCACGAGTGGCCGGGCGAATGCTTTCCGAGCCGTTGAGCACTCGGGAGACGGTCTGGTGGGAAACACCGGCAAGGTGGGCCACGTCGCGAATATTCGGTGCACGAACCTTCGACGGTTCCACTTTGGCCACCCTGCCCTATTAAATGTTCACGTTCACATCTGACTATCCGTAATTATTGCGCATTGCCGGGGCAGGAGCGATCCCTGTTTCAACGGAGCGGCGCCGGAAGCCACATTCCGAAGGGGATGCCCGCCCGCTCCGGCAAAACGGGCCGACCGGAATCTCAATCCACTCAGTGCTTGAGTGCCTCCAGTAGGTCGGCGATGAGGTCATCTACGCCCTCAATGCCCACGGAGAGCCGCACGATGTTCTCGGGAACCTCGAGTGCCGTACCGCGCACCGAGGCGTGGGTCATCTCCGCCGGGTAGCCGATGAGCGACTCCACCCCGCCCAGGGACTCGGCCAGCAAAAACACGTTCGTTGACTCAACGAAGAGGCGGGCGGCATCCGCTCCCCCCACCATCGACAGCGACAGCATGCCGCCGAAGCCACGCATCTGTCGGGCGGCGAGCTCGTGCCCGGGGTGTTCGGCCAGCCCCGGGTAATAGACCCGTTCGATTGCCGGATGCCCGACCAGCGCCTCAGCGATGGCCTGAGCGTTAGCGGAGTGCTGGGTCATGCGCACCGCGAGCGTCTTGATGCCGCGAACAGTCAACCAGGCATCCATCGGGGCGGCGACGGCACCGACGGCGAACTGCAAAAAACCCACCTTCTCGGCGATCTCGTCGTTGCTAGTGACGACCGCGCCACCGAGCACATCGGAGTGACCGCCGAGGTACTTGGTGGTGGAGTGCACCACAACGTCGGCGCCGAGCGCCAGCGGATTCTGCAGGTAGGGCGAGGCGAAGGTGTTGTCGACGACAACGATCGCGCCGACCGCGTGGCCGATCTCGGCCAAAGCCGCGATGTCGCTGATCTTCATCATCGGGTTGCTCGGGGTCTCCACCCAGAGCACCGTTGTGCCCGGGGTGACGGCGGCGCGCACGGCGTCGAGGTCGGAGAGTTCTACCGTCTCAAGGCTGATCCCCCACGGAACGAACACCCGGTTGACCAAGCGATGGGTTCCGCCGTAGACGTCGTTGCCCATCACCACACGGCCACCCGGTTTGAGGAGCGCGCGCAGCAGGGTGTCCTCGCCAGCGAGCCCGGATGCGAAGGCGTAGCCGTGGCTCGCTCCCTCGAGGTCGGCGATGAGGGTCTCGAGCGTGGTTCGCGTGGGGTTACCACCGCGGGTGTACTCGTAGCCGTTGCGGAAACCGCCGACGCCGTCTTGCACAAAGGTGGAGGTGAGGTAGATCGGCGGGATCACTGAACCGGTCGTCGGGTCAGGGGTCTGACCGGCATGAATGGCGCGGGTCGAGAAGTGGTGGGTCATGGTGTTCTATGCCGCTTTCGAATTAGTTCGTCAGAAACGACAGCAGGTCCTGGCGGGTGATGATAGCGAGCGGCTTCCCAGCCTCGGTCACCAATAGCGCGTCGGTTTCGTCGAGTGCGGTGCGTGCGGCATCGATCGATTCGTTGATGCCGATCAGTCGCATTGGGGCCCCGACCGCGTCGGCTATCGGGTCGTCGAGGGCGATGGTCTTGGCAAACACCTGGGTCAGAAGCGCCCGCTCGCTAACCGCACCGAGCATCTCACCCATCACCACGGGAGGCTCTTCCGTGAGTACCGGCAACTGCGAGGCGCCGTTCTCGGCTAAGAGCGCAATGGCCTCACGCACGGTATGGGTCGCCCGAACGTGTGTGAGCGTCGCAGCACCCGTGTGAGCCAGCAGGGTCGCGACCGTCTGGCCGTCGGCATCCGCTGCGGCGCTGAAGCCGTAGGAGCGCATCCACTTCTCGTTGAAAATTTTGCCCAGGTAGCCGCGACCGCCGTCGGGCAAGAGCACCACCACGACGTCATCCGGCCCGAGGTCTTTAGCGGCCTCAAGAGCCGCGGCGAGCGCCAATCCACTGGAGCCTCCGACGAGCAGGCCCTCCTCACGAGCGAGCCGCACGGTGAGATCAAACGAGACGGCATCGGATGCCGCAATCACGCGGTCCACCACCGTCGGGTCATAGGCTTCCGGCCAGAAATCCTCACCTACCCCTTCGACCAGGTAGGGGCGACCCGTTCCGCCGGAGTACACCGAGCCCTCGGGATCGGCACCGATCACTTGAACGGCACCGTTCGAGACCTCCTTGAGGTAGCGACCGACACCGCTGATGGTTCCCCCGGTGCCCACGCCGGCCACAAAATGGGTTATTTTTCCCTCGGTGTCGCGCCAAATCTCGGGACCGGTGGTCTCGTAGTGGCTCAGCGGTCCGTTCGGGTTGGCGTACTGGTTGGGCTTGAACGCTCCCGGAATCTCCCGTGCCAAACGGTCGGAAACGCTGTAGTAGGACGCCGGGCTATCGGGTGCGACCGAGGTGGGTGTGACCACGATCTCGGCGCCGTAGGCCAAAAGCACGTTGCGCTTATCTTCACCGACCTTGTCGGGAAGCACGAAAACGCAGCGATAGCCGCGTTGCTGAGCGACGAGGGCGAGCCCCACACCGGTGTTGCCGGAGGTGGGCTCAACGATCGTGCCGCCCGGCTTCAGGAAGCCATCCCGCTCGGCCGCGTCGATAATGCGGGTGGCGATGCGATCCTTGGAAGAACCCCCGGGATTCAGGTACTCCACCTTCACCAAAACCGTCGCTTCGATGCCGGCTGTCACCTTATTGAGCTTGACGAGCGGAGTATTGCCGACCAAATCGATAACGGAATTCGCGTACTTCACTTGGGGAGGCCTTTTCTTGTTGACTGGTAAAGCTGACCCCTCAGACTATCAAGAGCCGTGCAAGCGGCAGAGGGCGACAACGGTTCAGCTCGCCGCCGACACCTGTTGCGAGTAGAGCCCGGCATAGACCCCACCGATACTTAGCAACTCCTGATGGGTGCCCCGTTCCACCACCCGGCCGGCGTCGACGACGAAAATCACGTCGGCGTCGACGACGGTGGAGAGCCGATGCGCGATCGCAATCGTGGTGCGGCCACGGGAAGCGGAATCCAGTGCCCGTTGCACGATGCTTTCGGAGATCGAGTCGAGGGCGCTGGTGGCCTCGTCGAGGATCAGCACCGCCGGGTCCTTTAGTAATACGCGCGCGATGGCGATGCGCTGTTTCTCACCGCCGCTGAGGCGGTAGCCGCGTTCGCCGACAACCGTGTCATAGCCGTCGGGGAACGACACGATCGTCTCATGGATGTTGGCGGCGCGGGCCGCGGCCACGAGTTCGTCGGCCGTGGCATCCGGTCGGGCATAGCGCAGGTTGTCGCCGATGGTGGCGTGAAAGAGGTAAGTCTCCTGGCTCACGATGCCAATTCGTGCCACGAGACTATCTTGACCGAGGTCGCGAATGTCCGTGCCGGAAAAGAGGATGCGCCCACCCGAGACGTCATGGAACCGGGGAATGAGGTAGGAAACGGTGGTCTTGCCCGCACCGGAGGGGCCGACGAACGCGGCAAATTGTCCCGGTTCGATCACGAACGACACCCCGCGCAGGGTCGGCGTGGCGTCTTCGGGGGCATCGGGGTAGGCGAACACCACGTTGTCGAACTCGACCCGGCCGAGGTGGGCATCGGGCACTGGTTGAGCCGCCGGAGCGTCGACGATGGCCGGGCGCAGGTCGAGGTACTCGAAGATGCGAGCGAATAGGGCAGAGGAAGTTTGAATGTCCAGCGCCACCCGCATGAGCCCGAGCAACGGCCACATCAATCGTGCCTGCACCGTGGTGAAGGCCACGATCGTGCCGGCGGTGAGCGGAACCCGGCCGGTGATGAGCCAGGCCGAAACCAGATAGATGATGGCCGGGATGATGGCCAAGAAAATTTGCACGGTAGCAAAAAACCACTGGCCGCTCATCTGCTGCTGCACCTGCAGATCGACCTGGGTGTCGTTCTCCTTCGAGTACCGACCGATTTCGGTGGTCTGCTGGTTGAAGCTTTTGGCCAGCAAAATACCGGAGACCGACAGGGTTTCTTGTGTGATCGCGGTCATATCGCTCAGCGATTCCTGCGTCTTAGTGGCGATGCGCGCGCGCACCTGACCCACCTTGCGCTGGGCGAACACCAACACCGGCATGAGCACGATTGCCACAAGGGTGAGCTGCCAGGACAGCACGAGCATTGACACGAAGGCAGCGGCCACGGTGACCGTGTTGCCGAGCACGCTGGAGACGGTGTTGGTGAGCACCCCAGCCACCCCGCCCACGTCATTTTGCAGTCGGGATTGGATGACGCCGGTCTTGGTTTTGGTGAAGAATGCCAGTTCCATCTTCTGCAGGTGGCCAAATAGGTTGATGCGCATCTCCCCCATCACCTTGTTGCCGACCGTGGCGGTGAGCCAGGTCTGCCAGACGCCGATGGCCGCCCCCACCACGTAGATGCCGACCATGAGGGCGACAAGGTTGACCAATACCGGTACGTTCGGTCGTCCGGTGCCCGGGAAGAGGCCATCGTCAAAGGCGTGTTTGGTGAGGAGAGGTGGGAGTACGCTCAGCGCCGCACCCACCACGACCAACACAATCGTGAGTGTCAGTTCCCGCTTATAGGGAACGAAAAGTGCGCTGATCCTGCGCAACAAATTGGGCACCTCTGGGGCTTTTGCATTCTGCTTCCGCTGGGCGGATGCATCTCGCCCCACCATCACTCCGTGCCCGCCGCGCATACCGCTCATTGCTCAACTTTACGACGCGGCGGCTGGGCGCCGGCCCGGTTGGCTGGCCCGCTATCCCTTGGTGGAACCTGCCAGGAGCCCGCGCACAAAGAACCGTTGCAGGGCGAAAAAAACGATTAGCGGAACCAAGATGGAGATGAACGCGCCCGAAGTGAGCAGATTCCAGTCCTGACCCCGGCTGCCGGTGATCTCGGCCAGCAACTTGGTCATCGGCGCTACGGCTCCGTCGGCAAAAATCAGCGCCACCAGAAGGTCATTCCATACCCAGAGAAATTGGAAGATCGCGAAGGAGGCGATGGCCGGCATAGTGAGCGGCAGCACCACGCGGAAGAAGATTTGACCGTGGTCGGCACCATCCACGCGCGCAGCTTCGATCACCTCAGTCGGGATCTCTGAGACAAAGTTGTGCAGCAGGAAAATGGCCAGGGGGAGGGCGAAGATGGTGTGCGCAATCCATACCTGCGCGTAGCCGCCGCTGGCATTTAGCCCGTCGAACAGGTGCGCGTCTCCCACGTTGAGTCCACGGGAGAACAGGCTGAGGAGCGGGATGAGCGCCATTTGTAGGGGAACCACCTGAAGCGCGAACACCGCGATGAAGAGGGCGTTCTTGCCGCGGAAGTCGATCCAGGCGAAGGCGTAGGCGGCGAGGCTCGCTAACACCAGCGGAAAGATGGTGGCGGGAATTGTGATGGCGAGGGAGTTAATGAAGGCGCCCGCCAGGGTGATCTGGCTATTGCCGGCACCCAGTACCTGCGTGTAGTTATCGAGGGTGACACCGGGGTTTTGGAAGAACGTCCACCAGCCGGAAGAGTTTATCTGCCCCGCCGGTCGAATTGATGAGACGAAGAGCCCGAAAGTGGGAATCGTCCAGAGCACCGCGATGATGAGGGCAGCAATCGTTGCCCCACGACTGGTGAGACGTTTTTTGGTGCGCTTGGTCACCGACTCGGCGGCCGCGCGACGACCGGTGGCCGATTGCGTATTGGTTGCGGCATCCACCGGAACCTGAACGGGTGCGACGGCGCTCATCGGATCTCCCTTTGCAATTTAATTTGGCGTGCGTTGTAGATGATGATCGGCAGTACCAGCAGGAAGAGCACCACGGCAAAGGCCGCTGCCCGCCCGTACTCGAAGCTTTTAAATTGCGTATACATTTCGTTGGCGATGACGCTCGTGTCGTTGGAGCCAGCGGTGATCGTGCGCACAATGTCAAAAACTTTGAGCGAGGCGATCGAGATAGTGGTGAGCACCACGACGAGTGAACTCCGGATGCCCGGTACCGTGACGTTCACGAATCGTTGCCATGCGCTTGTCCCGTCGAGTTCTGCTGCCTCCATCTGCTCAATCGGCACCCCCTTGATGGCGGCCGACAAAACGACCATGGCGAATCCGGTTTGCACCCAAATGAGAATGACAATGAGAAAGACGGTGTTCCAGGGAGCTACGCCGAGAAAGTCCATCGGTTTTCCACCGAACATCACCACGAGCTGATTGAGCAACCCAATCTGCGCCTGGTCGTCTGGCCGTGCGGTATAGACGAAGCGCCAAATGATGCTGGCACCCACGAGGGAGATTGCCATCGGCATAAAGACCAGAATCTTGAAATATTTCTCACCGCGAGATTTGTCGATGAAGACGGCGTAGGCGAGACCGATGATCGTGGAGACGATCGGCGCAATCAGCACCCAAACGATGGTGTTGAGGACGGTGCGGATGCCGGAGGGCTGGGTGAAGATCCACACGAAGTTATCGAAACCGACGAACACACCGCGACCGCTGTAAAAGGAATCGATGGCCGTCTTCACCGTTGGATAGATCAAACCGATGGTGAGCAGAAGCATTGCGGGCCCAAGGAAGCCGATGAGCTGAAAGAGGTACCCCGCCCCGGAGCGAGAACGATAGTCGAGAACGAAAAATAGGCCACCGATGATGAGGGCACCGATTGCTGCCGCGGGCACCGATCCGAGGGCCAGGAAGAGGATGACCGGCGCCAAAAGGCACGCAATCAATCTGATGACGGTAAACCGGCGGCCCCTGCGGGGCGCGATGTCGACGAAGAAGATAACGACTGCGACGATTACGAGAAACGCCACCACAACGATTGGCACCTGAACCAGCGGGGGAAACTGTGAAATCCAGGCCAGGAATGCTGACACGGGGAGCCTTTCGAGTGCGACGGTGAACTCTGGGGAACGTTCTGATAGACCACGGGCGGCGCTGTCAGCAGGTGGTGAGTGGCAGTTGGCGATGCTTCTGTGCACCGGGTTTGACAACCGGGCCTGTGCCCCAGGTGGGGACACCGGCCCGGTCGATGCGGTCTAGCTGGTCGATGCGGTCTAGCTACTCGGCCACGCGGCGTCGATGGCCTTCAAAACATCATCGCTCGACGAACCGTTGATCCAGTTGACGATTCCGGTGAAGAACGCAGCCGAACCCACCGCTCCCGGCATCAGGTCTGAACCGTCGAATCGGAAGGTTGTTTTCGGATCCTGCAGAATTCGAATTGCTTCCTGCAGAATCGGACTGCTGGCATTAGCGGGGTCGAGTCCCTTGTTTGCGCTGATAACGCCGCCAAGCTTCACGCGACTGTTGGCAAACTCCGGGCTCGAGAGGTACTCCTGAACCTTGATGGTGTCGGCGTCGTTCGAGAATGCGGCAACCACCTCACCCCCGCCGACCACTGCCGAACCGGCATCTGCCTTCACCGGGGGCGTCATAAATGCCCAAACCTGCTTGTCGGGGCCGACTGTTGCGTTGCCATTCTTGGGGTCTTGAATGAAACCATCAAAGAATGAACCCTGGTGGGTCATCGCGCACGTGCCGTTTCCGATTACACGGGCCACGTCACCGAACGGAGTCGCGTTAATCGACTTGACGTCGCCCAACCCGGCATTCACGTATTTGGGGTTGAGGAGAATTTTGCCCACCGTGTCGAGCGCGGTCTTGATTTTTGGATCCGTGAACTTCACCTTGTGACTCACCCAATCGTCGTACACCTGGGGACCGGCTTGGCGGAGCACGGCGTCTTCCACCCAGTCGGTACCTGGCCAGCCGCTGGCCTCCCCAGACCCGAAGCCGGCGCACCACGGCGCTTTGCCGGTCGTTGTGGCGATTTTGTCGGTGAGGGACATCATTTCATCCCAGGTCTTCGGCACCTGCCAGCCATTCTTTGCGAATTCCGCGGGGGAGTACCAAACAAATCCCTTGATATTGGCCATAAACGGTGCCCCGTACAGCGTCCCGCCCACGGTGGCGTACTTGGCCCAGTCCTTCGACCAATTCTTATCGACATTCGCGGCAACACCCGTTGGAGCGGGCTGAATGAACCCCCTGCTTGCCAAATCTCCCAAAAGCCCAGGCTGCGGGAAGATCGCTAGGTCGGGGGCATTCCCGCCCTGAGCGCGAATTCCGATCTGCGCTTCGAATTCCTTGCTCGCCTCGTATTTGATCTTGATCTTGTTCTTTGTCTCCCAGTCGGACCACGCTTTCTCGTATAGCGCCGCTTCAGCTCCGGAAATCGTTCCGTAAAGCGTGACTACTCCATCGGCTTTCCCGGCGTTGCCTGGGCCCTTGCCCGCAACGGCTCCCCCGCTGGCGCCGGTGCCTCCGGCGGAGCATCCCACTAGGGCAAGCCCCGTGATGGCCAGCATCGCCAGCGGCGTAAGGATGCGACGACGACGCCGCATAGCGCCGAACGCTGCCGGAATTGTTCGAGATGATCGTGCTGTGGGCGAGTGCATCAGAGCCTCCTCGTTGAGGTGACGTCGTGCCCCGCGACAGGGACAACGAAGTCGCTGGTGCGTCGAGGGATCGGCCGGACTGAAGGGAAACAAGACTGCTTCAAAAAGTGAGGACATCGACGCTGAGAGTCACGGTACGCGATGGTTCCTCCGGGATGCAAGCATCCGCCGCGCCCTTGCCGCTAACGGTTCGATCACGTAAGCGGCGAGAAAGCGGACAATTCATGGTCGATATGCGGGATGCGTGCTGCGGCAACCGGGCGATCAGAAGCAACAAACAGTCGGCCGCAAGCGGCAATCTAGCGAATTTTGACAACGGGCTAACGGACGCTAATGACAGGCAACCGGCCGTTAACGACAAAAGAGCACCGCTCCCGAAATCGGAAGCGGAGCCCTTTCGAGGAAATTACTTGAGGGTAACGGTGGCGCCAGCTGCTTCGAGCTGTGCCTTTGCCTTCTCAGCGGTCTCCTTGTTGGCGCCTTCGATAACAACGCTCGGAGCGCTGTCTACAACGGCCTTGGCCTCGCCGAGTCCGAGGCTGGTAAGCGCGCGAACCTCCTTGATGACCTGGATCTTCTTGTCGCCAGCAGCCTCGAGAACGACGTCGAAGGAATCCTTCTCCTCGACCTCTTCAACCGGAGCAGCAGCGGCTGCAGCAGCAGCGACCGGAGCGGCGGCGGTGACCTCGAAGGTCTCCTCAAACTTCTTGACGAACTCGCTCAGCTCGATGAGCGTGAGCTCCTTGAATGCTTCGAGCAGCTCTTCTGTGGTCAGCTTTGCCATGATTTTTCTCCCTGTAATTCAGTGATGTTCGTGAACCGCGTGCTATTTCCCAATCGGGAATTAGTTTGCGGACTCCTGCTTTTCGCGCAGCGCGTCGATGGTGCGAACAGCCTTCGACAGCGGTGCGTTGAACAGATAGGCCGCACCGAAGAGCGACGCCTTGAAGGCTCCTGCGAGCATTGCAAGCAGCACCTCCCGGCTTTCGAGATCGGCGAGCTTGTTGACCTCTGCCGAGGTAAGCGGGTTACCGTCAAAGTAACCGCTCTTGACCACGAGCAGGGGGTTTGCCTTGGCAAAGTCGCGCAGAGCCTTCGCGACGGCGACGGTGTCACCGTGAACAAAAGCGATGGCGGACGGACCGACGAGCTCGGCGTCAAACGACGTGATGCCCGCGGCATTGGCCGCAATCTTGGTCAGCGTGTTCTTCACCACGGCAAATGTGGCGTGCTCACTGATCGACGTCCGCAGCTTTTTCAGCTGGGCGACGGTGAGCCCGCGATACTCGGTGAGCAAAACAGCGTTCGAGCTGCGGAATTTCTCCGTGAGCTCGGCGACTGACGCTTCCTTGTTCGCCATGGCACTCCTTAGATTGATAGTCGAAACGCTAGGGCTGCAGATCTGATGGAAGATTTCGGCACAAAAAAAGCTCCGGCACAGGGGCACGGAGCTGCAAACTTTGTGATTTGCATCACAACGAAAACGTCTTCACACACCTGCGCTGGTCTTCGCTTGGGCGAATCTCCGACCGACGGACTCTTATTCTTCGCGAGCGAAGACTTCGAGACACGCCAATAACCTGCGGTCTTGGGTTTAGGCAAGACTACGGGGTCGGATGTCGCAACCGCAAACCGGCCCTGCGGCATCCGGCATAGCGACGCCGGGTCAGACGCGCACGGGAGCGGTCGCGGGAAGTTCCACGATGAATGAGGTCTGGCCGGGAACGCTGTCGACGCGCACCGAACCGCCGTGGCTCTCGACCACCGCCCGCACAATTGCAAGGCCGAGCCCGGTACTGCCGGCCAGACGAGAGCGAGAACTGTCTCCACGGGCGAAGCGCTCAAAAAGGGTGGGGCGAAGATCTTCGGGCACCCCCGGACCGTTGTCGGTAACCGAGATGATCGATTGGCCATACGAGCCGACAACGAGACCTGCCGTGACATTCGTGCCGGCAGGCGTGTGCACCCGAGCGTTGGCCAACAGGTTAGCGATGACCTGATGCAGCCGCAATTCGTCGCCGGTAACGACTACCGGTTCCTCGGGTAAATCGAGTGACCAAACGTGTTCCGGGCCCGCCGCGTGGGCATCGCTCACAGTGTCGATGAGCAGCCGGGACAGATCGACCGGATCGTGCTGTAGGTCGCGGCCCTCGTCGAGCCGTGCCAGAAGCAGCAGGTCTTCCACGAGCGAGGTCATGCGGGTGGCCTCGGACTCGACCCGCCCGATCGCGTGCACGACGTCATCGGGAAGTTCGTGACGACCTCGCCGGGTGAGTTCGGCGTAACCGCGAATTGAGGCAAGTGGGGTGCGCAACTCGTGACTGGCGTCGGCCACAAACTGCCGCACCTTGCGCTCGCTTTCCTGGCGAGAACTGAGGGCGGATGCCACGTGTCCCAGCATGAGATTGATAGCGGCGCCGACCTTGCCGACTTCGGTGTCGGCGTCAGAATCGGCATCCGGCACGCGTACGGCAAGAGCCACCTCCCCGCGGTCCAACGGAAGCTGCGCCACCTGCGTCGCCGTCTCGGCCACGCGGTCGAGCGGTCGCAGCGCCAGGCGCACAATCCAGCGTGCTGCGAATCCCGCTGCCACGATTCCGGCCAGCGTGATAACTGAGATTACGAGCACCACTTTCCAGAGCACCGCGTTCACCGGTGCAAGCGGCAGCGCGACGAGCACGATGCGGGAGGAATTGACTGCCCCGGCGACAACCCGATAGCTTCCGAGGCCATCGATTTGTACCGTGAGCGGTTTGCCGTCGACCGAAACCTGAAACAGCGAGGTGGCCTGCGCAACGGTAAGGCTCCGCACCGTTCCCCGTTCGGTGAAATAAACCGCCCGATCAACGAAACCATTGGTGACGGTCGCCGAAATCAGTCCGACAGCAATCAATTCGGGACGGATGTTGCGCCCGAAGTCGTCGTCGTTGGGCGAGCGGTCACCGGCCCCTTGCGATCGAACAATCGCGCCGGTAAGTTGCTCGTCGAGACGGTCGGTGAGTGCGCGCTGGAGCGCGAGCACACTGACCAGTCCAACCACCACGCTGGTCATAGCTAAGAGTCCAACGGCACTGAGCACGAGCCGGCGGCGCAGGGTCCACGGCCCGGTCATCCGTTGCATCCGTTGCATCGGTTGCATCCGTTGCATTCGGCCCAGAATGCCTCTCGGTGACCACCGCGTCTGCGGAGCCTCGCTCACACGCCAGCCTTGAGCAGGTAGCCCACTCCGCGAACCGTATGAATCATCGGGGTGGCCCCTGCGTCGATTTTCTTGCGCAGATAGGAAATGTAAATCTCAACGATGCTGGAGCGCCCGCCGAAGTCGTAGCTCCACACCCGATCTAGAATCTGGATCTTCGACACCACGCGACGAGGATTGCGCATGAGAAAGCGCAGCAACTCAAACTCGGTCGCCGTGAGGTCAATTAGACGGTCGCCGCGACGAACCTCGTAGCTTTCCTCATCGAGGGTGAGGTCTCCAAGTCGCAGCACCGGGTCGGATGAATCCGCGATGGTTACGGTCGAGCGCCGGATGAGTCCGCGCAGGCGCGCAATGAGCTCCTCGAGGCTGAATGGCTTGGTCACGTAGTCGTCACCGCCGGCGGTCAGCCCCGCGATGCGGTCATCGAGGGCATCCTTCGCGGTGAGAAACAGGATCGGCATGTCATGACCGTCGTTGCGAAGGCGGTGGAGCACCTGCAGCCCATCGATATCCGGCAGCATGACGTCGAGAATCACGACGTCCGGTTTGAATTCTCTAATGAGCGCGATGGCACTTCGACCGTCGGCTGCCGCCTTAACATCCCACCCCTCGTAGCGCAGAGCCATGGTGAGCAGATCGGCGAGGGTTGCCTCGTCGTCGACGACGACCGCGCGCACAGGGCTGCCGTCAAGTCGGCGGAGGAGCACAGGTGCGGGGTTGGGCACAGGATTGGGCTGGGTCACAGTTACCACTATTACCACGAAGCTATGAAGGTTCTATGAGCGGTCTTGGTTGAACCTGAAGAAATAACCAATACACCGTGAGTGATGCATTCAGGGAAGCGACTAAGCCGCTCCATAGGAATCACATAGCCGCTCTCGCGACGATCGAAGCAGCAAGCACATTCGTGTTGCAGCCTGCGCTCGAATCTCGACCACCGAGATTTCGGGAAGGCAACGACACTTCCCCCGCTCCCCGCCCAGAAAGCGAACCACAATGTCTGACGACACAAGAAATCTGAACTCAAGCGACAACGACCCTCAAGAAATTGTCTCTCCTGCCCCGACCGCGGTTGAATCCGCCCCCGCACCCAATGCGGCGGCCACTGCCGCACCCACGACTGCGGCCGCGGTGCCGGTGCCAATGCCAGTGCCAATTGCCGGGAACCGTTTAGCCTGGCTCAAACGCCCGAAGGCGTGGAGCATTCCTGTTGCGGCGCTCGTTGTCGGTCTCGTCGTCGGGCTGTTCGGGGGCATCGGTTTTGACCGTTTGACTCATGGCGGCCACCGTGAATTTGGGCAGGCGCAGGGCGAACGCCGCCAGATGAGCGACTCAGGGCACGAACGCGACGGTGCCGGAATGCGTGACGGCAATGACATGCGGGGCGGTGCCGGAATGCGTGACGGCAACGGCAACGGCAACGGCAACGGCAACGGTTCCAGCACCGTCCGCCCAGGCCCCGCCGGACCGAACAACAACACCCCGAACAACAACACCCCGAATAACGGCACGCCTACTGCTCCCACCGCGCCGGGGGGTCCCGTAGCTCCGACGACACCTGCTGCGCCCGGCGCGAGCAACTAGCGCTCACCCAAGGAACGCTGTACTGGCTAACCAGCAGTTCGGGATCTGATCCCGAGCTGCTGGTTTTTGTGGGCACCACAACGAAGATTTACGTACGCCGCAACGAAGAATGAACGATGCTGAGAGCCACACGTGCAGCGCTCAGGGTGTTCCTGCGCCGGACCGAGCCCAAACACGAGCACAATGAGATCGTGCCTTCGTTCCAGCCCATGCTCTCCCTGTGGGAGTCGCCACCCCCGCACCACAGTGATCGGGTCGTCGCCGTGGCCAGCGACCGGGTGGCCTGGCTGAAGGCGCGCAGTCGTGGCATTACCGCAACGGACGCCGCCCGGCTCGCCAGCATCCGGAGCGTGCCCGCCCTCGTGCTCGAGAAAATTCGCGGCTCCGGCTTCGGCGGTAATGCCTACACCGACCACGGCCGCGCGCGGGAGCCGGAGATTGCCCGCTGGGTGCGCGGCGAGTTCGGAATCGTGCCGAGCGACCGCCTCTTTCACGCCCTGGACGAACCGCGACACCTCGCCACCCCTGACGGTGTCGGAACCTCGAAGTCGGGCGAGGTAGTTTTGGCCGAGATCAAGACCACCAAGAGCGCCTGGAATTCGATCCCGCGTTCGTATCTGCGGCAGGTCTGGTGGCAGCAATACGTTCTCGGCGCCGAGCGCACGCTCTTGGTTTGGGAACAGCACAGCGACTTCGTGCCCACCCACCCCACGCCGGAGTGCCGCTGGATTGAGCGCGACGACACCGAGATTGCGGCGCTCGTGCTGTTAGCAAATAGCGTGCTCGATCAGCTCGCCGCGGGCCGAATCGCGAGCTAGATGTACTGCCCGGGGGTGCGCTGCGGCACTGCACCGAGCCGCGCTGCATCAGCCCCGGCAGCGCTGGCCGGCACTGCGCCCGTTCGGGCTGAGCCCGCCGCCGCGGTTAGCCCAAACACCACTAACCACCCGATCGAGATGGCGGTGGCAACCAGTTCCAGCACACTGCCAACGTCGGTGCCAAAGCGCATTAGCGACAGGATGCCGCCGGTCGCAGCCACCACGGCGACCGAGATTCCCGCCGCAAGTGACAGGCGCGCCAGCATCCGGTGCCCGTGGGCAAAGGCGGATTGCAGCATCGCGGTGCAGGCGGCGGCGAAGGCCAGAACAGCCATCAGGGTGTGCGCAAAGTTTTGTGGGGTGAAGGTTGGCCCCACCGGCAGCGGACAGCCCGCCGTGCAGGTGACCTGAGACGCCCCGAGAAAGAACGCGCAGCCGATCCAGAGCGAGATCGCCGGCGTCCAGAGGCCCAACAGTCGGGCCCGCGAACGCACCCCGCGGCCGGTCCATGCGATGAGTGAACCACCCACCACAATGAGCAGAAGGGCTGCCTCAAACCAGCGCGCAGTGGGTTCGCCGACCGCGCCGAGCTCGCTCACGTACGCCACCCTATGCATCGTGGAGCGCGCAATCAGGATGATCGCGAGGGCTGCAGTCACCAGCACACAACCTACCCCTGAGGCGATGCGGTCGCGCGCGATCACAGCACCAGCTCGCGCACGAAGTCGTCGTTGAGCTCGGTGCCGACATAAAAGTATTTGTGCCCGATCGCTTCGAAACCGTGCCTGGCATAGAAGCGGTTAGCGCGGTGATTGTGCTCGTTCACGCCGAGCCACATGCCCGCGGATCCGCGAGCCCGCGCCGCCGCTACCGTGAGCGCGATGAGTGCGGCGGAGGCCCCTGTGCCATGTTGGCTGAGCGCGAAATAGCACTTGCTGAGTTCCACCGTGGGGCGCACGGTGAGGCAGCCGGCAACCTCGGCATCGGTCGGCTCGCCGTACACGAGCATCGTGTAGCCCACGAGTTCACCGTCACGGTGCGCCACAAACAGTTCGCGAGCCGGGTCGGCCAGAAATTGCGCGAACCGTTCGGCCGAGAGCTCCGCCGCAATGTGTCGTTCAATCTCAAGCGCCCGAGTGCCGGGCGGGCAGGCCAGCGGGAAGGTGTCTGCTGCCAGCGAGTGCAGCGCGGCGGCATCCGATTCCACCGCTGGACGAAGCGACGAGGGATGGCGCTGCGGGTGATTAGAAGAATGGGATGCCGCTTTTAGAGAGCCGGATGCCGGCGCAACGAAAGCGGGAAGGTCGGCGGCGGGCATAGTCCATTGTCGAGGAAAACCGTCGGGCTGCCAGCCACCTGCACCACGCGCCGCCGCACGAGAGCCGGACAAAAAAGGGGCCCACCGAAGTGGACCCCCTTTTTTTATAGCAAGCGTTCGTTACAGCGCGTTGACGTCCAGCGGAATTCCGGGGCCGAACGTGGTGGTCACGGTGCCCTTCTGGATGTAGCGACCCTTCGAGCTCGACGGCTTGGCACGCGTGATCTCGTCGAGGGCTGCAGAGATGTTCTCTTCGAGCTGAGCCTGGTCGAAACCGGCCTTGCCCACGATGAAATGCACATTGCTGTGCTTGTCAACGCGGAACTCGATCTTTCCACCCTTGATTTCGGTGACGGCGCGAGCGACGTCGGGGGTTACGGTACCGGTCTTCGGGTTCGGCATGAGTCCGCGCGGGCCGAGGACCTTTCCGAGACGACCGACCTTGCCCATCAGCTCCGGGGTCGAAACCGCGGAATCGAATGCCGTGTAGCCTGCGGCAACCTTCTCGATGAGCTCGTCACCACCCACCTCGTCGGCGCCGGCAGCGAGTGCTGCCTCAGCCGCGGGGCCCGTTGCGAACACGATAACGCGGGCAACCTTGCCGGTTCCGTGGGGCAGGTTGACGGTTCCACGAACCATCTGGTCTGCCTTGCGGGGGTCGACGCCAAGCTTGAGGGCGACCTCAACAGTGGAGTTGAACTTCTTCGAACCGGTCTCGCGAGCGAGTGCGACAGCCTCGGCGGAGGTGTAGAACTTGCCCTCTTCGATTTTCTCGGCGGCGGCGCGGTATGCCTTAGATTTCGTAGCCATTATGCTTCCACCGTAATTCCCATCGAACGGGCGGTGCCCGCGATGATTTTCGACGCAGCGTCGATGTCGTTTGCGTTGAGGTCACTCATCTTGGTCTCGGCGATCTGGCGAACCTGCTCTTTGGTGAGCTTGGCAACCTTGACGGTGTGCGGGGTTCCAGAGCCCTTGAGAACGCCGGCAGCCTTCTTGATGAGCTCCGCTGCGGGCGGGGTCTTCAGGATGAAGGTGAACGAGCGGTCTTCGTAGACGGTGATCTCTACCGGAATAACGCTACCGCGCTGCGACTCGGTCGCGGCGTTGTAAGCCTTGCAGAATTCCATGATGTTGACGCCGTGCTGTCCCAGCGCCGGCCCAATGGGCGGGGCGGGGTTGGCGGCGCCAGCGTTGATCTGGAGCTTGATAAGCCCCGTGATCTTCTTTCTCGATGCCATGTTTCCTTCTTTCGGTTTCGAGCGTCCGTCTTCCGGATGCTCTCCCGCACCTCCGGTAGGTCCGGATGCGGTGGTCTGTGTCGCCGTGACGGCGAACGGAGTTTAGAGCTTGGTGACCTGGTCGAAGCTGAGCTCGACCGGCGTCTCGCGCTCGAAGAGCGAGACCAGAACGATGAGCTTTCCGCTCTCCGCCTTGATTTCGCTAATCGTGCCGGGCAGGCCCGCGAACGAGCCTTCCTTGATCGTGATGGTCTCGCCGACCTCGAAGTCGACTTCCTGAGGGATCGAGCGCTGGGTGGTCTTGCCACCCTTGACGCCCGGCTTGACCGGAGCTTCGATGATCTGAACCAGGCTCTTCAGCATGGAGAAGGCCTCTTCGAAGCGCAGCGGGGTGGGGTTGTGCGAGTTGCCGACGAACCCGGTGACACCGGGGGTGTGGCGAACAACCGACCAGCTGTCTTCGTTGAGGTCCATGCGCACGAGCACGTAGCCCGGGATGCGCACGCGGTTCACCAGTTTGCGCTGGCCGTTCTTAATCTCAACGACGTCTTCCATCGGCACCTCGACCTGGAAGACGAAGTCCTCCATGGCCATCGAGACCTTGCGGTTCTCGATGTTCTGCTTGACGCGCTTTTCGAAACCGGCGTAGGAGTGGATGACGTACCACTTGCCATAGGCCGCCTTGAGCTCCTTGCGGAATTCGTCGTAAGGGTCGACCTCGGTCTCTTCCTCGGCCTCGTCCACGCTCGCCTGCTCGGCGAGCTCTGACTCGATTTCTGCCTCGAATTCATCGTCGAACGGCACGACCTCTTCGGTCTCGCCCTCCACGGATCCAACCTCGTCATCGGTCGCCTCGACGGCGGCCTCGGCCTCGTCGGCGGAGTCAACTTCGAGCGCATCCGCGACTGCGGCATCCGCTTCGGGATCCGCGGCGAGCGCGACCGCATCGAGCGCCGCATCGAGATTTGCCTCGACATCGGTATCGGTGTCTGTCTCGGTCTCGTCTTCGCCGTCGTCCGCATTCACAACGTGGAGCGCAAGGCTTTCGGCCGACTCGGCGGATTCTTCATCCGCGGCCAGTTCGTTACCTTCCTGCGCTTCGTCCTCCTCGGAAGACTGCTCGGCGGCGGTCGCGAGGTC